>JAAOZI010000024.1 GCA_011605865.1 Archaeoglobales archaeon
CATTGATTTTTTCCATGAACAGGGTGGAGAGCGTTGTTAGGCTCGTGGAAAAGATAAAACCGTACGTTGACGAAGTCGTGATAGTGGATTCTTCAAAGAAAGAAAAACACGAATTTTTGAAGGAGAAGCTAAAAGATGCGAGGATTTACTGGTTCCCCCCAGTTGGATTAGTTGAGTTATACTATAAAATCGGTCTCGATTTGTGTAGCAATGAATGGGTTATTCAGTTGGATGACGATGAAGAGCCCAGTAAAGAACTGCTTAGGGATTTGAGAGATCTTTAGGGCGGGGAGGAGGTCAGATGTTAAAGTCTTTTACTAAAAGATGTTGTGAATAAGATGAAACTTTCCAATATTTTAATAAGAACGACTCTTAACAGTAAGAGGATTGTAGCAACGGCTCTTCTACTTCAATTAATGATAGCATTGCTAGCTGTTAATCCTGTTTCTGTTATAAGAGAAATTCTCTGCATATTATATATAGCATTTTTGCCTGGTTTGCTCGTTCTTTTCTTGTTAAAGATAAAACTAGATTTTACAGATACTCTACTCTTCTCTTTAGGATTGAGCCTTTCATCGGTCATGTTTTTAGTTGCGGCTTTAAATGTATCCCGATTTTTGGGGCTCGAAAAGCCAATATCTCAAGAACCATTGTTGTTTCTGCTAGCGTGTTTTATTATTCTTCTTTCTTCCCTATGTTGCCTTAGAGGTAGAGATTTCTATTATACGCTCCGTTTTGAGGTATCTCCCCTTGTATTGCTCTTAGTAGTGTGGCTAATATCCCTTAGTATAGCTGGAGCATATCAGCTTGTAGCTTATCACAGTAACTTGCTGTTACTGCTTTTCTATGGAATCGTATCGATCTTTCCAATGTTGGTTGCATTCGACAAAATTTCCAAAAATTTATACCCGCTATTGATCTGGATTATGTCTCTTTCTCTTCTTTTGCCTTGGTATATATTTTTAAACTGTGTGGCCGAGACAATAATGCCCGGAGTCGTTGTTAGACTTGGTTTTTGGGATCCTACAGTATTGCATGGTCACAACTCTTTGCTCTTCGATGTTGCACTCCATCCAACTTTCTTTTACATTGGCGGATTTGAAAACATTTTAACCGAGCTGAAAGTTGTAGTTCCATTTGTCTCCTCTTTTATACCACTAATATTATACCAACTTTTTAAAAAGATAACAGACGACAAAACAGCTTTTATGTCTTCATCACTATTTATATTCTTTTTCTTGTTTTATAGTGTAACTTTTCCAAGACAGAAGCATGCAGAATTATTTCTCGCTCTTCTTTTACTTTCTGCTTTCCACGAAAAACTGGAGAGAAAAAAAAGATCACTCTTTTTTATTCTTTTCAGTTTTTCTCTCATAGCATCGCATTATGGTACTTCTTATTTCTTTATGCTTGCATTATTATCCTCATTTTTTATTCTGAAACTTTTTAGAAAATTAGATGTCGCCACAGGGGACTTTAACAGTAGTAATTTGTTCACGTCTCCCTTCTTAATTCTCTATGGTGCTATGGTTTTATTGTGGTACATGTATACTTCAGGTTCTACAAATTTCTTTACACTTGTAATATTTTTTAATTTCTTTCTTGAACGTTTAACGGAACTTTTCAGCCCGGAAGCATCACATGCTTTGGGAGCTCTTACACGGAATTGGGCTTCGGTATCGATTGAAATTCTGAAGTATCTTACTTTACTTATATGCGGACTGATAGCTTTGGGGGTCTTTCAAACGCTCTGCAGCCAAATCAAAGAAAGGAAACTTGAGGGGTTTTTGATTCTATCGGCATCATTTTTGATCATGCTTGGCAGTACGCTATTGCCAATAGGTGGAGGTTTTGATACTTTCAGGATATTCCATCTCTCTCTCATCCTTCTCGCACCTTTTTCTGTTATTGGCTTAAAGTTCGCTCTCAGAAATGCTAAGGGCAAAAATGCCGATAAGCATTTAATCCTCTTTGCAGGACTTAGTGTTGTTTTCTTTTTGCTAAACTCGGGTTTTATTGCGGAATTTATACCAAATGATTACTCTCCAAACGCTTACATAAATAAAGAAAAAATAATCAAAGGTGATAACATTCAAGCAAAGTATCTGCTTTACAGGCAATATTACATGTCTGAGCAGAATCTTCAATGTGGTGAATGGATTAAGAGTCATGGAGATTTGGACAAGGAATTATATGTAGATATTCTAACAGTAGCAGGTAAAGTGTTGATATCTTCTAGGTTTGGCCAGTTGCCTGAAGAAATAAAATTGCCATCTATAGTTGTTTTAAATAAAAATATAAAACTAGTTGAAAATAGCTATATTTTTTTGGCTTATCACAATACAATTGAAAAGCAAATTTTTATCTTGGAAAAAAATTCTATAGTCTCTTATTCAACAAAGGATTTATCGCAAAATATAAGCAGAATTTACGATAATGGGGCAGGAAAAATTTTGTATGTCATTTAGATTATAGCGCCTACCATCTGCATGATGTAGCAGGAAAGGATTTGCCAAAGTTTGAAAAAGATGGAATTAAATTTTTAGACGACATATATGAATTGCTCGTAGCAAGCGACATAGCCATAGTTCCAATTCTCAGTGGGAGTGGAACTAGAGTGAAGATAATGGATTACTTGAATGTTGGTTTGCCAATTGTAACAACTAAGAAAGGGATCGAGGGAATTGAAGCTGAAAACGGCAAACATGCGATCATAGTAGATGATGTAAGATATGTTTATGTTGATTTAAAGAGCTGGGTTTTGATTGTTAAATAGCTTCGAAGATCAAAAATTAAGAGGTCCTGATGTAGGATGCAAAGGAGAAGCTACAATTCTATTTCGTGTTGTTTCAAGACTAGAAGATGGAAGCGAAATAAGAAGACATCACCAGCTCGACCCTTTTTATAGGGGTTACCTTTTCAATCTTTATCTCAGGCAATCCTGTTACAGCTGTCCATTCTGCAGCATTCCAAGATTTAGCGATATAACGTTAGGGGATTTTTGGGGAGTTCCAAAGGATCTGCGAGATCGCAGAGGCGTGTCTGTTGTTATCGCGAATTCAAAGAAGGTTACAAAGAACAGGGAAAGAAGGTTTATAAGGCTGAATTTGGGGGACTATTCGGAAGTGTTTCTCTTATAAGATCCCCTAATTTGTTCTCTTTAAACTGCTAGCTTTTGAAGTGAGATTGAATATTTTTGAATTTTTGAATTATCTTGAAAATAGATCAAATTGGAAAAGTTTATCCAAAAGTCTTATCGAGCTTTTGAAGAGAATTTCATACTTATTTCAGTAAAGTTTATCCACAAAAATTGCCATTCGAAGAATTGAATTTTAATTTCTAGTGAAGTCTTTACCTTTCAAAATTTTTCTCAAGCCATGCTTCTATATCCCCAGAACCTCAACGTTGAGAATCAGGCTTTGAAGCTCCCAGTTCGTCGCTTTTCTGATTCTTTCCTCCTCGCTTCCATAATCCTCGGGCCTTTTTGGCGGGCAATCCTTTAGCAGTAAAAAGACCAGCCTGTATTTCCCGGGTTTCTCTATTGAAAAGCTGAAATTCCTTTCGAACTGCGGCTTCCACGGCTCAGAAATCTTTGAATGCTCAAGCGAAACCGTGAAGGATTCAAGAAGCCTTATTTCGGAAAAGTTCTCTCCGATTCTCCAGATCTCGACTGTGTAGTTCATTGTCCTGTATTCATGGTTCACGATGCCGATTATCAATGATCCGCTCTGGTTTACGAAAAGCCTAGTCGGATAATCGCTAGCCTTTCCCTTCGGGCCGAGGATGTAGAACTCCGTAAACCTCTCTCCTGGCGGAGGATTCAGGATGAGGTATATCAGCGCGGCGATGGAAGCTAAAAGGGCGAGGAGAAGAAATGCGGAAAGAATTCTTTCAATTTTCATCTCAGCACCTCCAGAGCTTTCCTGACAACGATGCCGATGAAGGCTATCAGAAACAGGTAAACCAAGCTCTTGAGAACGACCTTCGCCTCTTTCGGAATGAAAAACCCAGCGAGCTGCAATGAGGCTGCAAGGCAAATGAGAAGGAGAACGACGAATATTTCCGTTGATTCAACGAGAACGAAGCATAGAACTACGAATAAGGCAATCGACAATGCGACGATCTCTTCTACATCCATTTCTCTATTCCCCCAAGCTTTCTCGCCCTTATCTCTATTTTCTCCCCAGCCCTTAAATCCTCGACGGCAAGCAGCTCTCCTGTAGCCTTTGCAATAGCGAGGAGAACCGAGCTGCAGATCGGGCACTGGATAAGCCTGCATTCAGAGCTGCAGAAGTCAACCCCGGCATTGCTTATCGAAATCCTTAGCTCATCTCCATCGACAATCTCAACCCCCTTCGCAAGCCCTAAAGCTCTTAGCACCGAGGAGCAGATCTCCGAAACTCCGGTTCCGTAGTTGCTCAAATCGAGCTCTGCGAACTCCTCGAACTTCTTCAGTATCTCCCTTCCCGGGGCTTCGAGCAAGATTCCAGTTTCCCTCTCCCTTCCCGAAACGAAAGGGGCCCCCTTCTCAATCCTAGCAAGATCGAGCTCGAATTCATCGCTAGAAGCGAGAAAAACTGCCCCGAATGGAAAACCCCTGAACGGCGGAATGTAGATAGCTTTTTTTATCTCCATGAAATCGGCAACCTCCTTCAGAAATTCGTGGTAGGGAAGGATTATGCTCTCAAATTCCCTTCTCGAAAGGGAAAAGGCTATTAGAACTGTTCCTATCACAGCAGAGCCTATTCCCGCGTTTATTAAATGCTGGTCCGCATTCATGGCTGCTAAAAGGCATAAAGAGATTCCGAGAATGATCAAGGAAACCCCCGAAAGCATCTTCGGATTCACAGAACCGCAAGGTTTTAATC
>JAAOZI010000003.1 GCA_011605865.1 Archaeoglobales archaeon
AAGCTCAGCGGATCAGAGAGAAGATCTGGAGAGGCAGAAACAAAGACCTGTCGAGTATGCTAAGAGCAAGGGGTTATAAGCCCGCAGGTACCAGATGGATGCAGAGCTTCCGTTCACCCCGAAGGCCCTCCCATGAAAAGATGAGGGAAGGGATGAAAGTTAATGCTAGACCAGAACGGTAGATGGATCTGACAACTGAAAGCCCGCCCTGAATGGCAGGGAGGAAGACAGGTTTGGCACTTGGATAAATTTTTTCAACCTTTTGAAATCCTATCTTGGATGAGATTGTTCGTTGCAGTCGACATAGATGAAGAGGTGAAGAAGAACATCGAACCCCTGCTTCTGAAGCTTTCGAAACTTCAGGGTGTGAAACCGGTTGAGAGAGAAAACTTACACGTCACTCTGATGTTTTTGGGTGAAGTGGATGAGTCTAGGTTGGATGAAATCGGTTCTGCTCTTTCAAAGGTTAAGTTTAGCCCATTCAGAATTTCCCTGAAGGGAGTCGGAAAGTTTCCGGAAAGGGGAGATGCAAGGGTAGTCTGGATAGGAATTGGAAAGGAGGATGATATCCGGGAACTAGCTGAGAAGGTTTATTCTGAACTGAAGCGACTTGGATTTAGAAGAGACAAGGAATTTGTTGCGCATCTCACCATTGCGAGAGTTAAAAGGAAGAACAGGGAAATAGAGGGCGTGATAAAGGAATTCGGGGAGAATGATTTCGGTGAAATGCTTGTCAGGAATTTCAAGCTCAAGCAGAGCATTTTAAAACCTACTGGTCCAGTTTATAAGGATGTCAGAATCTTTGAAGCAAATTCTTGAGGAAGCGATCAGACTCTCGACTCCTGATGAATTCGAGGTTGAAACTGCAAGGAGAGCCGAGAGAATTCTGAGAGAACGTTTAGAAACGCTTGGTCTAGAATTTGTTTTTGTCGGGAGCTATGCTCGAAACACCTGGTTGAAAGGAAACCTGGAAATTGATGTCTTCATTCTTTTCCCAAAGGAACTTTCGAAAAAAGAACTTGAGGATAGGATAATAGGGATAGGCGCAAAGGTTCTTGATGAAATGGAGTTAAGGTATGCTGAGCATCCCTATGCTCACGGGAAAGTTTTTGGAGTTGAAGTTGATCTCGTTCCCTGCTATAAGGTTGAGAGTGCTGAAAAGATAATATCAGCGGTTGATAGGACCCCATTTCACCATGAATGGCTTAAGGAAAGGGTAAAAGGGAAAGAAAATGATGTAAGACTCCTCAAAAAATTTTTAAAAGCCAATAATATATATGGAGCAGAGTATAAAGTGAGAGGTTTTTCTGGCTATCTCTGCGAGCTTCTTATAATCTTTTATGGCTCTTTTATCGAATGTCTGAGAAATGCAAAAAATTGGACAAGAAAAACGGTTATAGATGTGAAAAATGGTAGGATTAGAACTGGAGATTGCTTTTTTGTAGTAGATCCTGTAGACGAAAGGAGAAACGTTGCGGCAAATCTTAGCATTGACAATCTTGCAAAATTTGTTCAACTTTCGAGGGAATTTCTTAGAAAACCAAGTTTGGAATTTTTTGTACAAAAAAGGAGAGAAATTAGCGTTCAGAAATTGTCTGAAGCTCTGAAAAAAAGAGAAACGGAAATCTTTGTTGTGGAATTCGAAAGACCGAGAATAGTAGAGGACAATCTCTATCCCCAGCTTGAGAAGGCCAGCAAAAAACTCTTTGAGGTTTTAGAAAAGGAAAGTTTCCTCCCAATCAGGTTTTGCTTTTTTGCTAAGGAGAAATGCTATCTGGTCTTTGAATGTGCTGTGAAGGAGCTTTCGAGAATTGCAAGAAAAATGGGGCCCCCATTTGAGGATGAGGAAAATGTGGAGAGATTTTTGGCGAAGGAGAGGGAATTCAAACCATTTTTGGAAAACGGAAGATGGTGGGCTTTTGAAATTCGCAGGCACACAAAGCCTGAGGAAGCTGTTTTTGACTACATAAAGGAGAATTATCAGTCTCTCGGGAAAGATGTTGGTCTAAAACTTGCTGAAGGCTTCAGAATTTTGAAAGGAGAAGAAGTATTGAGAACGGAAATTGTTAATGAATTGGGTGATTTCTTGGGGGTGAGAGGGTGAAAATAACTTTCCTTGGCACAGGAGTCTCCGTTCCGTATGAGAACAGGGCCCAGAGCTCTATTTTGATCGAAGAAGACGTGAAGATTCTAGTGGATGTAGGAATAGGCAGTTTTTTGAGACTGGAGCAGGCAGGAATTTCACCTGAAGAAATTGACGCAATTCTGATAACCCATCACCATCTAGACCACAACGGAGATCTTATGAACATTCTGAAAGCGAGATGGCTTCTGGAAGCTGGAGAAATAGAGATTTACGGTCCTTCTGGAACTAAATTCTTTCTTGAATCATTCCTGAATGTTTATCCATATCTTAGGAACAAGCTTAAGTTCAAGATTTCTGAAGAACAGGATTTCAAAATTGGCAATTTGAAGATTAGGGCAGTAAAAACGATCCATTCAATCGAGAGTCAGGGATATCTGGTGGATGATTTCATCGCAATAAGTGGGGACACTAAGGCTTTTAGAGATTTTTTAGCATTGGATTGCTCCTACATTGTGCACGAACTATCCCTGCCATTTAATTACAGGGCAGATTACCACACCACACCTGAAAATCTGAAGGAATTTCTAGGCTTTGTCAAGGCTGAGAGGATTTTTCTAACTCATCTCTATCCTATGACGCATGCCGTTAAAGACGAGATACTTAGATTTCTGGAATTCGATGCTGAAATTGTTGGAGATCTTCAGAGCTTCAATCTGAAATGAGGTTTTAAGTCTGAAAGGCAGTGAGTAGCTCACTGCTGATCCAGCTTTTTCATTATTTCTTTGAGAATACTGTTTCCTTCCTCGAATTTCCTAACAGCTTTTTCCAGCAATTCAGCCAGCTCCGGATTTAAGTTTTTTATCCATTTCTTGTAGCTTTCGATGTGTTCCTCGTTGTGCTCTATCCAGTGTTCAAGCAACTTTCCAAATTTTTCCATAATTTAAAGCATAGCTCCGTCTTTTAAAGATAGCAGTCAGCAATTAACTTCAAAATCAATCAACAATTCCAAAATAGAAATTCCTCCACGAAAACGCTGGAAGAGTTGTAGGTTCCAATCTGCTGAAGTCTTTAATTTAGCCGGAACTTTTGGTTTTTCTGCTGAGTATGTTGTGAAAAACAGTTTTGGAAATTCCCAACTTAAAGAAAAAATTAATATATGATCCGATGCCAGTAAGGACGTGAAAGCCGAGAAAATAGCACGCTCTTTGGATAGTGGGAAGGTTATCGTCTTCGGGAAGGATTCATCCATATTGGGGATTGATGAAGAGTTGGCAGATGAGCTTCGCTCCTTCATAGAAAGCATAATAAATGAGGAGGAGTTTAAGGGGTACGCGATCATTAATGGAGAGAGTTTGGTGTTTTAGGAAAAGGAAAGGGGAAATTTTAATCGCTTTTGTGGATGGCGACAGAATAATGGGTTCTCTGAAAAAACTGGGAGAATTATGATGGAATATGCATACTTTGACGGATTTTTTAAAGGAAACTCAAAAGAGATGGTCGAAAGTCTGGCAAAACTCAAGAAATTTTTTGATGCAAATGTTTTAATGGAATTTGCCTTACAGATGTATTCCCGAACAGATGCGGGGAACCTATGAACCGCCTGAAGGAACCCTCGCCCTTCAGGGCGGGGAGGAGGTCAGCTCAAATAATACATCCGTTTTTGCGAGAAAGAGCCAGTACCTCTAATTATTAAAGTTTCCGGAGACATTGGAGAAGCGAGATTTCAGACTCTATCTCTTCTTAAGAACCTCGGATTTGTGAGAAAAGAGACAATAAATTTCGAAGATACTTTTAGACTTGCAGAAAAAATTGAAAAAATGTCAGTAGAGAGTCTTTTAAGGGAGCTTAGGAAGTTGAAATTCGATAAGTAATCACTCAAATCCTTTTAAAAATGCTCTAACGTTTTTTCCGAGAACTCTGTGGTTGTATCCTCCCTCAAGGACTGCAAATCTCCTTCCTCCTCCTTTCTCGGAGAACTCCTTTATAATTCTCCCAAGTTCTTTGTAATCCTCCGTTTCCAGAATTCCTCCCCAGTCCTCTTTGTGTTTATCGAAGCCAGCAGATACGGCTATTATATCGTATTCGCTTTTTTCAAGAAAATCTACCACACCTTCAATGTTTGCACCAGTCATGTGGTGGTATTTGACCTTTGTATCCCCTCTGAAGACATTTGCAGTGCCATCGCCGTAATGTAGGTCAAAATCTACGATTACAGCCTTTTCAATTTTTCTTTCAGCCAAAAGCTTCCTAACGGCGATAGCAACATTGTTGAAATAACAAAAACCCCAGGCACTGTCTGGACTTGCGTGATGCCCTGGGGGTCGGATCAGCGCAAAAGCCGGCTCTTTGAATGCTATTTGTGATGCCAGAATTGCTCCACCTACTGCAAGCATCGCGACTTCGAATACTTCCTCCTCACTTTTCACGTATTCATAGTGTCTTTTTGTATGAACAAGTAACACATCTTCTTCTCTCGCTTTTTCTGGTCTCACAAATTCGTAATCCCTGAGCTCATTGACTATGGCTTCCATTCTTCCGGCTTCGGCTGCCGGGTCAGATGTGTATACTTTATAAAATTCTGGATGAAATACTATTTTCATGCGAAGGAATCGGATTTAAGACTAAAAATTTTTCTCAAAAAGCTCCAAATATGCTTCGACATTCCGGTCTTTTAGAGAGTAGTTGATCTCCCTGTAGTTTCTTATGCTCTGCAAATCCAGCCCTGCAACAACGGCCTCTTCAACTTCTTCGAACTTGCTTTTGGCGATTATCCCCTCAAATGTTGCAATAAGACTTCTTCCAACCACCTCGCTTCCCGTGAAAGTTCTTCCAAATCCTCCTGCTTTCACTATTGCGTAGCAATTGTCGAAGGATCTCGCAAAGTATAAGCAGTGTCTTATATCCCTGCCTGGCAGTTCTGAGTTCTTGAAGGAGACTACAGGATTCAGAGCGATTTCAGCTTTCTTCAAAGCTGCAACTCTGCAAAGCTCGGGATATAGGATATCTGCGCAAATTAAGATGCAAAAATTGGCGCCCCTAATGCTGAAAACTCTTAAACTTTTTCCGGGCGTCACTCCATAGGATCTTTCAGTCCTTGTTGGATGAATTTTATCCTGGTGGGCAATCAAATCGCCTGAATCAAATACAAGGGCCCTGTTGTAGATTAATCCGCCCTCTTTAACTACAATGTTGCCACATGTAACTACTCCAAACTCTTTACTGGTCTCTTTCAGAAAATGCAAAGTTTTGTCTCCAATCTCTAGCGAGAATTCGGAATAGGAGAAATATTCTGGATAGAGAAGAACTTCAGCCCCCTTTTCTATTGCATCAATCGATACTTTCTTCGCACTTTTCCAATCGCCTATTCTGCACTGAATTGCGGAAACTATCAACCCTCCTCACCCCGCAGCAATCTATTTTTGCCTTAAATGGCTCTCCAAATTCTTTCAAAGCTTCAAAGCCTTTGTAGGCAAATACTGTTTTTCCCAGCATTGCCATGCTTGCAAAACCACCAATACTTTCCACGGCTTCAATTACATCCAACACGGGCTCTATCAAACCCGTCTCCTTTGCAAAGCCGTTTGAAGTTCTGAAGAGGTTTTCTAAGGTTACCTCTTTCATAAACTCTTTGAGCCATTTTCTACCGATTTTTGCTATTCTCTCTCTTTGCGTGGAAAGAACTTCCCTTGTTGAAATTGGTCCCATCGTTATAAAATCAAATTCGTAATTCCACACGTATCTTTCCACTATCGCCTTGGAAGGACAGGAAGCATTTTTTCTGATCACAAGTCCACAAAAAGCCTGAGTTGTTACCGTTCCGAGTCCTGTTAAATTCACGATTTCTGCTTCATGTGCTATATCAAAAATCTCGAATGCAGGATTCTCTGAAAGGAAACCCGCAGCAACTGCGCAGGCGCCGCTCAGTCCAAAGCCACAACCAAGGGGCAACTCGCTCTCTAGCTCAACACCCGGGACTCCAAGTTTTTTTAGCACAAATTCAACAGTTGGAAAAGTTATCTCTCTCCCGTTGAACTTAATTCCATCTGAAAGTTTTGCAAAAACACCTTTCTCGATCGTGAAAGCTACACCTAGGCTTCCGGAATTCATCGGATCGGATTTTACTTCTGGAATAAATATGCAGCTTATCGCTGCTGGACAGAAGATCATACGCAATCTTGAAGATATCTCTCAACTATTTTCCTCGCAACCTCACTCTTCATTCCTTCGAACCATTCAGATCTCTTCTCAGTAACAACTACGACTTTAGTATCTTCAGTACCCATTCCCCTTTCTAAGACATCATTTGCAACAACCATTGAAAGCGCATCAGCTTCTAGTCTTTCTCTTGCAATTCTTTCAAGTTCCTCGTCGCTGACACCGGTTTCAGCTTTAAAACCTATTATATCCCTGCTGTATATTTTTCTTACTTCTTTGATCACCTTTGGAGCCTCTCTGAGTGTAATTGTTATTTCCTTGGTAGTTTTTATCTTCTTTTTCTCCATTTCTACTAGGAAATCCGATGCTGCTGCAGCGGAAACAAAGAGGGAGCAGTCTTTAATTTCGTTCAAAACAGCTTTTAGCATATCCAATACTGAGCGAACTTCTATCTGCTTGAAGTTTGGAAGGCTAATTCCGAGATTTTTAGAGCTTATGAAAACGACTTCTGCTCCCCTTCGCCACAGCTCAAGTGCTATTTCCTTGCCCATCAGTCCGGAGCTTTTGTTGCTTATGAACCTTATCGGATCTAGGTGCTCAAATGTTGGCCCGGCTGTCACTAGAACCTTTTTACCCGCAAATTCTTTTGGATACAGCGCTCTTTCCACATGAAGACAAATCTTCTCTATTTCTGGGAACTTGGCCTTTCCTTCCTCAAGTTTTGGCTCTATTATCTCAACTCCCATCCCCTTAAGTTTTTCGATATTCCTGATTACTAAATCGTTGTCAATCATTGCCTCATGCATTGCGGGGGCGATTAGCACAGGTTTTTTCGCTCCCAGTGCCGTGGTTGCAAAGGTTGTTACCGGTGTGTCATCGATCCCGTTGGCTATTTTTCCTATCGTATTTGCGGTTGAGGGAGCTATAAGGAAAAGATCTGCAATACCATCTTTTCCGAGAAACTTAACATGTTCTACTTCACCAGTTATTTCGGTTATTACTTTATTTCCGGTTGCAAATTCGAGTGCATATGGATGTATTATTTTCCTTGCAGATTTGCTCATTACTGCGAAAACTTCTGCCCCCCTTCTTATCAGTTCTCTTGCGAGCTTGACTGTTTCAACAGCTGCTATGCTTCCGGTAACTCCAAGGACAATTTTTTTTCCTTTTAGCCTTTCACTCTTTTTTCCCCTTATCCTCTCCACGTGCACGGGTCACACCCCTTTCGAAGACTTCTAGCTCTTTAAATTCTAGCGCTTTGCGGTATCTAACTCTTTTCAAAAGATCTTCAATTTTTTCCAAATTCATTTTTCTGAATTCTCCAGTTGTAACGATCTCCTCCTCAACTCTTGGAAGCTCGACCTCGGCGTACGATATCTTCTGGGGTATTTTTACTCTCTCTTTCTTTACTATTCTCTCTAAAGCTCTCTCCCACGAGCTTCTCCACGGAACATCTCTGGCAAGTTCTTTAGTAAAGTAATCCCTTCTTTCGACAATAATCAGATCATAGGGACAGGCATTCTCGCACGCTCCGCAGTAATTGCAGAATCTCTCGTTGAAGAAAACTCTTTTTCTGTCCTCTGAAACGAACCAGACTCTGTTATATCTGCATATTCTAAGACATGCTCCGCAGCCGATCGGATCGCATCGGTACATTCTGGCTTCAAAGAGACTTAGCCTCCCCTCGATGGGCTTTACCGTTTTTGCAGCGTCGTATGGACACACTTCTTCACAGTAGCCACAATTTGAGCACAATTCTTGATCTATTGCAATCTCTGCTATATCTTTTGGCATCTCAAACGGAACTCTTCTGCCATTTTCCACTTCAATTGCTTTCTCTGGACAAATCTCCTCACACAACTTGCAGAAGTCGCATTTGCTTTCATCAACCAATATGTCACTGTAGGGCATAATATCCATAGGATGAATCTCTTTCTCTACCATTCTGAACACTTCACAGAATTCTGCGCATATTCCGCATAAATTGCACTTGGTTCTGTCTATCTTTACGGAACCTTTGATCCCCTCATTTCTCTCCTTTATTTCACTTCTTTTTATGAGGACAGTTCTTTTTATTGCATTAGTTGGACAAACCTTATAGCAGAGCGTACATTTTCTGCAGTGCTCGAATTTATAGGTAAATCTTACTGGCGAGAGTGGAAGGGTGATCTTTTCAACTTTTTTGCCATCTATCTTGAATTCGTATGCATCGAATGGACAGAAAGAATAGCAAATTCCGCAGTATGCGCATTTCAGGTGGTCTATTATCACTGGTGGCATTTCGAGACCTTTTGCGATATCATGAACGGGTCCCAACTCTATCGCATTCACCGGACAGGCAAATACGCAGATTCCGCAACCATTGCATCTTTTGTAGTCAAGTATAAGTTCTCTAACTTCTCCATTTACTTCCTGGATGCATTTTATCTTTTCTTCAACTTCTATCTTCCTTTCTATCATACGAAACTCCTCGGAATAAGATGCTGGAGCATCATGCAGTCCACAATAACAAGGGCTGTCATCGCTTCAGCAACAGGAACGATTCGAGGAACTATGCATGGATCGTGTCTACCCTTGACAATCAGATCTACTTCTTCCATCTTTTCTAAATCCACGCTCTTCTGAACTTTTGCAATTGAGGGTGTCGGTTTCACAGCTATCCTCATCACTATATCCTCTCCGTTCGTTATACCACCAAGAATTCCGCCTGCATTGTTTGTTAGAAACCTTATTTTACCGTTCTTTAAAATTATCTGGTCATTGTTTTCGCTACCCCTTAGCCTTGCAGATTCGAAACCCCTTCCAATTTCAAAACCCTTAACTGAAGGAATGCTCATGAGAGCAAAGGCAAAATATGCGCTTATTTTTCCGAAGACTGGTTCTCCTAGTCCTGGTGGAACGTTCTTTGCAACTATTTCAACAACTCCTCCGACACTGTCACCTTCTTTCATTGCCTCTATTATCCTGTGCTTTGCAATCTCCTCCATTTCTGGATCTGGGCATCTTATATCGCTGCATTCAGCAATTTCAAATGCCCTTTCGTAATCTTCAACCCTAAACTTTACGCCCGCAATCTCCTTTGCGTAGCCATATATCTTTATACCATATCTTGATAGAATTTGTTTGGCAACCGCCCCAGCAGCCACTCTTGCAGCAGTCTCTCTTGCAGAAGCTCTTCCGCCGCCGCGCCAGTCTCGGATCCCGAACTTTGCAAGATATGTGAAATCAGCATGTCCTGGACGTGGAATTGACTTTATCTCTTCATAGGGTTTTGAGTCGATATCTATATTTCTTATTAGCATCGAGATGGGTGTTCCCAGCGTAATTCCATTGAGGACACCGGAAAGAATCTCTACTTTATCTTCTTCCATCCTTTTTGAAGTAAATGCTTTTCCTGGCCTCCTTCTCTCCATTTCTTTTCTTATAAACTCTTCATCTATTTTCAGACCGGCTGGACAGCCGTCGATGATACAACCAATGGCATTTCCATGACTTTCTCCCCACGTGGTAACTCTGAAAGCGTAGCCAAATGTGTTCATTAACCCTTTTTGAACTCGATATTTTAATACCTTTCCCCAAAATGAAAAGATTGATTAGCAGAGATTGAGCTGTAGCTTCGATGAAAGCAAGAGACATAATGAACCCGAGAGTTATTTATGCAACTTTGCCGAGTAACAGGCAGGCAGTTTTGCAGCTTTTTAAAGAACACGGTATTTCCGCTGTCCCAGTTTTGAAGGGAGGAAAACTCGTTGGAATCGTGACTAGAAAGGATCTTTTGAGGAAAATAGACGAAGACCAGCTGGCGCTTTTAATGACTCCCAACCCTGTAGCTGTTAGCGTCGAGGATTCGGTTCAGAAAATTGCTACAATTTTGAGCACAACACCTTTCAGGAGACTGCCCGTGTTGGATGGCGAAAAGCTTGTCGGAATAATAACGGTGAGAGACTTGATCAAGGAAATAGCGGAGATGAATCTGGACATCCCAGTAAAGAAGTATATTAACCCCCAAATTGTCTGCGTTTGGGAAGAGACACCTTTAAAAGTGGTTGGAGAAATAATGAGGCTAAGCAATGCAGAGATATGTGGTGTTTTAAACGAAAATGACGAACTAGTTGGGATAGTGGATGAAAAGATAATGCTCAGCGAGGCTTTGATAGAAGATTTCTTGATGAAGTCAACTCAATCTTCTTCAAGTGATACAGATGACAAGTGGAGCTGGGATGGAATGAGAGATTTGGCTGTCAGGTATTTCGAGGTTAGCGTCGTTAAACTGCCAAAAGAACCGGTAAAGAAATTCATGAAACCCGCAGATTTTGTTTATCCGCAAACTGGAATTTCAAAGTGCGCAAAGAAGATGGTAAAGGATGACTTGGACTGCATCCCTGTGTTGGATTCATTTAATAGAGTTGCTGGAATTGTTAAGGATAAGGATCTGATCAGGGTCCTGGTTGATGTTCAGAAGTAAGGAAGAAGTTAGAGAATACGTTTGGAAGAAAATTGAGCCAATATGTCGATTTCCACCTCCATATGGAAGGATTCCGAATTTTAAAGGAGCGGAAAAAGCTTGTGAAAGGATAAGGGAGCTTGAGGAGTACTGGGAGTCGGAGTGCGTATTCTCGGCTCCGGACTCTGTTCTGCTAAGGCTTAGGGAGATAGTCCTCGAAGACGGAAAGACTCTGCTGGTGGCTTTGCCCGGAATTAAGGGCTTTGTCACTCTGAGGCAGAAGGTTAAGCCAACGATAGAGAAACTAAAAATGGCTGAAAAGGCTGATTTTGGAATTTTAAGACAAAAGGTGGGAGTTTTTGCACAGGGTTGTGTTGCAGTAGATTTGAAAGGAAACCGTATTGGAAAAGGCAGCGGTTTTGGGGACAGGGAATATGAAATATTGAAGAAGGAAAACGCTCTAAAAGAAAACGCCCTATTTGTTGTTGTTGCTCATGAAATACAAGTTTTTAGCGATCTCGGCTATCTAATGCGAGAACATGATGTTAGGGCTGATGTTATACTCACTCCGGAAAAAATTCTTAGGATAAAGGTTAAATCTGATCAAAGGTCAGTATCCTGACTGAAGTTGGTAACTTAACAACGTTACCCAATTTTACGCCTATTATGTAGCTTATATCCTTTTTGGCAGCTATATCTACAAGTCTCTGTGTTATTATTCCATCAAAGATTATAATTGAACCCTTTATGTTGTCGTTTTTCAGCGTTTTTACAAGATCTCTAACTGGAACCTCCTTCAGAAGGTTCAAATTTTTATCAAGGATTCTGGCAAGTAGTTTACCCTCAACTCTTTCCTTATGTGCCTTTAGAGATTCTGGGGACTCTTTGCTTTCCTTTTTGAGGACATGGAGCTGCTCTACGGGTATTTTATTCCTTAGCGCCTTCAAAATTTCTTTTAATGTTAAATCTTCAACACTTTTCCCTTCTGGTGCTCTTGCAACGTAGTCTATGTCAGCTACTTGGAGGAGTTCTTTGAGTATCAGTTCTCCTCCTCTATCCCCATCGACAAAAACCGTTACAGTCTTTTTCTTGCTCAGCTCTATTATTGTTTTCGGAATGTTTGTGCCTTCAACCGCTATTACGTTCTTTATTCCATGTCTAAGCAAGTTTATAACATCGGCTCTTCCTTCAACGACTATTATCGCATCGCTTTCATCTACTCCAGGCCCAGCAGGTAGTTTCTCTTCTCCGTATTCTATTACCTCGTCAACTCTAAGAGATTGTTTCACAATGTCTGCAATTTTCTCAGATTCGATTTCGGGTTCCTCAAATAGTTCTTTCAGTATCTCTACGGATCTCTCCACTATTTTTTTTCTCTTGCTAGCTCTTATATCCTCTATTTTTTTAACCCCAATCCTTGCCGAGCAAGGTCCTACACGCTCTATCGTTTCCAGTGCAGCAGCGATTATCGCTGTTTCAACCTTGTCAAGGCTCGAGGGTATCTTTATCTCCCCATAGCTTTTTCCGCCCCTACTCTCAACCTTTACTTCGATCCTTCCTATTCTTCCAGTTTTCTGAAGCTCTCTCAGATCCAAGTCACTCCCTAAAAGTCCTTCTGTCTGCCCAAATATTGCTCCCACGACGTCCGGACGCTCTATCACTCCATCCGCTACTATCTCAGCATGAATGAGATACTTTGTAGTATCGGGAACTTTCATCATATAGCCTACCCCGCCCTGGAGGGCGTAATTCACGTTCGACTCCTTATCTACTTTTCCCGATGTTTCGGGTTTGTGTTCTCCGGATCCTGGCCCAGTTTTTTTGCGGTTATCCCAATCAGGCTCTTCCGGGAGTTTCATCCCACCCTTACCCCTTTCCAAGAATCAATTCCAAGTGCATTATATTGAAATCTTCCTATATTTCAATGAGTCAATTTTAATTTAGTTATCTTACCCTTATTAACTTTTTCGGAAGCAAAATTATAACCGAAAACTCCCTTCATAGCGGGAATGGAAAAAAAATTAATAAATGGAAAGTCTGAAATAGAATTTCCAAAACGATTCAGCGGAATTTCTTGCGGGAAAAAGTCAGATCTGTTATCAGAAAGGCATTCAGGCCGAATAAATCAAAAGTGCTCGTCTTGAACAGAACGTCCCCACGAAAAATGCTTGAAGATTAGCTGGAGAACGTCAATTGTCAGGTTTTTGTCATCTCCTCGATGACTTTTATTACTTCTTTTCTCGAGAAAGGTTTCCTCAAAATATAATCAACACTCGCTTCAATAGCTTTTTCACCTTTGGAGCTCGCGTATGCAGTGATTGCAACTATTTTTGCCTTTGGATTTATCTTCTTTATCTCTTTTATTGTCTCAATTCCACCCATTATCGGCATTATAATATCCATTAAAACGATATCCGGCATTTCTTTTTTGTACAATTCTATTGCCTCTCTGCCATTAGAAGCTTCAATGACCTTGTAACCTCTTAGCATTATTTTCAGGACCTCTCGCATTGCGGTCTCATCATCCACAATCATTACACTTTTCATTATAACATCTTCTGAATTAGAAATTAAAAACCTTTCTCTTTCTCCCATAGTTAACTTTAGAAAAGCTTATCAAGGATGCTCATTGCGATTTTTATGGATCTTCAGAGTTTGCTAATTTCATCGCTTGGCATCTTAGCTATTGTATGTGCAGCTGGTTCATGGCTAACGAGAGACAACTTCTATTCAGCCCTTTACATGTCAGTTGCAATGCTTTTCGTTGCCGGAATATATGCATCCCTCAATCTCCAGCCAGCTGTCGTTCTTATAACGCTGGTTTTCGTGGGTGCTGTTGGAATAGTTACCATTGCGGTTGCTGCAACTTATAGGGCGAAAACTTCGAGAAGAGTTAGCTTAGTCTGGACTTTGCCCGTTTTGTTTGTATTGGGAATATTGGGTTACGCCTACATCGGAAAACCAATTGTTGAGATAGAATCTGCAGGCATGGAGTTTGTGGGTGAGTATTTCTTGGCTGTAATCTTCCTGATTTCTATGATGGTTGTTGTTATGCTTTCGGCAATTCGGATTCTGAGGAGGGTTGGCCTGTGATAATCGCGATCGCCATTTGTTTGCTGATAATAGCGTACCTAATAGCAATATCAGCGAGAGATCTGGTCAGGCTCCTTATAAGCTTGGAACTAATGTTTTCAGCAGTTTTTCTTGCAATAATACCTTTGTTCTCAATTTCGGCGCAGATAGCTTTTGCTGTTCTGGTTATTACAATATTCACAAGCAGCGCAGAGCTTTTAGTTCTTATAACTGCAATAGTTATCACGGACAGGCTCAGGAAGGGTGTGGAAATTGAAAAGGCCTCCGTTGGAGGTGATACGGTTTGACTTTTCTAGCTTTTTTGCTTATACCCCTAATTGTAACAATTTTATCGCCCCTTTTTGAAAGGAGGGTTGCTACATGGATTTCTGCTTTGGCCTTTATTTTGCCAATGTTCTCCAGCCTTTACGGTCTTTTGACTATGCACAGGGGCGAAGAAATCCTTTTCACACTACCGGAGCCTGTCGGCGACTTTTATCTGCTCTATGATCCGGTAAGTCACGCTTTTGGGTTTACTATTTGCCTGATATCCGCGATGGTCGCTCTTTATTCGCTACCCTACATGTCGCACAGATTTGAAGAAATGCATGCTAATGCTGAGAGGGAATTCAGAAAGTATTGGTTCCTTTACAATCTTTATGCAGTATCAATGCTCTGGCTTGTATACAGCGGAAATTTTCTCCTGCTTTACATATTTCTCGAAATCTCTCTTTTGGCCTCTTTCATGCTGATATACCTCTACGGCTATGGTAACAGGCAGTGGGTAGGAATCCTTTACTTTGTTTGGACCCATATTGCGGGGGTTCTGGCACTGTTGGGATTCTTAATCATCGCTTTTGAAAATCAAACGCTTGCAATTAATGCGATTAAAACTGTGGGCTTCATTCCTTGGCTTTTGATCTTTTTAGGTATGGTTGTGAAGCTTCCGGGTCTCGGGCCACATATATGGCTGCCTTGGGCACATGCAGAGGCTCCAACACCTGTTAGTGCATTGCTGAGTCCGCTGACTGTTGGACTCGCAGGATACGTGCTCCTAAGAGTTTATACAATTGATAGCTCTTTTATCGATACTTATAGGGATCTGATAATAGTTTATGCCTTAATCTCGAGCGTATATGCAGGTCTGTCTGTTTTCAAGCAGAGGGATTACAAGAGACTGCTGGCTTATTCGACAGTATCGCAGATGGGGTACGTTCTCATAGCTCTATGCTTGGGCTCTTATGGATTAATAGGTCTTGTAGTTCAGTACATGAGCCATGGTTTTGGAAAGGCGATCCTCTTTATGACTGCGGGTGCTATAATTGCAACTTTCCATGGACTTAGAAGCCTTGACAAGATGAGAGGGATGCACGAGTTCATACCGACTATAGCCAACGCTGCGCTAATAGGTTTCATGACTCTGAGTGGAATAATAACGATAGGCATGTTTGCGGAATTCTACATTTTGGTAGGTCTTACGCGGATTTACGGCTTTAATGTCTATCTGATAGCTGCAGTTGTCCTCGTGTTTGTTATCTCTGGTCTATACAGCTTCTATACTATGAAGTCGATTTACTACGGTACACCCCTGAAATACGAAAAACCAAAATTCAGCAAGCTTCTTGACGTCCCACTTTATGTGATTGCATTCTTTAGCATTGCATTCATATTTCCACCTCTTGCTCCAGCCCTTCTTGATGGGCTTAGAGCTGTTTTAGGGGTGATACCATGATAGAAGTTTTTCTTGCAATGCTTCTATCCCCGGTTCTTTGTTCCCTACCAGTTGCGTTTGCTTGGCTTATCGATCCAAAGCCCGAATGGGCTAGGAAATTACCAATATTGGCAGTTGTAGGACTGTTTATATCCCTTATCTGCGCTCTTCAGATTCTCTTTAGTCCTGATAGGCTTGTCAAAAGCGATTGGCTTCCGGAGTTCAACATAAACTTCGTATTCATCATCGATTATTTGAGCAAGATAATGGGCACTCTGACGGCACTGATAGCTTTTCTGATAGGCGTTTATGGCTTGGAATACATGAAGCATGACTATCGCTTGGGCTGGTACTGGTTCTTCTTCAATCTCTTTACAGCTTCGATGCTTCTGGTTGTTTACAGCGATAATCTCCTAATGCTTCTCATAGGCTGGGAAGGCCTTGGTTTGGCTTCTTGGGGATTAATTGGCCATTGGTTCAGGGATGATGACGAACTGAGCTATGTTGGTGAAGTAGGAAGAAAAGTTGCTGGACAAAACTATTTCTGGTCTCCGAGCACAGGCGGCTGGAGAGCAATTTCGACGATAAGAGTAGGAGACATGCCCATGTTCTTTGCAATTGCTGCGATTTACTTCTTTACGGGAACGCTTAACATAAGTGAAATTCACTGGGAGGAATTTGCAAAGGAAGTGGGATCGTTCGGGATCTTTCTTATCCTCTTTCTTTTCATGCTAGGACCATTTACGAAGTCTGCACAGCTTCCCTTTAGCGAATGGCTTATGACAGCAATGACCGGTCCAACGACTGTCAGTGCACTCCTTCACTCAGCAACAATGGTCGCTGCAGGTACATACCTCTTCATGCGCCTTAGCTGGTATATAGAACCATGGAATCTGCACTCGGAAGGAATTGAGGCGATTTATATCATAGTCCTGTTCCTTGGTTTAATTTCGGCTTTCTATGGTGCTTCTGTCGCCTTGGGTTGCTTGGAGAGAAAAGTGCTACTGGCAGCTTCTACTATGTCGAGTCTAGGTTTGATGTTTGCATCAACCGCTGCATGTGCATGGGTAGGAAAGATAGCAATTCTCGTCGGTTTCTGGTACTTAGTGACACATGCATTTGCTAAGGCGACCCTGTTTCTCGTAGCGGGTCATTTGATTCACGAAACCCACGACCGCTTCTGTGTTGGTGGGAAAGAAGTCGCGAAACATCTCAAACTCGCTTTCATCGCAACCATCGTGGCAACCCTCTTCCTCAGCGGAATTCCACCTCTAACAGCTTATTGGGTCAAATCTGCAATGGACGGAGTGATGCACAGCCTTGAACACCACTTCGGCTATCTGCCGTTGTTCCTGCTTGTTGTAACATCCGCTATATATTCAGCTTTTCTTGCGAAGTTCCTCAGCCTTAACTTCTGGAAGGGCAAGGAAGTTCACATCCACCCACACGGTGGCGGTTTAATGAGCTTGGCCTATATCGCGATGGCCTCAATGCTAATCTTGCTCCTATACATTTACCTTACAGGAGAGGGCTTTACGAAATTGCATGAATTTGCGCATTTCGTTGAAGAAGGCTTCCTCACGAGCTCGCTGATGGTTGGCATAATAGTCCTTGTTACTTATCTGCTGGCTTTGTACAAGCCGAGATTGGAGTCACCGATAGGCAAAGCTCTTGGAGATAGACTTTACATGCCATTCCTAAACGACTATATAGTCCCGAAGTTCGGCTGGTTCCTTGCAAAGATAGCAGATTACGGCAACAGATTGATAGACTTCACCTGTCATCAAGCAATCCCGTCGCTTTTCGAAGTTTACTCGCTTGGTGTTAGAAGCATACAGAGCGGAAGCATGGAAAGATACGTTAAGATAGTGGTTGCAGTCGTTCTGATAGTATTCTTGATCTCTGCTGGGATGGGGGTGACGATATGATTATTTTTTTAATAGCCATTCTGATTGCAGTGTTTGCTGCAGTTGTTAGCTACTGGAACCCGAAGATTTCAGCAGTCATGAGCGTTTTGGCTGTTTTGATGGCAATACCGTACTCTCCATTTGCATCTTTAATCCTAGCAATTGCCATCCTTAACGTCGTCTCATTGCTCGCCATCAGGAGGAATCAGATTGTAGGCGTTGATTACGCTATTATTGCGCTGATGAGTCTTGCAACAGTTTATTCATTTATCACTTCAAATCTGGCCGAGCTTCTTCTTCTGTTCGTCGTCGTCTCAACGCCGACCTATTTGCTGGTAATGATAGGTGAGGAGAGATTAAACGTTGAAATTGGTATAAAATACGTCACATTCATGGTTCTGGCGACTGTTTTGTTTATAATTGGGGCAGTTACTCTCTATCATGCGCACTTAACTCAAGATCTGAGTTTATATGCGATTGGTTTCGTCGCCTTACTCTTGGGTCTAGCATTGGAGGTCGGAATAGCGCCGCTACATGAATGGGTTCCAGATGTTTTTGAATCTGCAAACCCCATAGCAGTTTCAGTAATTGCATCTCTTGCAAAATTCGTTCCGTTTATTGTTGCATACAAGGTTTTGATGGCCACTGCAACTCTGGCTGCAACTCAAATTCTGCTAATCCTTGCAGTGATCTCAGCGATTTCCATGTTCATAGGCAACATTGGCGCCTTAACAGCGAAATCGGCGAGCAGAATTCTTGCATATTCCACTATAGCTAACATGGGTTACATACTCGCAACATTTGCAGCGATTACGGCTCCCAAGGAATTCGTTTACTATGCAATCGCAGGTGGCCTTTTACAGCTGTTCGTAAATGCATTTGGTAAAATAGGATTTTTCAATGCTGTGAAAGACGGTTCTTCAAGCTTCAACGCTTATCTCTTAAGCTTCTCCTTTATCGGTCTTCCGCCTCTAATGGGCTTTTGGAGCAAGTTGTTCATAATCTACGCTCTAGTGTTCTCTAACTTCCTATGGCTGGCCATCATTCTCGTCTTGAATTCCGCGATATCCGTCCCATATTATCTCAGACTTGTAAGATTGGTTGGAACTGGCTGGAAGTTCTCAATAACGAATACAGTCACCCTTTTCTGCGCTCTTGCGATGCTTGTAACTCTTGTTCCTCCTTCATGGTTCCTAGAACTCGTTGTGGGGGGATTTAGATGATCGAAAGTGCTTTGGTTATTGCGGTGATAGTTGCTGTGGCGCTGATTACGGATTTGGCCATCTTGATTTTGATAAAGATACTGCCAAAATACAGGCCAACCGAAGTTAAGCTTCAGCGCTTCGAAGCTGGGAATATTCCAGTGGGGATTCCCAAGTGGACTTTACCTATGCAATATCTTGGCTTTGTCATAATATTCATGTGCTTCGAACCGGTGGTAGTTCTCCTCCTTCTTATTTCAGCGCTGTCCTTGCTTGAGAGCTATCTTTTAACTTTGATTGCTTTTGTTCTTCTGCTTCCGGCACTTTATGTCGGATTCAACTACTCCCTAGAAATTGCTGGATTTAGGAGGTGATAAAGATGGAAGAATTCACAAAATTTGTCCGTGGTGGAATTCTGGGGCCAATAAAGAAATGGGGAACTAAATGGAGTCTCTGGCCAGTTCATCTTGTCACAGCCTGCTGTGGAGCTGAACTCGCTCATGCTTTTGCTTGTGGATATGATGGAGAAAGGATTGGAGCCCTGAATTATGGCATCGCAAGGCAGACAAATCTGATAATAGTTGAAGGAGCCATAACTAGAAAGATGGCAAGGGTTTTGAGAATAACCTGGGAACAAATGCCCGATCCAAAATTTGTAATCGTTATGGGAGCTTGTGGTTTGAATGGCGGTATTTTCTGGAATGGCTACAATCTCGTAAAACCTTCTGAAGTTGTACCCGTCGAATTTTTCATTCCGGGCTGTCCGCCGACGCCTGAAGCTCTTTTGAGGGGAATAAGACAACTCCAGATCAAGCTCGACAAAGGTGTGGCCGAGAACTCTGTGAGCTTTTCTGAAGTAAAAGCTGAAAAGGGAAAGAAACCGAGAATTTTACCAAGGGGTGTAAAAAAAGTTTCTTTAGCTCCCTGCATAGTAATAGCGAGAGAAAAAGAAGTGGAGTGGGAATTGGGTAAGAATTTATGCGAAAAGCTCAAGGTTTTGGGGAGGGCCGTGATAACGGCAAGGAACAGAATAGCCCTGAAGGTTGACCCCGATAAGCTCAGAAGCTCTGCTATGAAGCTGAGGGATCTTGGTTTCGATCATGTTAAATCTGTAAACGTTGTTGATGCCCCCAATGAAGGAAAATTCATAGTAGAATACTGGATTTCGAGCTACAGCGTCAAAGAATTGATGCCTGTCCTCATAAATCTGCATTCAGAAATATCTAGAAGAGAACCGAAGATCAGCAGTCTTTCCGACATCTTCCCAAGTGCAGATTACCTTGAAAGGGAAATGCAGGACCTCTTCGGTGTTGAGTTTGTTGGAAATCCCTGGAAGGGGAGATTTTTACTAGCTCCAGATGCGCCCGAAGCTCCGCTAAGAAAGGACTTCAAATTGCAGGAAGAAGTTTACGTGGGTGATTGAGATGAAGGAATTTCACCTTGATATCCCAGTTGAGCCACCGAAAGAGCTGGAAAGTCTGTTTCTTCCAATTCCGAGAGAATACGTTGAAGATACGTATAGGAAAGATGAATTTCTTGTTCTAGTCGGACCCCAGCATCCTGGAAGTGGACACATGAGGTTAATTGTGAGGGTAAAGGGTGACATAATACAGGAGGTAATTCCAGATCCCGGTTATGTGCACAGATGTGTCGAAAAAATAGCTGAGAACAGGCTATACATACAGAATATACCCCTCGTTGAAAGGCCCTCCATAATGGATTCCGCAAACTTCAATTTGGGTTATGTTAGAGCAATAGAAGCGGCGATGGATATTGAGGTTCCCGAAAGGGCGAAGTTCATAAGAACGATATTAGCAGAGCTTTGCAGAATCGGAACGCACCTTTACGATGCAGCGATACTGGCAGTTTTCATAGGACACACGACCGGTTTTATGTATCCTTTTGGTATCCGAGAACTCATATGTGAGTCCTTGGTAAGAATGACGGGTGCTAGGTTTACCTCGTCATTCATCGTTCCCGGAGGGGTAAGGAGAGACGTTGACGAGAAAACTCTTAGATGGGTTTATGATGCAACATTTGCTATCGAGAAAAGGCTGAAATCGTTTGAAAGGATATTCATAAAGAATCCTACTGTTATAGCGAGGCTTAGAGACGTTGGAGTCCTTAGCAAGGAGGAGGCGATAAAATTCGGTGTTGTAGGCCCCTTCCTGAGGGCAAGCGGTGTTGAATACGACACAAGGGTTGTAGAACCCTATGAGGCTTATGAAGAATTGACGTGGGATATAGTGACGGCAGATGAAGGTGACGGATATGCTAGGTTTATGGTTCGAGTGAATGAAGTCTCGCAGAGCCTTAGCATAATAAGGCAGTGTATAACCTCAATGCCTGATGGCAGCTACATAAGCGAGCAGATAGGAGAAGTTAGGGGGAATTTCTTTGACAAGTTTGCAGACATAGTACTACCAGCGGGAGAGTATACAACACTCACAGAAGCCGCTAGGGGAACTTTGTTATTCACCATAGTCAGCGATGGAGAAAGCAACGTTCCGTATAGAATGAGGATCGTCAGTCCAGGTTGGCTTTATCTTAGGGGCTTTATGGAGGCTTTAAAGGGAGAAAGACTGGCAGATTTGCAGGCCATATATGGTAGCTTTGGCTATTTCCCTCCGGAGGCTGATAGGTGATGATTTCAACGCTTTTTGAAATATTTAAATCCAATATGGTGCAAATTCCGTTGATACAGCCAATAATCGATTATCTGATGCAAATTCCTTTGATAAATTTCATCGTAGCTTTAATACTTTGGCGCCCGTTTTTTGCTGTGGTTATAATACCGGGTTTAACTGTTCTCCTTCTGTACCTGTTGTACATAGTTTGGTTCGAAAGAAAGCTTACTGCTAGAGTTCAGTGGAGAGTTGGACCGCTTGAAGTTGCGAGACCTATAAGAGGAGCTATTCAGGCATTGGCCGATGGTTTGAGATACTTTTTCCAAGAAGCAATTGTTCATAAGGAAGCGCATCGTCCGTACTTTGTTCAGCTTCCGATATTAGCTTTCATACCGATTTTATTGCCGATAGCATTCATTCCGGCAGGTAACGTTGTTGGAATAAAGAGTCCTTATGCCGTACAGCTTGTGGTGGCTTTTCTGGCCTTAATACCCATAACAATAATAGCGATTGGGTGGGCATCAAACAACAGGTTCGCTTTTATTGGTAGCGTTAGAGAGGCGCTGATATACGTATCCTACGAGATACCATTCATCATAGCAGTGAGTTCGATGATATACCTTTACGGTAGTGGGGATCCCTACGTTGCTGTTGAGAAGCAGTCCATTGTTCCGGGAGCGATAATGAACCCGATTGCCTTCCTAGTATTTATAATTGCGATGCTAATGGCAACTTCCCGTTTGCCCTTCGAAATCCCTGAGGCGGACCAGGAAATAGCTTTTGGACCATTTGTAGAGTACTCCGGTATGCTTTTTGGGTTAGTGATGGTTCTAGCATATGAAAAGCTTTATGTTATGGCGCTGTTGTTCGTCATCCTCTTCCTAGGAGGTTGGAGTGGATTTTACTGCGAGCTTCTTGGCGATTTAAATGCCCCTCTCTGGCTTTTCATAAAGACCATAATAGTCATCTCGATACTCGCAATCGTGCGATCGATGTATGCAAGGTACAGGATTGATCAGGCAGTAAGATACAGCTTTTCTTGGCTTATTGCCCTTTCGATTGTTGCCTTAGTAATAGGAATAGCCGTGGGGTGGATTGTATGAAGGTTGAGAAAATATCCAGATCACCTTTAGAAGAGTTAAAAAGGCATGTTGGAGTTATTCAGGAGGCATTCAAGCAGGCTGTTATCCCGGACAGGGTCACCATTGAATATCCGAGAGAAAGGAGAAAATATCCCGAAAACCTTAGAGGGTTTATAGTTTTGGACAAATCGAGATGTATAAGCTGTTTCCGATGCGCTCAAATCTGTCCAGCAAATGCGATACAGATGAGCTATTTTGAAAACTTTTATCCCGGTATTGACTATACAAAATGCATATTCTGTCATTTCTGTGTTGAAAGCTGCCCAACGGGAGCGCTGGCCTCGAGCACTCTGCATGACATGGCTTTCAAGAGTCTTGAGGATATGAAAGTGAAGCCGAACCAGATGATGAGGTTGCCGGCAGCGATTAGAGAAGACGTGCAGTCGGTTGAGTATGATGTGACAAAGAAGGGCTGGAGATTGATCAGAAAAATGGAATTGGAAGACATAAAGGTTGTTAGAATTCTTCCAAAGCTGAAACCTAGGAGGGCTTTTTGTTTAGAACCAGAAAGCTGTCTCGGTTGCAGACAGTGCATGGAAGTTTGTCCGCATGAGGCAATAGTAATGGAGAGATGCGAAATAACTTTGGAGGGACAGATAGTAGGAAAGGGATGTGTTTTGAAGATAACGGAAAAATGCGTTGGTTGCGGGCTTTGCGTTCGACAGTGCCCAATGAAAATTCTGAGCTTGAAGGAGGTGGAGTAAAATGCAGGAATGGCAGTTTCTAGTGCCAGATAAAAAGCACAAGAAGAAGTTCTTCGGAAATCTAAAGGCAGAAGTAATTGACGCAAAACTTTGCTGTCATTGTGCCGCTTGTGCTGCAATCTGCCCCGTTGATGGTATAGTTTCTGGAGATCAGCCAATAGATTTCCCAAATTGGGTAAAAGAATGTGTTGATTGTGGCGCTTGCATAAAGGTATGCCCAAGATGGGAGTATAAGCCCTTGAAGGGAATTGGAAATTACATAGAGGCAATCTCGGCAAAGTCGAAGAGATTTAAGGGACAGGATGGAGCAATGGTAACCGAAATAACGGCAACAGCTTTGGAAATGGGTCTAATCGAGAAAGCGATTTTTGTTTCTAGAGATGAAGAATGGAGGACTAAAATAGTTACAATTCGATCTCCAGTGCAGTTGTACGACAGGAAGGTAACAGGAACGAAGTACAGTTATGCAGACGTTCTTCCAGCTTTGAAAGATGCTGTAATTGAATCAAAAGCC
This sequence comes from Archaeoglobales archaeon, assembly GCA_011605865.1. GTDB lineage: Archaea > Halobacteriota > Archaeoglobi > Archaeoglobales > Archaeoglobaceae > WYZ-LMO2. Next base: position 23,565 of record JAAOZI010000003.1, read on the forward strand.
GTGGCCTTTGTCGGCACGCCCTGTATGATATCCGCAGTTAGGAAAATGCAGAAGAGCTTCAAGAAGTTCGAGAGGGTAAAGCTCGCAATAGGCTTATTCTGTACTGAGAATTTCTACCATCATCAGCTTTCGGAGTTCTTGGCAAAGAAGGGAGTGGATCTTAGGCTCGCGACAAAGACGGATATCAAGAAGGGAAAGTTCATAGTGAGATTTGTTGATGGAGGGAGAGTGAGCTTTCCAGTTAAGGAGTTTGAAGAAATAATCCCGTCTGGTTGTAAAGTTTGTCAGGATTTTGCGGCAGTTGAAAGCGATGTAAGCGTTGGAAGCGTTGGGAGCGAAAGCGGTTTTTCAACTGTTATCGTTAGAAGTGAAATTGCAAAGAAGGTAATTGATCAAATTAGGGAGAAGGGGACAGCTGAAATAAAGGAGCCGGATATACAGGCTGTGCAAAAGCTCTGCGAGTATAAGGTCAAAATCCATCCATATCCCTCAAAGGAAAAGGAAAAGACTCAGTGAATCCCTGTTCTTTCTTTTATTATCTTCAATGCCTCTTTCTCTCTTTCTCCCCCGCATTTCTCTATTATCTCGTAACACTCCCTAATTCTTTTTTCGAGCTCTGGATTGATTTTCAGTCTCGTTGCAGAAATCAATGCCTCAATTACGGCATTGAATCCACGGTTCACAGCTCTAATTTCAGTTCTCAAAACCTTCCCTTTCAAAAGTTTTAGGCTCGCATAGGGACCTATTAACTTCGCTTCAAACTCGCAGACCGAGAGAGTTCCCTTTATTATAGGTGGTTCCAGACTCTCGAAGTAATCTTCTTCAAGGTCATCAAAGGTGGAAATTGCAAATATAACAGGATCATTCAAAATATTTGCAACAAAAAAGCTCCCTTTTTCAACGTTTTCCCTGGTGTGCGACGGATAGAGCCTAGCTTTGGCGAATATACTATCCTCGTTCTCTACTATTATTCCTATTGGGGCCGTATTTAGCTTTTCACCTTTTGTAATAACTATGACTTCATTTATTCCATTTCTCAATCCGAAATCCTTTAGTCTCAAATTTCCACCCCTCAAGAAGCGCTAAAAAAATCGAGCTTGCGGTAAGATCTGCTATCGTTCCGGGATTTATATCGTTCCCTATTAAAAAGCTGTCTAGTTTTCTGAAGCTTTCAATGCCGTTTTCCAAGGCCTTTTCTGCTAGTTTCATCACATCCCTTGCAACCTCAATTCCCTTTTTTGCGATTATAAGGGTATCCGGATAACTTGCCAGTAGTCTGTGGTAAAGAAATACTATCGATTCCCTCCCATCTCTCTCTGATTCGAGTAAAAATCTTGCCCCCTCAACGCTTATTTTGTAGCAGTTTGTGAGTTCTGATGCTATTAGGTTTTCCTTTGGTGCAAGCATCATCCAGTCGTAAATGTTCATCCTCCGCTTTATAATTTCAATCTCGGTCTTTTTGTCGTGCAATGATAGCTCGCCTGTAGCCAAAACTCTTGCTTTACAAAGATTGAATGCTTTTAGGATTTTCAGAGAATCAGAGTAATCTGTGCTTTTTAGAAATTCTGTAGCTCTTTTTCCAGCCGTTTTCGAATCGGACGAATTCCAGACTACAGTTAAGGGAAATAGAAGCAGAAAAGCCCCAAAGTGTACGTTTGTTTTTACACCGTATTTTCGGGCCTTCTTGATTGCGTTGAGAATGTAAAGTTTCCTCTTTTTTGCAGCTCTAAAAAAGTATGGAAAGGCTGTTATTGCCGAGATTAGGAAGTCTTCCAATTTCAACTCTTCAAAATCGTGCCCTCTATCGACGTTTCCAGCCTTTGGATCGCTTGAAACTTCTAGCGCCAGTGCTATTGTTGCCGATATTGCTGCATCTTCTGCACTTCGAAACATAACCTTACTTGAGCCTTTCCTCTATCAATCTTGTGAATTCCTCGTAGCTTCTGTAACCGATAACCATGTCATCGTTGATGAAAAAGGTCGGTGTTCCCTGAACGCCGTACGATACTCCATCCATGAAATCTTTCTCGACTTCTTGTCTGTACTTTCCCGAGTCCAAGCATTCCCTAAATTTTTCTGAGTTCAAACCAAGTTCTTCAGCGTAATCCAGGAACTTTGATACGTTATTGTACCATTCTTTCTGCCTTTCGAAGAGCAGGTAGTGGTACTCCCAAAACTTGCCCTGCTCTCTTGCACAATTTGCAGCTTCAGCAGCTTTGTAGGAACTCTCGCCGTGAACGGGAAAATCCCTAAACACAAGCTTCACGGTGTTTTTGTAATTTTCTACTATCTTTTTTTCAACCTCAAGGGCAAATTTTGCGCAGTAAGGGCATGCGTAGTCTGAAAATTCAACAATCACCACTTTAGCATCTTTTGCGCCTATCCATGGATCGTCATCTTCGCTCACGTGAACTTTTTCTAGGGAAATCATGTAATTTGCGTAATTTGCTGAAACGATCAATTTTCCATCTTTTGAAATATAGTACTTGTCTACAGATATTGTACCATTTTTATCGTAGAATTCAATGTTAACTATATAAAACTCCCCTGCTGCGGTATAATTTTTAACTCTTGCACTTACTCCTGGATAATTTATCTGGATTCTCCTGTTTATTTCCTGTAAAGCTTTTTCCAAGTTTTTTGAAAATTCTTTTTCATCGCTAGAAGCTTTTGGTCCTAAATTCGAAAATACTGCTGTTGAGATACCGAATCCCACAGCGATGCCTACTAGGAATCCTAACAGAAGAACTCCAATTGATTTTTTCATGAATGCAGTTTTTTTAGCTTTATATATAGCTTTGCTTTAGGAAATCTTTAATATATCCTAACAAACTTAAATCGTGGTAACTGGCATAATATTTCATCCAGAATATCTCGAGCACGAACAGAGCCCGACCCATCCAGAAAGAAAGGAGAGGCTTGCTTACACTATAGATCAATTGAAAGAAGAAGGAATTCTGGATTCACCAGACATTAAGCTGATAATTCCAGAAGCAGCAAGTTTAGAAGACGTCTTGGAGGTTCACACAAGAGAATATGTGAAATTTCTAAGAGAGGAAAGCAAAAAGGGAGGGTTAATAGATCTTGATACAAATATCCCTGTCGGAGTTTTTGAAAGAGCTTTGCTTGCAGCCGGCGGAGCCATAAGGGCAGGCAAGGCTGTACTTGAGGGTGAAGTTGACAACGCATTTGCTATGGTTCGTCCTCCTGGACATCATGCAAAATCTTACATAGGTGCAGGCTTCTGCTATCTTAACAACATAGCCATAATGGTGAAGTGGTTGCTGAAGAAGGGGTTGAAGAGAATCCTGATCCTAGACTGGGATGCTCATCATGGGGATGGGACACAAGAAATATTTTACAGGGACAACAGGGTCCTATTCATATCAACGCATCAAGTTCCTCTTTACCCGGGCACAGGTTATCCCCATGAATGTGGAGAGGGGGAAGGGCTTGGTTTTACCGTCAACATTCCTTTACCGCCGGGAACTGGGGATGAGGGTTACAAACTGGTAATAGATGAGATAATAGAACCAATATCCCTAGAATTTGAACCAGAGTTCATAGCAATTTCTGCTGGCCAGGATTGTCATTTTACCGACCAGCTTACAGGTTTAGCGCTAACTGCAAGAGGTTATGCGGAAATGGTAAGGTGGTGCGTCAACTTGGCTGAAGAAATATGCGAGGGTAGAGTTGTTGCCGTTTTGGAAGGGGGATATAGCGTTGAGGCCGCATTGCCGTATACGAATCTCGGAATAATCTCGGCAATGGCAGGTTTTGATATATCGGCAATAAGGGAACCTGAAACTTATTTGGCTGAACTAATATGGAGGAAGAAGCCAGCAGCGATCGAAAAGCTAAAAGTAAACATAGAAGAGGTAAAGAGAGTTCATTCGAGATTCTGGAAGTGTTTCAGATGAATCTGGAGGAATTGAAAAAAGAACAGTTGAAAATTGCGGAGAGGGTCGATCTTAGGGACAGATACAGGATAGAAGAAGTTAAATTTCTAATTGGAGTCGATCAAACCTTTCTGAAGGATAAGGTAATATCTTGCGCCGTAAAATTTGAATTCCCTTTGTTGAAAGAACTTGAAAAGACTTTTTCGGTGGATGAAGTTACCTTCCCTTACATTCCAACCTTCCTGATGTTCCGAGAAGGAGAACCCGCGGTTAAGGCGGTGAGAAATCTGATTGAGGATAGAACCGTGATAATTGTGGATGGAAGCGGAATAGCTCATCCGAGGAGATGCGGATTGGCTACGTATATAGCGATAAAAACAGATACACCCACTATCGGTATTACTAAAAGGAAGCTTTTTGGAGACGTAGTGGGGGAGGGGGAGATTAGAGAATTGAGAAGTTTTAATGAGCTCATCGGATTCTCTTTAAAGTGGAAAGGTAGTGAAATCTACATTTCACCAGGCAGTTACATCTCCCCGAAAACTGCGCTAGAAATAGTGAAGATGTGCATGGGGAAAAAATTACCCGTTCCGATTGAAGCTGCACACAATTTTGGACAAGAAATAAAGAGAAGAATGGCCTAAAAATATTTTGAATTCATCCGATGGCCGCAAATTGAACCAATTTTGCTTCGATACTATTATCGGCAATGAGAATATTCCAATAAGCATGCTAATCTTCGGTTTTATGCATTTTATTCTTTCCGGATTAACAGTAATTTATAATTATTTAAAATTCCTGCAGAAAATTTTAAATAAATGGTTTAAAATTGAACTTTGTGAACATTGCTATAATAGGCGGTGGGGCTGCTGGAATGACTGCCGCTTCTCGAGTTAAGGCTTTGAGGCCAGATTGGAATGTAATGGTCCTCGAGAAAACTAATTTCGTAAGTCATGCGCCGTGTGGAATCCCATTTTATGTTTCCGGGATTGTGGAATATTTTGAGGAACTATGCACGTACGATGTTGCGCATTTCAGAAGCGAAAGGGGAATTGATGTTCACACTAACGCAAGAGTCATAGAAGTCGGCGATGGTTATCTGGTAGCCGAAGAGAATGGTAGGGAGAGAAAGTATGAGTGGGATAAGCTTCTTTTTGCAACTGGATCAAGGGCAAAAAGGTTGAATGTAAAATACGAGGAACTTGAAGGAGTTTTGTGTGTAAACGATATAACAAATGCTGAAAAAGTGAAAAAATGGGCTTTAAAGGCCGAGAATGTAGTGATAATAGGTTCGGGCTATATTGGGGTTGAAATGGCTGAAGCGATGACTAGGCTTGGGAAAAAGGTTACCGTGGTGGAGATGGCTGAAAGACCTCTTCCAGAATACGATGCCGAAATCGCTGCGGTTTTAAAGACGGAAATGGAGAAGTTCGTAAATTTGAGGCTTGGAGAGAGAGTTGTCGCATTTGAAGGCAAAGACAAAGTAGAAAAAGTGATCACAAACAAAGCTGAGTACAGGTGCGACATGGCGATAGTGGCAGTTGGGGTGCATCCGAATACTGAAATCGCAAGAAATTTCGTCGAACTCGGAAAAAGTGGGGCAATAAAAACCAACAGCAGGATGGAAACCAGTCGGGAAAACGTTTATGCTGCTGGGGATTGTGCAGAATCGATAAACGTTGTAACAGGTAAGTCCGACTGGATCCCCCTCGCTGCTCCGGCAAATAAGATGGGTTATGTAGCCGGAGTGAACATGGCTGGTTACGAGCTTCATTATCCTGGATCTCTAAAAAGCCAGATAACTAGCTTTTACGGGCTTGAAATAGGAAAAGCCGGTTTGAGTGAACACGAGGCGATAAGGGAAGGATACGAAGTGGTTTCAGCTTTTGTAACAACAAAATCAAATGCAAGATATTTCATTAACGGCTTGGTACATCTAAAAGCTGTTGCCGACAGAAGCGGAAAACTGCTGGGGATTCAGGCAGTCGGAAAAGGTGTTGCGATGAGAATTTATGCTGCCTCAGCCCTTCTTTACAGGGGTGCAAATGTTAGGGATCTCTTCTTTACAGACTTTCCGTACTATCCTCCTGTATCGCGAGTCTGGGATCCCTTGGTTGTAGCAGCAAGAAATTTATTCAGAAAGCTTGGCATTCCATAATGGAGATCAAAGTACCGAGTAATCCATGGTATGGGGATGAAAGCATTCCGCTCGAGTTCCCAGAGAGCTGGGAAGTCAGAGTTTTTAGAATGAAAGGTGAGAACAGTCCAAAGATTGGCAAAGATGAGATTATTAGGGCTTTAAGAAATCCGGTGAAATCTGAACCTCTAAATGAGCTCGCAAAGGGAAGAGACTCGGCAGTTATAATCTTCGACGACTTAACAAGGCCAACAAAAGCTGGAGAAATAGCAGAAGCCATTCTTGAAGAGATAAGGCTTGATGATGTAACTTTTATTTGCACAAATGGTGCTCATGGAACTTTCAGCCGCGAGGACTTTGTAAAAAAACTTGGAGAGGAAATAGTTGAAAGCTATCCCGTTTTCAATCATAATCCCTACGAAAATCTTCAGTATCTGGGAGAGACTAGCTATGGTACGCCAATAGAAGTAAATGCAGAGGTTATGAGTTATCCGTTGAAAATAGCGATTGGTTGTATACTACCCCATCCGCAGTGTGGGTATAGCGGCGGAGCTAAGATAATCCTCCCCGGAGTTGCTGGAATGAGGAGCATAATTTATAATCATGGAATCCTTGCTGGATGGGGGTATGCGATGAAGTTCAGAGAGGTTCATCCGAGTTGTCAGATGGCATATGGTAGAGTGGAAGAAAACATTCAGAGAAAAGATGCCGAGGAGTTTGCAAGTGCGGTGAACTTGGACTTTATAGTGAATGTTTTAGTAAATCTTAGAAGAGATTCAACCCATGTTTTTGCTGGACATTTTATTGAGGCACATAGAAAAGGCGTTGAGGTTGCTAAGGAGCACTACGCAACTCCGGTTGATTTTAACTTTGACGTAGTTGTTGCAAATGCTTATTCTAAGGCCAACGAAGCCGCGCTGGCATGTTGGACTGCAATGTGTCTTAAAGAAGGAGGAACGTTTGTTTTAATCTCTAACTCGAAGTGGGGACAGATAACGCATTTTCTGCACGGTAGGTGGGGGATAAAGAAAAGGGGCGGTACATTATACCTTCCACCTCCTGAGATTTTGAAGAGAGCCGGTAAGATAATCTTTCTTTCTCAATTCCACGAAAGGCAGCCCAGTTTTGAAGTTCTCGATGAAAGGGCTATAAAAGTGAAGAGCTGGGATGAAGTTTTGGAGGAAATAGAAGCTGGAGATAAGAGGGTTGCAGTATTTCCCGATGCAACGATTCAGAAACCCTTCTAATTTTTTTAGATTTCTATTGTTATTTTTTCTTTTGTCGCTGAAATTGCCTTTATTTTCTTTGCTATCTCAAATCTGACCCTCTCTCTTTCTCCCTGAACTTTCAAAATGTGTAATAAGAAGCTGATGAGCAAATTGCTGTTTGAAAAAAGAAGGGTTGCAAATCCAAGGCTTAGAAACGCCCTAAAATTCTGCTCTCCCATCATTTTATCATATCCGCGGCTCCTTAGCCATTCTTCAAATTCTGAAATATTAAGGTCTATATTCATAGCTTTCTCCCGGCTTTAAGATGACAACTCTGCAGAACTTCTCTGCCTCTTGTTTGAAGTCTTCGGGATTCTTTTCAATCGGCGGGAACGTATTGTAGTGCATTGGAATCGCAACTTTTGGTCTAACGAATTCAACAGCTTTTACAGCTTCTTTTATTCCCATTGTGTATAGATCCCCAATTGGTACCAGCATTATATCGGGTTCATAGAGCTCTCCTATGAGCTTCATATCAGAGAAAAGACCGGTGTCTCCGGTATGGTATACTTTTACCCCGTCCATTTCGACTACGAATCCCACTGGTGAGCCTGAGCTAACTATTTCTCCGCTTTCATCTTCGAAGTCTGCCGAATGGAGAGCCGGAACCATCGTTATCTTAACCCCCATTGAGTACGCTGAGCCGCCTATGTTCATGCCAAGAACTTCCACATCTCTCTTTACAAGGATTCTTGATAGCTCATGAATGCAGACAACAATGGCATTATTTCTCTTTGCAATCTCAACGGTATCACCTAAATGGTCTCCATGGCCATGTGTGACTAGAATCAGATCTGTTTTAACATCACCCGGCTTTACAGGAGCTAGAGGATTTCCGGTAAGAAATGGGTCTATTAGGATTCTTTTACTCCCCTCAAGCAAAAAGCAAGCATGACCTAGCCAAGTTATTCTCATATAGAATTTTCCTAATTGGCTGAACTTATGTTTTTCGGTATAGCTTGCTTTGTTTTTAGATAGTTTTGGCCATCTTTTCAATTCTTGCTATAAATTGCGACTTTTTGTTAGCTTTTACAGGCATTCAGTTAAAGTCAAAGCAATTAGCAATTAAATAACAGCTTCTTTTGAGTCTCGCATCGAAATCGAAAATTTTAAATTCTAGTTATCGAACAGTTGTTCGATGAGATTGTTTGAGGCTTTGGTTGTTATAATAGCCATGTGTGTACCGTTTGTCGCAATGAAAAGTTCGGATTTGACAGCATACATTTACTGGACTTTAGTTTCTGCTGCATACTTAATCTTTATAGCTTTGAGGAGGTGGTGAGATGTTTATTTACGCCCTGATACTCTATCTGATAATTGGGACAGCTATAGCTTTTTTCGCGACAAAAAGGATCTCTACCGATGAAGAATATTTTATAGCTGGTAGAAGAGTCGGAGGGATAATTTCTGCCTTAACTTATGCCGCAACAACGTATTCTGCCTTCATGATGATTGGATTGGTGGGCTTGACGTATCTTTCTGGAGTAGGAGCGCTAGGATTCGAGCTTTTTTATCTTGTAGGAACTTTAATGCTTCTTTCCTATTATGCCCCAAAAATATGGAAGATGAGTAAAGAAAAAGGCTTGGTTACTCCGGGAGATCTGTTTACCGTCAGATATGGTCCTAGGGTTGCGAAGGTTTTAGCAGTCGTTGTTGCTTTGGCATTGATACCCTATACTTCTCTTCAATTCGTAGGTATCTCCTTATTGCTCAGTAGGGAAATAGATTTTGCGAGCGGAATCATTTTTTCAGCCATAATAACAGCTCTGTGGGCATTTCTAGGTGGAATGAGGAGCGTTGCTTGGACTGATGCAATTTCTGGAGTTTTTATGATGTTTATGGCAATTCTTCCAATTTTTTATGCTTTTCAAATGTTGCCAGATCGGGATTTTTCCAAGCTTGGCGAATTGCTCTACGTTCCGAACAGCTTTTGGAGATACGACGTCTTTATTGCCTACACTCTTCCTTGGTTCTTTTTCGCTCTAACAAACCCACAGGTTGTCCAGAGAATCTTTATACCAAAGGATATCAAAAGCCTGAAAAGAATGGTCATTCTTTTTGGATTCTATGGATTGTTTTACACGGTTTTTGTTACCTTTATCGGCCTACAATTGAGGCTTCTAACCGAGTACGGAGTTTTTCCTAGGATATCCGATAGGGATCTGGTAATGCCAAAATTCCTAGAACTTTTACCTCCTTGGCTTAGCGTTCTTGTGGCTCTTAGCATATTTGCAGCAGCTATAACCACCGCGGACTCCATTGTTCTGACTCTTTCATCGATGTTCACTAGGGATCTGCTGAATAACAGAAGCGTTCTCGCCGGAAGGATACTTGTGGTTCTCACAACTGTCGCAATTGCGGTATTCGCGATCCAGAGACCAGCTTATATTGTTGATCTTGCAGTTATGAGCTCAACGATCTTGCTCTGCCAGCTACCCCTAATATTGGGAATATTTCACTGGAATTTCGGGAAGGAATTTTCTGCGATTGTTACTCTGATAACCGGATTCTCGATAGCCATTTTTCTATACTATACAAAGCTAACTCTTGGAATTCCAATACCTGTGTGGGTGTTAATCTTCTCTTTTGCAGTATTTTTCCTTTCAGCAGAGATTGAAAAAAGATTTATTGTCCATACATAACTTTTTTCATGACTCGAATAGAGGACATTTACTGTGCAAGATGCGGTTCAGAATTCGATCTTGAGGTGAAGAGAACGACAAGTTATTCGGCGCCTCTGCATATTCCAAATCTTTACTGTCCTTTTTGTGGTAGCAGAAGACTTATGAAAAAGAAGGGAGTATTCTCAAAGATCTAGCATGCTCTCCACCTGCATTCAGTGCGGCGTCTGTTCATCGTCATGCAGCATGAGATACAACATGAATTTGAGGAGAGTTTTAGCGCGCTTTCTTAATGGAGAAAATTTCTGGAGCGAGGAACTCTGGAACTGCACAAATTGTTTGATCTGCCAAGAAAGATGTCCAAGGGGGATAAAACTTGTTGAAAAGATAAACGAAGCAAGAACTTTGCAATTGGAGAAGGGTTATATCCCAGTGGAGCTTAAAAAAATGCTAGAAAATATCCAGAAGTTTTCGAATCCCTTTGGTCCGCTCAAGAAACCCAAATTTGATGCTAAAGTTGCGAAGAGAGGGGAATTTGAATTCTTACTCTTTCTGGGTTGTTCTGTCTACGATCCGAGAATACAATCAGTTGCAAACAAAGCGATAGAGTTGCTTAAGCTTGCAAATGTTGATTTTGCAGTTTTGGAAACGGAATTTTGCTGTGGAAACGACGTTCGAGCAATCGGGGAAAGCGGACTTTTTGAGGAGCTAAAAGAAAAGAACATGGAGAAATTCCGGAGCCTTGGAGTGGATAAGGTTATAACAATTTCTCCCCACTGCTACAACGCCTTCAGAAATTACTATGGTTTAAATGTACATCATATCTCCGAAATACTTCTCGATAAAATAAAAAAGGCGGAGCTGAAGTTTAAGAAGGTTTTTGAAGCTAGAGTTACGTATCACGACCCTTGTTATCTTTCGCGCCATAATAGGATAATCTCTGAGCCAAGAGAACTGATAAATTCGATTCCAGGAATAGAATTCGTCGAAATGCAGAGAAATGGGGACTTATCCCTGTGCTGCGGCGGTGGAAGCGGCGGGATAGTGAGAAATTTCCCTTGGAAACCATCATTGGAGAGAATCCGCGAAGCCTCTCTCACTGGTGCTGAATATCTGATAACTTCGTGCCCATTTTGTTTGATTATGCTTGAAGATGCTTCAAAAGTCAAAAAAACTGAGATAAAGGTTATGGACATCGTGGAAGTTTTGCACAGTGTAGTGTTTTAACTTTTTGCTTGAGTATTCTCTGCTGGAGAAGAGCTTTGCTCGGTCACCTCTTTTTTCGCCTCTTCAACGGCTTTAGCAACCTCTCCTTTTTCGAATCTCTCTACTATATTTATTTCCTTGAGATTCAGATGTTTGAAAGCATCCTTTATAACCCTGTACCTTCCGATTAGGAATATCTGATTGAGATAGGCATCAGTTGGGACTTCTACAATCGCTTTATCGTTTTCGAGAACAACTTTTTTGACATCTACTCCTGTATGAATCACAAAGAGTGCTTTTAGCTTATCCTCAACTTTTTCGAGTTTCTCTTTTATCTCGTATTCGAAGGTAATATTTTTCCCAGCCAGCGGATGATTGAAGTCCACTATAACTCTTCTGCCCACTATTCTTTCAACAGTCCCCACTTTGTCCCCCACTCTCACTCTCTGTCCGACCTGTGGCCTCTCCCTAAACCTTGTTATGCTAAATGAATCTTTCTTGCTTGCATCGTAGTTACCAAAGCCCTTTTCTGGTGGTACAACTACAACGCCTTTGTAACCGACTTCCTTTCCTATTATGTCCTCTTCGAGTCCCTTCAGGATATGTCCTTCTCCTAGAACGGCGTATATGTCGCCGTATCTGGCATTCTCGTTGAATATCCCCTCCTTTTTTGCTATTTCTGGGTCCGTGGTGTCGATCACTTTCCCATCTTCGAGTTTTGCCGTGTAGCTTATTCTAACAAAGTCGTCCAACGCTAGCATACGATCACCTTCAGGAAATTCTAAAATGACTTATATCTTTTTATAAAACTATTGCTGAAGGCTAAAAATCTTAAATTGTGAATAATGGAATATGGTATTTGGAATCTCTGAATTCAAAACAAAGGCAATCTGTATTCTTCAGCGAATTTCATGGCATCACTATGACACTTTAGCTGTATAGCATCTGACTCCAATACTTGTTTTTTTAGTTCTCACTAAACCCTACTAACAATTAATAGAAACTATTTTTAAGCTGAGAGTTACTTGAGTGCGATGGGTTTGTTGGTATATTTAGACGGAAAATTTGTGCCAGAAGAGGAGGCAAAAATAAGCATCTTCGATCACGGATTTCTGTACGGCGATGGCGTTTTTGAAGGGATAAGAGCTTACAACGGAAGAGTTTTCAGGCTTAGAGAACATATGAACAGGCTATATGATTCTGCAAAGGCTATTGATCTCCAGATTCCGATAACTAAGGAGGAATTCGAGAAAATAATACTGGAGACTTTGAGAATAAATAAACTCCGCGATGCCTATATCAGGCCAATTGTAACCCGTGGAGTTGGAGATCTTGGCTTGGATCCGAGGAAATGCAAAAAACCGACAATAATAGTTATAACAAAGCCTTGGGGGAAGTTATACGGAGATCTTTATGAACGCGGGTTGAAGGCAGTAACAGTCGCTGTGAGGAGAAACCCATACGATGCTTTACCTCCAAACATAAAGTCGCTGAATTATCTCAATAACATCCTTGCAAAGATTGAGGCAAATGCAAAGGGAGGAGATGAGGCAATATTTCTCGACAAGCTCGGATTCATCTCGGAGGGGAGCGGCGACAACATATTCATAGTAAAGAACGGGTCGATCCTGACACCTCCGGCGATAAACAACCTTCCGGGTATAACGAGGGAGGTAGTTATAGAGATTATTAAAAAGCTTGGAATACCGTTTGCAGAGCGAAACTTGAGCCTATATGATCTATATACCGCCGATGAGGTGTTTGTAACCGGAACTGCAGCAGAAATAGCCCCAATAGTCGAAGTGGATGGAAGAAAAATAGGGGATGGAAAGCCGGGAAAACTAACTAAGAGATTGATGGAGGAGTTTGAGAAAGTAACACAGACAGAAGGTGTACCAATCTATGAGTGAGCTCTTTACGCTTGTTGTGGAGCTTGAAGACAAACCCGGGCAGTTATTGAAGGTTTTAGAACCAATTGCAAGGAATGGTGGAAACATAGTTGGAATAGTGCATCAGAGAGGAAAAAAGACCCCCTTGAGCAGGGTTCCGGTTGAAATATCTTTTACTGCCGATCCAAAAAAAGCTGAGAGAATATTTGAAGAACTTCAAAAGGAAGTGGTTGTTAGAGCGTTTGGAAAAATAAGGACAGCAACTGTTTCTCTGCTTCTCATAGGCCACATAATTCACACGGATTTAAGCGATACGATAAGGAGAATAGACAGCAGCGAAGCAGAATGCGTGGAATTAAACGCTACCATGCCAGAGATTAACCAGCCATCAACTGCAATGATGACGATTAGCGCGAAGAGCGATGAAGCTCTTGAAAGGGCTCTGGAGAGGGTTAGAGAGATATGTAAGGAGAAGGGAATAATGGTCATTGAGCCTGTTAATGAGATATGATCAAAATTGCGATCATCGGTTTTGGGACAGTTGGTCAGGGAGTTGCGGAGCTTTTGGCTAGGAAGAGAGATGAAATAGAGAAGAAAATAGGGCGTTTCAAGGTTGTTGCAGTTGCGGATCTTACTGGAGCGATGACTGGAGAATTTAGGCTTGAGGAAGCTATAGAGCACAGAAGAAAAGGTGGACTGCCGGAGAAAAAGAGTGCAATGGAGATTGCAGAAAACGAAGATTACGATGTAATGATAGAGGTAACGACGACAAGGCTGGATGAGGAAGGAATAGCTTACATGAAAGTCGCTCTTGAAAGAGGGGCCAGTGTGATAACGAGCAACAAGAGCATTGCAGTGGCTCTAATGGATCTTTTAAGGCTTGCCAAAAGAAAAAACGTAAAGCTTCTTTACGAAGCAACAGTAGGCGGAGCGATGCCGGTTATAAAGCTCCTCAACAGTTATCTGGCCTTTTGCGAGATAAGAAGCCTTAAAGGGATTCTGAACGGAACATGCAATTACATTCTCACTAGAATGGAAGAGGAAGGTTTGCCCTACAATCAAGTTCTGAGCGAGGCGCAGGAGATGGGTATAGCTGAGGCTAATCCTACGGCAGATGTTGAGGGAATAGATGCCGCTATTAAGCTTGTAATTCTCGCGAACACGATTGGCTATCCGGCGAAGTTTGAGGATGTGAAGAGGGAAGGGATAACAAAGATCACACCTCAAGCGTTTAAAGTTGCTATGCAGAAGGGATACACGATAAGACTTATTGCAGAGGCCAGCAAAAAGAGTTTGAGGGTATCTCCTAGGCTTGTGAAGTTGAACAGTCTTCTGGCCATAAAAGGCACCTTGAACGCACTCATGATACAAACAGATACGGCTGGAGAGATTTTCGTTGCGGGCAGGGGAGCAGGGAAATACGAAACTGCAAGTGCAATTCTTTCCGATCTTTATGAATTACACAGGGATCGCTGAAATTCTGAAGATTTTCCTAGTTTCGATTTTTTTGCTTTATGCATGCCACTTGGACATAAAAACTAGAACCGTACCGAATAAAGTCTGGAAAGCCATGCTAGCCTTAATTTCCCCTTTTTTGGCTTATCAGGTTTATCATTATCTAAACTTTCCATTCTTGCTCATTTCATCCTTTGCAGGCGTGATTTTCATGGTCTTTCTTTCCTACTTGCTATACGCAATGAACGCCTATGGTGGTGCTGATGCAAAAGCTCTGATGTGTCTTTCGATTGCCTTCCCTTTTTATCCAGAATTGAGTCCCTTTTTGCTTAACCGAGGTATAGGGGTTTTTTCGTTCTCTGTTTTAGCAAATTCGGTTATTTTTGCCCCATTTATTATGGTGGCAATACTCTTCAGAAATCTGTTAACCGAAGGTTTCAAAGGTTTTTTTAAGCATCCGATTTACTATGTTGCCGGCTACAGAATTCCCGTTGAAAAAATCGGATTTCACAACCTTTTTGAATTCGTCGACGAAAATGGAAAGCTTAGAAGGGTTAGAAGGGCTGTTGAAAGTGATAGGGAGAAAATATTAAGACTAAAAAAGGCGGGAATAGAAAAGGTTTGGGTGACGCCTGCATTGCCTTTCATAGTCTTCATAACATTCGGATTTTTTGTTGCCATCTTTTTTGGCGATCTGGTTGTTGCACTTATCTTGACATTTAGCTGAGCTTTCTCAACTTTTCTAGGATCATTCTCTGCTCAACTCTAGCTACGACTTCCCTTATCTTGTTCACCATGTCTGGATTTGCAGATATGCTGTCAATTCCCATTTCAACTAGCTTTTCTACAACTTTCGGATAACTCCCCGCTTGTCCGCAAATCGATGTTTTTACTCCATGTTCTTTGCAAATCTTTATCGTCCTTTCTATGAGTTTCATCACGGCCGGATGCATTTCATCGTACAAATATGCAACGTTCTCGTTGTTTCTGTCCACTGCGAGAGTGTACTGAGTTAGGTCGTTTGTTCCGAGGCTTATAAAATCTATGCCTTCTTTTATTAGATCCTCGATTATTAGGGCAGCGGCCGGAGTCTCGACCATTATTCCGAACTCTATTTTTTCCAATGGAATTCCCTCTTCTTCAGCAATTTTCCTCGCTTTTCTAATCTCTTCTGGTACAACAACAAGCGGAAGCATTATTCCAATGTTTGTATAGCCTTCATCTATTAATTTCTTTATGGCTCTCAGTTCGGCCCTAAAATGCATTTCCTCGGCCAGGTCCCTTCTAATACCCCTGAATCCCAGCATCGGATTTGCTTCTATTGGTTCATCCTCTCCACCTTCCATTGCCCTGAACTCATCGGTTGGTGCATCAAGAGTTCTTATCCAAACCGGTTTTGGATAGAAAGCTTTTACGACTTTTTTCATTTCGTTGTAGAGAAGTTCAATGTATTTTTCGATCTCTCCGTCCCGTATATATTTCATGGGATGCTTCTCGAGTGAAAGGATCATGTGCTCGATTCTAAAGAGCCCGACTCCATCCGCTCTTGTCTCCTTCGCAACTTTTTCGGCCATATCGGGTAATGATAAGTTCACCTTTATCTCGGTGGCAGTTATTATAGGGGCGCTCACGAATTTTGGTTCCTCTTTTTCAGCCTTTGTTTCGAGCCTCCCTAGGTAAACCACTCCCTTCTCGCCGTCGACAGTTACGAGCATGCCGTCTTTCAGGACTTTAGTGGCATTCTTCGTTCCAACTACTGCTGGAACTCCAAGCTCCCTTGAGACTATCGCAGCATGACAAGTCATTCCCCCCTCGTCCGTGACAATTGCTGAAGCCCTCTTCATTGCTGGAACCATATCCGGAGTTGTCATGACAGCAACAAGAATGTCACCTTGTTCTACCTTTGTTATATCCTTTGTTTCTTTCACTATCTTGACATGACCACTGGCAACTCCTGGAGATGCTCCAAGTCCTTTAAGCAGTATTTTTCCTTCTTCTATAACCTCTTTTCTCTCTTCTGTTTCCCTTATCGTTGTTATGGGTCTTGATTGGACTATGTAAATCTCCCCATTCTCTATTGCCCATTCTACGTCTTGTGGTTTTCCGTAGTGCTCTTCTATTAGCTCTCCGAGGCTAACAAGTTTCTCAATTTCCTGGTCGCTTAGAACTCTCTCTTTGCTCTTTTCTCCTAACTCAACTTTCTCGTTTCCGTTTTTTCTGACTATCATGAATTTCTTCTCGGAAACTTTGACTTCTACAAGCTTTCTCGAGTTCCTATCGTAAACATAAGTATCGGGAGTTACGAGGCCTGAGACTATCGCTTCTCCAAGGCCAAAAACTGCCTCTATTATGCACTTCTTCTCACCAGTTACGGGGTGAGATGTAAACATAACCCCGCTCTTTTCACTGTTCACCATTTTTTGTACGACGACAGCGATGCTGACATCCTCGTGTCTATAACCCTTCTGAACTCTGTAGTAGATCGCCCTTGGTGTGAAAAGACTGCCCCAGCAGGCCTTCACTTTCTCGACCACTAGGTCTTCCCCTTTAATATTGAGATAGGTATCCTGTTGCCCTGCAAAGCTTGCATCTGGCATATCTTCCGCTGTCGCCGAACTTCTTATTGCCACAAAAACTTCTTTGCCGTTTCCAAGTTCTCTGTAAGCTTTTCTTATTTCCATTTCTATTTCTGCTGGTATTTTTGCCTCCTCTATCATTTTTCTGATCTCTTCTGAAACTCTGTTAAGTTCCTCGGTATTCTCAACATTCAAGTTTCTGAGCTTGGGATAGATCTTCTCTTTCAGGTTTGCTTTGTTGATAAAATCTCTGAAGGTTCTTGCATCAACGACAAATCCATCCGGAACCGGAATTTCGATTCTCATCAATTCTCCGAGGTTTGCAGCTTTTCCCCCGACTACTGGGATATCATTTTTGTCAACATCGCTAAGCCAAACCACGGGCATAGACTATATCTATTCTAGATTTTAAAGATTTTTCAGTAGCTGGAGTAGCTGTACTTGAACCTCGGGAACAAATTTTTTAAAGATAGGTAATGGGCTTTTTTCTGGTGATCAAATGATATTAACAAAGACTGCGGAAACAGTCCTAAGAAAGAGATATCTTCTGAAGAACGAAAAAGGTGAACCAATCGAGACTCCTGAGCAGATGTTCTGGAGGGTTGCAAACGCTATAGCTTTGGCAGAGGAAAGATATGGAGGAGATTCGAAATATTGGGCAAAGAAGTTCTTTGAGATCATGTGGAATCAGGAATTCATGCCAAACTCCCCAACCCTCATGAACGCGGGAACTCCTTTGGGTCAGCTCTCAGCGTGTTTTGTCATTCCGGTTGAGGATAGTATAGATGGGATTTTCAAGGCTTTATGGGATATGGCGAGAGTTCAGAAGAGTGGTGGCGGAACGGGATTCAGTTTCTCTAGACTGAGACCAAAGGGGGATATTGTAAAATCAACAATGGGAGTTGCCAGTGGCCCTGTAAGCTTTATGAAAATTTTCGATGCTGCTACGGAGCAGATAAAGCAGGGCGGGAAGAGAAGAGGGGCGAACATGGGAATACTGCGATGCGATCATCCGGACATTGAGGAGTTCATAAAGGCAAAATGGGAAGAGGGGGTGTTAAGGAATTTCAATATAAGTGTTGCCGTTACCGATAGGTTCATGGAGGCGGTTAAGAAGGACGAGGAATACGAACTGATAAATCCCAGGACTAAACAGGTTGTGAGAAAAGTTTCTGCGAGAAAGATATTCAATCTGATTGTTGAGGGGGCCTGGAGAAACGGAGAACCCGGACTGGTTTTTATAGATGAAATAAACAGACATAACCCCACACCGCACGTCGGGGAAATTGAGGCAACAAATCCCTGCGGTGAGCAACCCCTGCTACCGTATGAATCTTGTAATCTTGGAAGCATAAACCTATCAAAATTCGTGAGAGGTAAGGATTTTGACTGGGAGAGATTGAAGGAAGTTGTCTGGATCGCGACGAGGTTTTTGGATAATGTTATCGATGTTAACGATTATCCGATTCCAGAAATTGAGGAAATGACTAAAGCCAACAGGAAAATTGGCCTTGGGGTAATGGGATGGGCCGATGCGCTTTTCCTGCTAGGCGTACCTTACGACAGCGAGGAAGCAATTCGATTGGCTGAGAAGGTCATGAAGTTTATCCAGGAAGAGTCTCACAAAGCTTCTCAGGCTCTGGCTGAGGAAAGAGGCGTTTTTCCGAACTGGAAGGGAAGTGTCTGGGAGAAGAGGGGAATAAAGATGAGAAATGCAACAACGACCACAATCGCGCCGACTGGGACTATAAGCATAATAGCAAACTGCAGCAGCGGAATTGAACCTGTTTTTGCGCTTGCATATAAGAGAACAAATGTTCTTGACGGCGAAGAATTCTTTGAGGTGAATCCTATATTCGAAAAAGTCCTGAAAGAAAGAGGACTTTACGGCGAGGAACTGATTGCAAAGGTTGCAGAATCGGGAAGTATTCAAAATCTGGATTTACCGGCAGACATTAGGAGAGTATTTAAGACTGCCTTGGAAATAGCTCCGGAATGGCATGTAAGAATGCAAGCAGCTTTTCAGAAGTTTACCGACAATGCTGTTAGTAAAACAATTAACTTACCCAACTCCGCAACGAGAGCGGATGTTGAGAAGGCATTCATGCTGGCTTATGAACTGAAATGCAAGGGTATAACTGTTTACAGGGATGGTAGCAGGGAAGAACAGGTTTTGGTTACCAAAAAGACCGAAAAAGAAAAGCCGAGAAAACCGGCAAGGTTCATTGAACCTCGACCAAGGCCAAGGGTTACAGTGGGTAGGACAATTGAAACAAAGACTGGATGCGGATCCCTTTATGTTACTATAAACGAAGACAGCGAAGGAATTGCTGAAGTCTTTGTACAGCTCGGAAAGAGTGGAGGCTGCGCCGCCTCACAAACAGAAGCTATCGGAAGACTGCTGAGCGTAGCTTTGAGAAGCTGGGTGAATCCAGAAGTCCTTGTCAAGCAACTTAAGGGCATTAGGTGTCCGAGCATCGGTTTTGACAGTGGGGAAGTGATAACAAGCTGCGCGGATGGGGTTGCGAAAGTTTTGGAAAAGTGGCTGAAGGGAGAATACAGGAAGATAAGATTTGAGGTTGAAGGAATAAAACCCCTTACAGAATTTGCAGAGGAGAAGGAAGAGGGTAGCAAAATGATTGGCGGGGTTTGCCCGGAGTGCGGCAATATCCTTGAATACGGCGAGGGATGCGCCACATGTAAATTCTGCGGCTTTACAAAATGCATGTAGTCGTGACAGCTCGCCCTGAAGGGCGAGTAGTTCACTCTATTTTTCTCAAAAATCTGATCATGTTTACCCAGTGACTTCCCATCCAGTAGAGCTTTTTGCAGTTCTCACAAAACCACAGTTCGTATTTTTCGAGCATATCTTTTCCTAGGTTCATCTCCTTCAAGGCTGCTAGGGCCTCATCTTCAGTGGGCTTTCTGAGCGGGGTATTGCAAACGCTACATCTATCCATCACTATTTGAAATTTCACACCAAGCACCTTCAGTTCCCTCATTTGTTCTGCAACATTGTTGGATTTTACTAAAAATGCTTCTCTACCCATTTTTTTGGACTTTGTGAAGAGATCCCTGTCTTTTGTTATCAGCACCCTGTCAAGGTAGTTTTTGAGGAGAAACTCATCTTCATCATCCACCCTAAGATCGCCTATATACAGCGTGTCGTAACCCGATATCCTGAGCCATGTAGCCAGCTTTCCCAGCATTCTGTCGCAAATGAACTTCATCTCCACCATCTTGGGTCTCTTCTCTTCATCAACTCTTCATATATCTTTTTGGCTTTTTCTGTTTCGAATTCTAAATTCTCCGCAAATTCGATGGCAAATTCATTCAGAACGGAGTATTCTACGGCCTGAAATGCAAGTTCAAGTTTATCTGCATCTCTTACAAATTTTTCCACATCATCGCAGAATTCGGTTTTAAAATCCAGTTGGTCGTTCCTAGCTCTCTCTTCATCAACCCTCACGTATTTTTTGGCCAGTTTGTGCAGATCAGTAGTTCTTGCTTCGTGCAGGTCATGGATCAATGCGCAGAATGCCGCTTTTAGTGCTTTCTCGATTCCAAAATCTTTTGCAAGAAGAAAGGCTATTATTGCAGTTCTAAAGCAATGCTCTGCAACGTTTTCAGGATTTCTTATCCCCAACTTTAGCCATCCCGATCTCGGGATTAGCTTGAGCGAACCCACTTCGTGAATGAACTTTACTGGATCCATAGCTTTAATAGTTTCTCGTTGAATAAAACTTATGGAAAACTGGAGGATCGCCGGAATAGATGACAGTTTCTCGGGTGATTTCTGTTGTCTTGTCTGCTGCGTTATGAGCGGAAAAACGGTTGAGGGTTTCATGTACGAGGAAATAGCAGTTGACGGACTCGACTCGACTGAGAAAATAATATCAATGCTCAGAAGGTCGAAATTTTACCGTCAGCTTAAAGTTGTTTTTCTGGATGGCATAACTTTTGGCGGATTTAATGTTGCAGACATTGAGAAAATTCACGAAAAAACTGGAATCCCAGTTGTAGTAATTATGAACAGAATGCCAAATGTTGAAGAGTTCGAAGAAGCCTTGAAAAATTTTGAAGACTACGAAGAAAGGCTAAGAATTGTGAGAAAGGCTGGAGAGATAAGGCAGGCTGGGGAAGTATACATCCAATTTTATGGTTTGAGCTATGAAGAGGCTCTCAGACTAATGAAAATGAATACTATTCACGGAAAAATCCCTGAAACCCTCCGTCTAGCGCATCTTGTCGCTTCAGCCATAGTTCACGGCGAATCAAGAGGATGAAGTTGACTCTGGGATGAAAGACACCGAGTTAGCGAGATAAGCCTGTCTCTCTTTCGCCCTGAAGGGCAGACGAAAGACTTAAAAACTCAAAAACAGATAATCGACAAGCGTATTTCGAACTCGGTTGAGCAACTCGTCTGCCGGGGTAGCCTAGCTGGTTGGGGCGACGGACTCATAATCCGTAGGTCGCGGGTTCAAATCCCGCCCCCGGCAGATTTTAATAGTTGGCTACTGGAAAAATAGCATGGAATTTGAGGAACCTTTCAGAAAATTCCTTGGCTGTGAGGTTGAAGAAATAAGGGAAGGCTATGCAAGAGTTAGGGCTGTTGTTAAAGAAGAATTTCTAAACATGCACGGTGTAGCGCATGGAGGTTTAATTATGGCTCTTGCCGATTTCGCATTTGCTATTTCAGCGAACACTGATGCCAGGAGAGTTGCAGCTCACATCTCAGTGAATTTTTATGCTTCTGCGAAAAATGGAGACGCACTCGTTGCCGAGGCTGAAAAGGTTAGAGGAAAACGGGTGGGCTTCTACAGACTTAGAGTTTTCAGGGGCAATGATTTGATTATGGAGGGATCCGCGATTGCGGTTGAACGATGAGACACTTAAGTCATTGCTTAGCGGAGAATATGCAAAGATTAAGTCGAAACAGGCCTTTAGGTATCTTTATAGCTCTGAGGAGTTGCTTAGATTTAAGGCTGCGGAAGCTTTGGGCATACTTGCAAAATCAAATGCTAGAAATTACATTCTGAGACTTTTCTGGCTTTTAAGCGACGAGTCCGGAGCCTATTGCATCGGAGCTCCTTTAGCCATTGCAGAGATAGGAAGAAATAACCCGGATATTTTTCAGAGCTTTAAATTAAAGTTTTTGTATTTGCTCGAAAATGAAGAGGTCGAAAGGAGCTACATGGCGTATGGAATTTTTAGAAATTCAGAAATCTACAAAGGGACAGAGGCAAAAACATTACTTGAAGAAATGGCGTCAAAGTTCAGAGATCAGAAGTTCTTGGCGTATTCGGCTATGGCGATTTGGAAACTTGGTGGAGAAGTATCTTGGATTCTTGAAAGAATCTCTAAAGTGCAAATTTACGACGGGAAAGATTTCGTGGAACTCGATGGAAGAGGCTTGAGGGAACTCATTGAGAGAGAACTTTTTTATCCCTGACGAGAGATTGGAATTGTGAGATGGACAATACTAGCGTTGGTAATCTTGTTTCTTGCAATCTTCGTACTGAGCCTTAATGCAACGCACTATGGAGCAGTAGTTTTGATAGGGCCTATACCCATAGCTGTTGCCTCAGATGTCGCGATAGCCACTTTCCTCATCCTTCTAACATTTGCAATTCTCGTGTTGCTTCTTCTTTTCAGTTTTCTTTCGAAATTTCCCGAAGCAGAGGAGGTAAAAATTGAACCGAAAACTGAGAAGAAATTTGGGGGAATTGTATTGATCGGACCCTTGCCAATCATATTCGGGGAGGCGAGAATGGCAATAATAGCGAGTATTTTGGCCATTATTCTCATGATCCTCGCTTTTGTGCTATTTCTTGGGTGGTTGGGATGATTGAAAGGAAAATATTTTATTTCGAAAAACCCGGACCGCAAAATACCGAGATAACCCTCAAACTTGCCTTTGAAAGGGCGCGAGAACTCGGAATAAAATACGTTGTTGTTGCATCATCGTATGGTGAAACTGCCAAGAAGGCGTTGGAGTTCTTGAACGGAGACATTAAGCTTGTTGTTGTGACCTATCACACCGGTTTCATCGAGGAAGGCAAGAATACGATGGACGCAGAAACCGAGCACTTTTTGAGGAGCAGGGGCGTGACAATTGTAAGACAGTCCCACGTTCTTTCAGGAATTGAAAGGAGTATAAGCAGAAAACTCGGAGGTGTAAGCAGGGTTGAGGCCATAGCCGAAGCCCTTAGATCTCTGTTTGGGCATGGATTAAAGGTTTGCGTTGAAATAGCGATAATGGCGGCCGACAGTGGCGCAATTCCAATAACCGAAGTAATTTCAATTGGAGGTAGGGCGAGAGGGGCGGATACCGCAGTTGTGATCCGTCCGGCCCATATGAACAACTTCTTCGATGCTCAAATAAAGGAGATAATCTGTATGCCTAGGGAAAAACGCTAGTCGTAGTCGTAAATTTTCATCTCCTCTTCTACCACTTCTTCATATCCAAGTCTTTGCTTTATTACGATATAGGCCATTTCCGGGGGTATTGCACCTATTTCCGTTATTATGACATCGATGTAGTCTCTAGGAGTAACATCAAATGCCGGATTTCTTGCTTTTATTCCTAAGCTGAGCAGATCTTTGGGTAAAACCTCTTCTTCAGCCCTTTCTTCGATCAATACCAGTTCTCCAGCCAGAGTTCTGGGACTGAATTTGTATGTTTCGGCAGCAACAACAAAGGGTACTCTCGCTTCCTTTGCACAAAGGGCAATCTGTGAGGTACCTATTTTGTTTATAAGGGCACCATTTGCGGTTATCGTATCCGCTCCGACTATTACCATGTCTACTTCCTTCATGAAAAATCTCACCGCTGAATCGACGATAACGGTGACGTCGATTCCGCATTCTTTTAGTTGTCTAGCCGTAATGTGCCCCTGCCATCTCGGTCGCGACTCAGTTGCGAAGACTTTTATGTTCTTTCCCGTTTCATGCGCTTTTTTTATAACAGCGATCGCTGTTGAGGAATTGCAATGCGTTAGCAGAGTATATCCATCTTTTATCCTTTTTTCTCCAATCTCAGCAATTCTTCTCTGTGCACTCTCGACCCAGCTTATAAACTCTTCAGCCCTTTTTATTAGGTTTTCCCTTTTCTCTTCAACGTTTTTTCCTTTATATCTCATTATGTAATTTATCGCGTTGTAAAGGCTCACAGCAGTTGGACGAGTGTTTAGCAGAATCTGAGCAGCTCTCTTCATCTCTTCATCGAAATTATCTCCTACCCTTGTAGCATAATCTTTAAGAACTTCGGCTGCAAATCTGGCAATTCTTGACGCTCCCCGAATTTCCATCGATCTTATTTTCTCAGCAGCCGCTGTAATGTCCATAGAAAATTCCCCCCGCAATCCCTTAAATATCTTTGCAAACTCTTAATATGGAAAAGATCTGCATAGTACACTACGGAGAAATCGGAATCAAGGGAAAAAACAGAGATTTCTTTGAAAGAAAACTAGTCGAAAACATAAGGAGATTTGCAAAGGCGAAGAGAAGATATGGATGGATAGAAGTTGAATACAGAGATGGAATCGAGGAGAGACTCAAGAAAGTTCCCGGGATAAGATACTTTGGTATCGGGTACAAAACTGAACTCGAAATCGAAGCAATTAAGGATGCAACGTTGAGAACACTTCCCGAAAAATTCGAAACTTTCAAGATTTCTGCTTCCAGAAGGAACAAGAAATTTCCTTTGAACTCTATAGAGGTTAACAGAGTCATTGGAAGTTTTGTGATCGAAAAAACCGGAAAAAAAGTGGATTTGGAAAATCCGGATGTTACTGTTTGGATTGAAATAGGAAACGAGGCTTTGGTTTACTCACAGAGATTGGAGGGAATTGGCGGTCTTCCGGTAGGAACTGCAGGGAAAGTTGTATCTCTAGTTTCGGGCGGAATTGACAGTCCGGTAGCGAGTTTTTTGGCAATGAAAAGAGGTTGTGAGGTTGTTCTGGTGCATTTCTTCAATAAAACCCTCCATTCTGAAAATGTCAGGAGGAAGATTCATATGATTGCCGAAAGACTTGCAGAGTACCAGGGTTCAATTAAGCTTTACATGGTACCTTTCGAGGAAGTTCAGCTCGAAATAATCCGTATAGTTCCACCAAAGCTTAGAATGGTCGTTTACAGAAGGAGCATGATGAGAATGGCAAATGCAATTGCCGAGAAAGAGGAAGCGAAGGCCATAGTTACAGGAGACAACATTTCGCAGGTTGCAAGTCAGACGTTGGAAAATCTAAACGTTATATACTCTGCCTCGAAACTCGCGGTTCTCCCGCCCCTGCTCGGATTTGATAAGGAAGAGATAATCGCGATAGCGAAAAAGATAGGAACCTATGAAATCTCAATTCTTCCTTATGAGGACTGTTGCTCGTTAATGGTGGCGAAGCATCCCGAGACTAAAGCCAAACTTGAGATTGTCAAGGAATTTGAAGAATTTGAGGATTTAGAAAAAAATGCAGTAGAAAAGGCAGAGGTTTTTGAATTTCATTCATAAACTTTTTCCCATTCCTTGTACCAGTCCATTGCATCTTTTTCGCAGTCTCTGTCTTTTGATGGTAGACCCATTAGCTTGTAAGTTTCATGCTGAATTAGCACCTTCATGATTTCGTTGCTCCCTGTCCATATCGGTGCCAATCTGGCATCCCTGAGCATTCTTTCGATTGGATATACTTGAGTGTAGCCGATACCACCCATTATCTGCATCGCTTTGTTCACAACATCCCAGAGGACCTCGGTTGCGAATAGTTTTGTCTCGCTAACAAGTCTTCTTGGATCTTGGTTGAATTTACCGGCATCGTACAAATCAACGGCTTTTGCAGCATTATAAACCAGAGCTCTTGCAGCATCTATCATCGTAACGGCTTCGGCCACCATAAAATTGACTCCCTGAAATTCCCTTATCTTTCTTCCAAATGCCTTGCGTTTGTCGGAATATTTGATGGCTATCTCTATGGCAGCCCTTGCACCACCTACTGCGCCGGCCGCGGAAGTCAACCTTTCAGGAATCATCATCCTATTGAAAATCTCCCTGGCTCCATTGACTTCGCCTAGAACGTACTCTTTTGGAACTTCGAGATCTCTGAAAACTATTCTTGCAGTGCCCATTCCCCGAAAGCCAAGCAAATTGTAAACTTCTTCAACCTCAACACCCATTTCTCTTTCCACTATAAATGCAGTCAAAGCCCTATGACTCGGAGCATTTGGGTCAGTTCTTGCATAGATTAGATAAAAATCTGCAACCTTCCCACCAGCTATGAATCTCTTCGAACCGTTGAGAACCCAAACGTTTCCTTTTTTCTCAGCCTTAGTAGTTGTTCCAAAAAAGTCACTCCCCCCTCGGGGTTCAGTTAAACCTTCTGCCGATATTTTTCTACCCTTTATTATTGGTTTTAGAAACTCTTCCTTTTGCCAATCGTTTCCAAATCTATACAAAGCCTCGCCGACTATGCTTACCATTGAATACGCGCATCCAAGCCCTAGGCCAAGGATTCCGATTTCTTCGAGCGCAACACTTTCCGCAGACCATGTCATTCCCCTGCCTCCGTATTCTTCTGGAAATCTGAGACCAAGTAATCTCTTTTCAGCACAATTTCTTACGAATTCGAATGGATAGTCTATTTCATTTCTGTCCATTTTTCTGAGCAATTCCGGATCAACGCTGGCGACGAAGCTCTTAACCTCTTCTCTCAACCTCGCCTCCTCCTCCGTTAGAAGACAGTCGTTTTCAAGCATTTCAGCATCACCGATTTTTAGTTTAATTTTAGCTCTAAAAAAATTTCGCTACCCATAGAAGGCTCAGACGCCTCAATGCTGCTTAAAAGATGAGAGGATGAGATAGCTATCCTGAATACAGAAAAAAAGGGCTTTGGAGAAGTTAGGCTGTATTGGAACATCTCTTGCTCAGTTAAGGTTAAAATCTGATCCTGATCTCTCTCTTTATGCGATCGGCAGAGATATCTCCAGAGATGGATGGGAAAAAAGTAACGGTCTTCGGTTGGGTTCATGAGGTCAGAGATCTTGGAGGACTTGTTTTCATAGTTCTCAGGGACAGAGAGGGTTTTATTCAAGTTACGCTCCCTAAAAAAATTATCGATCCAGAAACATTCAAGAAAGCGAAGAAAATCAGCAGGGAAAGTGTTTTGAGAGTTGAAGGAACTGTAAAGAAGGAAGAGAAGGCACCCAATGGATTTGAGATAATCCCTGAAGTGATTGACGTTCTTAATGAGAGTCAGGCTCCACTACCCTTGGAAGTTACGGAGAAAGTACCTGCAGATCTGGATACTAGGCTTGAAAACAGATTCATGGATCTAAGAAGACCAAAAATCTTTGCGATATTCAAAATAAAGTCAGAGATAACAAAAAGTATTAGAGATTTTTTAAACAGGGAAGGATTCATAGAGGTTCAGACACCGAAAATAGTCTCTACGGCAACGGAAGGAGGTACGGAACTTTTTCCGGTTAGCTACTTTGAAAGAGAAGCTTTTTTGAATCAGAGTCCTCAACTTTACAAGCAGATTTTGATGTCAGCAGGATTCGAAAAGGTTTTTGAAATAGGGCCGATTTTCAGGGCCGAGGAACACAACACAACGAGACATTTAAACGAGGCAACTTCGGTGGATATAGAGGTGAGCTTCGCCGATCACGAAGATGTCATGAAAATTCTGGAAAGATTAATTGCTAAAGTTTATTGTGACGTTTTAGAGAACTGTGAGAAGCAATTGGAAATTTTGGACGTAAAGCTTGAAGTTCCGGAAATTCCATTTGAAAGAATAACTTACGATGAAGCGCTTGAAATGCTTGGTGACCAGATACCTTGGGGTGAGGATCTGGACTTACAGGCTTTGAAGACGATAGGGAGCAAGATTGAGAGTCATTACTTCATAACAAACTGGCCGATAAAAATTAAGCCCTTCTATGTGATGGCGTTGGATGAAAAACTTAGCAAGAGTTTCGATCTTATGCATGGTTATATAGAGCTTGCAAGCGGTGCGCAAAGAGAGCACAGATATGAAAAGCTTGTAGAGAACATAAAATCCAAGGGACTGCATCCAGAGAGTTTTGAGTTCTATCTCAAGGCTTTTCGCTACGGAATGCCACCGCATTCTGGCTGGGGGCTTGGGCTTGAAAGATTGGTGATGTCCATGCTGAACTTGAACAACATTAGGGAAGCAATGTTATTCCCAAGGGACAGAACCAGACTCGTACCATAATTCAATTTTGCAAGAAAAAAATAAATAGATTGAAGTTTTAAATTTTTTGAGAATGCTTGAGAGATATAGAATACTTAGAAATTTTGCAAAGGCAGAGGTAAAGGAAGAGGTAACATTTCAGAATGTGGTTAGCGAGTATTATGTTGCCGAACCTTTCATAAAGGTTGTCATCTACGAGGACCCGGAAAAGAGAAGGCTAGTATACCATGTTGTGGAACCTTCTTTGAGCATAGAAGAACTTCAGATAATTTCTTCGATTATCGGCGATTTAAGAAGGATCTTATCGCTGCGGGATCTATCTCAGGATTTAGAAGAGCGGGCCAAAAACTTAGTCAGGACGGTTGAGAAGTTATTAAAAGAGTTTGGAATGGAATTGGACCAGGATTTTTACACGAGAATGCTTTATTACCTCTTTAGAGAGTTCTTCGGTTTCGGTCCAATTGAAGCCTTCATGCTCGATCCGAACATCGAAGACATATCCTGTGATGGATACAATGTTCCCATTTTCGTTTATCACAGAGAATGGGGATATCTTGAGACAAATATAAGGCTTCAAAAGTCTTTTTTAGACAGATTTGTCGTTCTGCTTGCCCAGAGATGTGGCAAACATCTCTCGATTGCAAATCCCATCATTGACGCAACCTTACCGGATGGTAGCAGGTTGCAGGCAACCTTTGGAACCGAAATAACGCCGAGAGGTTCGAGTTTTGCAATAAGAAAATTCGCAGCAGAACCTTTGACACCCTTGGATCTTATAAGATCTGGAACCGTTCCAGTCGAGCTTATGGCCTATATTTGGCTTGCGGTAGAGCATAAGCTTTCGATTATGGTTGTTGGAGAAACTGCAAGCGGAAAAACAACGACACTAAATGCAATTCTAATGTTTGTTCCTCCGGATGCGAAAGTTGTTTCCATAGAAGACACGAGGGAAATAAAGTTGTATCACGAAAACTGGCTAGCGCAAGTTACGAGAATTGGTATAGGAGAACAGCAAATAGAAATGTATGACCTTCTAAAAGCAACCCTGAGGCAAAGGCCTGACTACATAGTTGTTGGGGAGGTTAGGGGCAAGGAAGCCATGACACTTTTCCAAGCCATGTCGACGGGTCATGCAAGCTACGCGACCTTTCATGCCGGAGACGTAAACCAGATGATTTACAGACTTGAAAACGAGCCGTTGAATGTACCGAGGAGTATGATACAGTTCTTGGACATCGTTTTAGTTCAAGGTATGTATCTTGTGCAGGGAAAGAGAATTAGGCGAACGAAGGAAGTGAACGAAATACTTGGAATAGATCCCGCGGATAACAACATTCTTGTGAACCAATTCATTAAATGGGAGCCTAAAAGTGATACCCATGTTCAGATTGGTACACCAAAGAAGCTTGAAAAAATAGCATTGGTTAGGGGAAATGAAGTTTTTGAGGAGTTAGAGAGGAGAAAGAAATACCTTGAGTGGATGGTTAGAAAGGATATCAGAGATTATAGAGAGTTTACAAAGTTTGTGCATACTTACTATTACAATCCCGAGCTGGCCCTTTCGGGAATATGACCCCGGTGAAATTTAAGAGTTACTTTAGGAAAAAATTCGAGAATAGACCGGATAAATACAGAGAACTGAAAAAAGCTTTAGAAGCTTCCAGGCTTAGGATAACTCTGCCAGAACTTTTGGCAGCGGCTTTGTTTTATCCATTGATTTTGATGCTTTTTGTCTGGCCTCTCTGCTTTTTGCTTTTAGGCCATCTATTTCACGGTATTGAGTCGGTGAGGTATCTGGGTTTTGAAGTTGAGTTCTGGAAAATTCGCATCGCAATTTCGACTTTGATTTCCATCTTAGTCTTCACTATAGCCCGTTATTCAATTTTGACTTATCCCTATTACTTATCAAATTTTCGAAAAGGCCGAATAGATTCAGCCTTGCCGCATGCTGTTAACGTGATGCTCGGCATGATGAAGGGAAATGTACCGTTAATTTCGGCCTTTAAATACATTTCGGAGAATAAGGCTTTGTTCGGAGAGGTAAGCGTCGAGTTTGAAAGAATATCCGTTCTTGCTGAATTCGGGGATCTTGAAAGCGCCATGAAATATGTTGCCGAGACAACTCCTTCCGAAAAGCTGAGAGTCTTTCTTGAAAACCTTATCGAGGTTTACCGTGGTAGCGGAAATGTTTTGAGCTACCTTAAGGCAAAATCTGAACAGTTCTTTATGGAAAAGGAAAAGAGTTATATTCTTTTTATCGAAACGCTCCAGATTCTTGCCGAAATATACCTGGCTTTGTTCATTGTTGCCCCCCTTTTCCTGCTGATCGTTTTAACTGTCATGAACATGCTCGGAAGCAACACCTTGAATCTTTATCGCGTCATAATTTTCACTTTAATTCCGTTGGGCTCCTTTATAGTCTTCCTGATTGCTCAATCTTCGGCTTTAGGGGAAAACAGGGAGCTGGGCAAGGTGCTCAGGGAATTTGAGCTTTTTTTCGCTCCTTTATCGAAAAGAAAAGCTGGAATTAGATTCAACAAATTTAGGAAGATTTACGGCTCACTTAAGAAGTTTTTGCTTTATCCGATCTATGAAGCACCCTATGTTTTGGGGCTCAAACACATTGCGATCTACTTCCTGACTCCTGGGGTCGTTTTCTTTGCAGCCTTTTTCGGGAAGATGGAATTTGACTATCTCGTATTTTCATCGATGTTGGCGATCGGCATTCCTGCGATTTTGTTTATAGAATACAGGGAGAGATTGATAAGAAGGGCGGAAAAAGAGCTTCCAGACTTCTTGAAACAGCTGGCTTCACTTAACGAAGCGGGGCTAAACATAGTGGAAGCTTTAAGAAACGTCGGCGAATCTGAGACGAGTGTTGTTAGCAGGGAGATTAAGATTGTTAAAAGGCGTGCGGAATGGGGAGAAGTTATTGCACATGCTTTTTTGAAGCTTGAGGAGAGGATTAGAAGCGGATTATTCCAGAAAGCTATTTCTACGCTCGTTAAAGCAATAGAAGCTTCTCCAAGCATCAGAGATGCTCTCTACGTGGCTTCGGTCTTCTCAGAACTCGAAGTGGAAATTAGGGAGAGAATAAGGGGGGCTATGAGCACGTATTTGATCGTAATTTACCTAGCGTTTGCAGTATTTCTTTACACTACTTATGTCCTCTTAAAGAATCTCCTGTCAGTTGTTTCAGGTCTAAACTCAAATCTGGTCTCCGTAAATATTTACGAAATTGAAAGCGTCTTTATGGAGACCTCTGTAGTTGTGGCAATCTTTTCCGGTTTGGCTGCGGGAATTATGGGCGAGGGAAGAATTGAGGCAGGATTGAAGCATTTGTTCGTACTATTGGTGATCACGTATGTATTCTTCAAATTCCTTATTTAAAACGAGAATTTCGGCGCATTTGCTTGATGCATTTGTCTCTGAAGGGGAGAAAGTAACCGTAGAAGGGTGGCTGACATTTTACGATGAAAAGGAAATGACTTGGAAACCCTTGGATGGTCTTTTAACTTTTTACTTAAATGGAAGGGAAATTGGGAAAGCAAAGGCACAATACGGGCTTTTTTCCTTTACTTTTCCATCACCATCAGTTGGTAAGCATAAAATCGAAATTAAATTTAAGAAAGAGGGATACGAGTCTAGCTACAAGTCTTTATTCTTTGAAGTTGTTGAGAAAAGAAAGAAAGAGAGGGTATCAAGGGTTGCGAGACTAATCTTCTTTTTAATCCTATTCCTTTGTTTTATCCTATTTTTGTCAATCTTTTTGTCTAAATTATTTTTACGCTCCTGAACCTTATTGCCGGCGTTAAGGTATTCTCAATCTGGACTCTCTCCGAACAATAACCTTGGATTTTGCTGAGCAACTCGAAGATGTTTCCGTAGATCATTGTACCTTTTATAGCCTTTTCTTCAAACTCGGCGTTTAAAGTTTCAACGCTGAAGTCACCACTGACAGAATTCGCTGTGTGCGCGCCTAGAAAGTTGTGTATGATCAGAGCTCTACTTTTGTCAACTCTTTCTTGCACTTCGATGATTAAGTTGCTAGGCATGGGAACCGGAGGTGAATCGATGCTAATTCTCAATCCATTGCCGGTTAGGCCAAATTTTTCTGCGTTTTTCAAATCTGAATAAAAACAGAGAACTTTCCCATCTACTAGAACTTTCCTTCTTGCCATGACTCCCTCATCGTCGAAAGAATAGCTTGCAAAGCCGTAGGGTAGAGTGGGATCGTCTAGGATCCTTATATTCCCCAGATCTGCTCCAATATGGAGTCTACTTCTTCTTCTTGCAACATTCTCGGCTGATAGAGATGGGTAGAGGGTATGGGAAAAGAGCTGATGTATCGCTTGTGGCATCAGGACGAGATCGTAGTAACCAGAATCAATTTTCTCAGCTTTTGCAGATTTCAGGGCAAGCTCTTCGGCATATGTTACAGTTTTTTCAATATCCAGTTCAATTTTCCTGCTTTGAGTCTGCGCAAATCCGCTTCCCCCGTTGAATACTGTTTCAACTGAAAAGAAGGAGAAAGTTCCCTTTTCTGTGAGTTCCGCTCCAGAAGAATTTCTCAATTCAACCTCTACGATCTCATGAGCTATGAGTGCATTGGCTATCCTAGCCTTTTCTATCGAGCTCGTAACAATTTCATATTCTTCTTTTATATAGTCGCTGCTTATATTTTCAAACCTTGCATCATATAGTCCGTCGACTTTTGCTGCTTTTTCGACGGGAAATTCTTTGAGCACCTCCTCAGAAATTTTAGCAACCTTTTTTGCAGATTCGATTGTCTTCTCCAAATCCCTACCGGCAGAAAATCCAACTCTGCTGTTCTCTATTACCCTAACCGCATAAGCCTTGTCTACAACTTTTTTAAGAATTTTTAGCTTTCCGGCCTCAATTTCTGCAGAATATCCAACGATTTTTTCGCTGAAAATCTCCCACTCCATTATTCCCCACCTACCTTTGCTCTGCAGAGAATTTCTGGACTACCGTCTGCAACGGGAACCGTTTGCGATGCTTTTCCGCAAAATCCGGGATCAAAATTGAGGTTTCTGCCAATCTTTATGTTGTTTAGGATTTCTAGATAACCCATCAGCCCCACGTCTCTTATCATCTCCGAAATCTCCCCGTTTCTTATTATATATCCATATTGAGCGCTGAAGTGGAAATAACCTGTTGCCGGATTTGTTTCACCGCCTTTTGAACCAATTAGATAGACACCATTTCTACAAAGCTCGAGAAGTTCATCAAACCTGTAATCCCCGGGCATCAGAAAGGTGTTGCTCATCCTAACTATCGGAAAATCAATCCCTTCACTTCTGGCATTCCCCGGCTTTCCTTTCAGTTTCTTTGCAGTCTCTCTGCTGTGGAGATAGCTCTTGAGAATTCCGTTTTCGACCAGTATTTTTCTTTCAGCCTTTACACCTTCATCATCGAATGGAAAGAAGCCGAACTCTTCTATTGTCGGATCATCAACTATTGTCACGTTTTTGCCAGCAATGGTCTCTCCTATTTTTCCGCTCAAAATGCTTGATCCCTGTAGCACGTGATCCGCTTCAGCTGCATGTCCAAAAGCTTCGTGTATGAATACCCCTGCAAGTTTGGAGTCCATTAGAACGTTCATCTCACCAGCAGGTGGCGATCGCGCATCAACGAGTTTTGGAAGGATCTCGTTTATCTCTTCTGTCAATTTGAAAACCTCCTTTAGTTTTTCAAAGCCTCCAACTTTCATCAGCCTTTTTGATAAAAACTGGAGCGTTTTTCCTTTTTCAATCGCAACAATCGAGATTCCAAGCCTCGGGACGGTGTACTCGACTTCACTCCCGTCGGAATCCCTGTAATAAAACTTTTTTATATTTTCCATGTAGCTTATCTTAGCACTTCTAACTTTCAGACTCTTGTGAAGATCCTTGAGCATGGCAATTTTTTCTTCGACATCCACATCCCATGGTGGGATCTTTGGTTTCATTTCGTATTTACCTCTGCTGGTAGATCTTTCGACTTCCGAATCTCCTCTTGCAACAACGTTTCTTTCAGCTTCCCTTAATCCCTCATCATCTTTTACATCTCCAATAAAAACCCCCCAGAATCCGTTTTTTAGCACTCTGAAGCATTTGGACTTGATATTTACAATTTTTGGTTTTTCAACTGCTCCATCTTCTAAAGTGATCGTAAAACTCGAAATATCGACTTCTCTAATATCGTAGAACATCAGTTACCACCAAGGATGCTTTCGGCAGCAATCAATCCCGTAACAGCGGCCCCTACAATTCCGCGGCTTATCCCAGCTCCGTCGCCAATTGCGTAAATGAAGGGTATGTTTGTTCTCATATGCTGGTCAACCTTCAATTTTAGCGAGTAGAACTTTACCTCTGGGGCGTAAAGTAGTGTTGAATCGTCAGCCACTCCAGGAATAACTTTGTCAAGCCTTTCTAGGGCATCTAGTATATCGTCTATAACCCTCGCGGGATATGCTAAACTTATGTCACCCGGAATTGCCGTTCTTAGGGTTGGTTGAACTAGGCGGTTATTTCTTATCCTGTTCTCGGTACTCCTCCTTCCTAGGCGGAGGTCTTTCAGCCTTTGGACAATCGGATTTCCACCTCCAAGTTTTGTGGTTATTCTTGCAAGATCCCTCCCCCACTCGTTTGGCTCTTCAAACGGCTCCGTGAATTCATAATGCCCAAGCAATGCAAAGTTTGTGTTTCCTGTTTTTTCCTTGGACTTGCTGTGTCCATTTACGAGGCAGAAGTCGCCATAATCCTCTCTTATAACCCAACCTCCTGGGCATGTGCAAAAGGTTCTCATGTAATCATCGTGCCTTCTAGTAATCACCCTCAGTTTCGGATCGTATATAGTTGAAGTTATGTCGCTCATTATCGATGCAGGGACCTCAACTCTCACACCCACATCTATTGCTTTTGCGTTCTCGGCCACTGCTATTCCGTATTTTTTAACCCATTCCTCAAGCCAGTTTGCTCCGGCTCTTCCTACGGCTATTATAAGATTTTCGTATTCGAATTCTGAGCCATCTGACGTTTTCACGGCTTTCTTTCTTGGGTCTATGTCTATCACAATTGTTTCGGTAGTTATTTTTACGTCTTTTTTCTTTAATTCATGCTCTATGCTCTTTATAACCTTTGGAAGTTCGTCGCTGCCTACATGCCTCTGTTTTAGGGGTACGAATTCTATACCGGCCGCATTTGCCATTTTTAGAAACTTGTTGATTCTCTCTTCATCTGTCCCGTAAATTTCTCCCTTTACACCATGTTTAAGAAAAATTTCGTCAACTTCGTTCATTTTTTCGATAAGGTATTTAGGATCTAGGAAATCAAAGTCACCACCAACTGAAAAACTTGAAGGGTACTTTGGATTAACGTAATTTAGTTTTCCATCTGAAAGCCCTCCAGCTCCTCCGACACCGCATGTTATATTACAAGGATCGCATTTCTTGCAAAAGCTCTCGGATAAATCACTTGGACACTTCCTTTTGTCTATTTCTCTTCCCATTTCGAATATTGCGACCTTCTTTTTTCCTGCGAGTTTATAGGCAGCAAAAAGCCCCCCTGGTCCAGCGCCGATTATTATGACATCGAATTTCATACCTCTAAAACTTTTGTCTGTCTGTCATTTAAGTTTTGTCTTTTAATTATAAACTGAAAACTCGCCTTTTGCGGCGAGTGGCTCACAGTCTCTTTGCAACCCAGTTTCTCAGGCGAGGGAGTTTAGAAAGTTTTTTTAAAATTAAGTCAATCTTTTTATCGTGAAAGTAAAAGAGGCTCCAAAAACAGCGACTTCAGTAATAGTACGTTCTACAGCTACTGCGAGGGTCTCTCAATCGAAAAATCCCATGCTGGAGCTGATGAGAAGGATTTTCAGAAAGGAAGAAGTGGCTTTAAAGGCTGTCAAGTTTTTGAGCATAGTTGAGGAGAGACAGAAAAGCGGAAAACCTCTAAGGATTGAGGAATGGGAAACGGTTGCCCAGGAGCTAAAGATGGTAAGATCCTCTTTTTATTCAATGCGAAACAAGTTGCTTGCGGCTGGCCTAATAGCAATAAGAGACGGAGAATATACTCTATCGGGTGCGTTTAGCAAAGATCTAGTTGATATGGCAAGATGGTGGTGGGTTGCGGTTCTTGGATACGATCCCGAGAGCCTTTAGTTTAGTTTTGCGGAGAAGTCAGTTTTCTGATCCTTCTCTCTATTTCTTCGAGCATTACGGCATCGTTTAGAACGAGAGATCTTGCCTCCTCAAGTTTTTTGATATCTCTTTCCTCCTCTCCCCATTCCATCAGGAGTCTGGCGAGCCTCTTTTCAACCCCGGGTTGATCTTTTATTGTCTTGTATATCTCATAGGCTTTTGCATAATTTCCGAGACCCTCGAAAATTTCCGCTTTGATTAGCTTAGCAGACGGCACGTCGCGTATCTTCAGAGCCTCTTCTATTTTGCTTAAAGCGGCCTCCGGATTGCTTGTGGATATTTTTTTACCCCATTCCACGAGAATATAGGCTTTTGCTGTTAAAACCTCATCATAGCTGGGTAGCTGGTTTAGAATTCTGACAGCCCTAGCGTGATCTCCGCCGTCGGCTATTTCCATCGCGTGGAAGATCAGTTTTTTTACGTAATTTCTTAATCCTAAGTTCTGAAAGAAGTTGACAAGTTTCGATGCGCTTTCGTATTTTTTCATCGAAATTCTGCTCTCTATCGCTTCCTTGACTATTTCAAAGACGTCATATTCCACTCTTTTATCTTTGAAATCTCTTAGGTGAGAAAGGCTTCGAATGAATATGTTGATGCACTTATCCTCGTCTTCACCGTTCAGATACCTTCCAATACTTTCGGCAAGCTTGGCTGCGATGAAAATTGCGTGAATATTGTCTTTGATCAATACCAGATATTTCTCAGCATTTTCTGGATCCCCGAATAGTTTTTTTAATACCTCCAAAGCTATCGGGTCCTTTATCACTCCTCTGAATATTCTTTGTTCTCTCTCTGACAAGAACTTGCTCAAAGCATCAACATCTTTGTCCATGCGTAGAGTTGAATATAAAAATTAAAAAGCTTTTGTTTAAGAGGAATGAAATCCGGAGTCGAACCTTTCTAAGTTTAGTTGCACCTTCTTTGTAGCCGTTCTACTCTAGCATTAACTTTCATCCCTTCCCTCCTCTTTTCACGGGAGGCTTTCGGGGTGAACGGAAGCTCCTGCATCCATCTGGTATTCTTCACAGCTCGCATTCGGAGCATTTCATTTGCCTACCCATTCGGGCTTATAACCCCTTGCTCTTAGCATATTCGACAAGTCTTTGTTTCTGCCTTACCCTAGCATAAATCGCAACCCTGCCTTTTGGTGCTTCGCCAAGGAGCCTCTTAATCTCGCTTTCAGGATACCTGTATTTACCGCCGGGCGTTTTAATGTACTTGATCTTCCCCGAATAAGCCCACTTCTTCACAGCTACGTAAGATACACCGAATATCTGGCATTCCATTTAAGGAAATTATGCAGGTAATAAACTAGAATGAAGCCGTTTCTATACTCCACAAACTCCGCAACCGAAGCATTTCTATTGGAACGCCTGCAAACTTTGCGGAGAGGAAGAATTCACAACAATCGCCGCAACAGTCGCAGTTTACAACCGAAAGCCTCGCCTTTCAGGGCGTGGAGGAGGTCAGTTAACCTTGGATCGACTATTTTTGCTGTTTGGCCATGTATGGACCAAGCTTCTCTTCTCTATTCGGAAATCAAGTTTTTGCATAAGTAAATCGTAGCTTATGGAAATTAGTAAAAATTTGGAATATTTAAGATTTTGCAATTAAAAAGCATAAAGCTTTTAACCATCCTTTGAAATTTCACTCCATGAAGGTGAATGGTGTAGAAGTGGAGGAAACTTTTGCTGAAGCTTTTGACATAAAAATTGCGCGAGTTTTGATTACGGCATACGACTACTATTGGGCTTGGGTAGCTGCGAATGAAGCAACCGGATTTGGAACGTCTGTTATCATGTGTCCAGCTGAGGCCGGTATTGAGAAGAAAGCCCTCCCGAGTGAAACTCCTGACGGTAGACCCGGTTACTATATACAGATCTGCCACATGAGCAAAAAAGGTCTAGAAGAGCAGCTTTTAGCGAGAATTGGACAATGTGTGCTGACAGCTCCGACCACCGCTGCTTTTAATGGATTGCCTGATGTTCAGGACAAATTTGATACAGGATTTAAGCTTAAATTCTTTGGAGATGGTTATGAGAGAGAAGTAGAGGTTGCAGGTAGGAAATGTTACGCAATACCAATGATGCAGGGTGAATTCATTGTAGAAAGCCATTTTGGCTATGTAAGTGGAATAGCCGGTGGAAACTTCTTCATTCTTGGCGAAAATCAACCTGCAGCATTAGCAGCTGCCAAGGCGGCTGTCGATGCGATTGCGGATGTTGAAGGCGTTATAACACCGTTCCCGGGTGGAATAGTGGCTTCCGGATCGAAGGTTGGTGCAAACAAGTACAAGTTCCTGAAAGCCTCGACGAATGAGAAGTTCTGTCCGACACTGAGGGATAAAGTGGAAGGTTCCCAAATCCCGCCTGGAGTAAAAGCGGTGTATGAAATAGTTATAAACGGTCTGAACGTAGAATACGTGAAGAAAGCGATGAAAGTTGGAATTCTTGCAGCCACAAAGATTCCTGGTGTTGTGAAGATCACAGCAGGAAACTATGGAGGAAAACTTGGAAAGCATCTTATATATCTGAAAGATCTATTCTAATTTTTTATGAAATTTATTCTGACAATATCTGCCCTAGATCCGACAGGTGGTGCAGGAGTTTCTGCAGATATAAAGGTTTCAAAGGTTTTGGGCTTTTTTCCGTGTTCAATAATAACTGCGTTAACAGTTCAAAGTAGTTCAAAGCTTTTTTCGGTTCACCCGGTTGATGCTGGAATAATAGAGAGGCAATTCGATACATTAATTTCAGATTTCGAATTTTCTGCTGTGAAAATAGGCGTAGTTCCAAAATTGGAGATGGCTAAGGTTATCTCGGATTATTTAGAAAAATTAAAATGTCCGAAAGTTCTCGATCCTGTTATTGAAGCAGGAGTTGGAGGGAAGCTCGGAGAAAAGGAGGCTTATGAGGTTTTGATGAAATCGGTTGAAGTTGTAACGCCCAATTATACTGAAGCTAGTTTATTTGGTATGTCATCCGATCCAGAGGAACTTGCGCTAGAAATTCACAGAAAATATGGGTGCAACGTCGTCATAACGGGCGGTGAACTGAAAGGGAGAGATGTGATTTGCGAAAAAGGGAAAATTTATTCCGTGGAAGCAGATCTTATTCAAGGTGATTTTCACGGTACAGGTTGCGTTTACAGCACGGCGCTAGCTTGCTATCTTGCTGAAAACGATTTTGAAAATGCTGTTAGAAAGGCGAGAATATTTGTTTTGGAGAGTGTTAAAAGAGGATTCAAGGTTAGACAAAGACTTTTTACTAACCCCTGACTCAATTTGCAATCACCAACAGTTTTTCAATCTTCTTCTATTCCAACTTTAAGTCCTGGGCCTTCAAAGACTTAGTATGGTGAAGTTGAAATAAGTTGACTCATAACTAGGCATTGCACTTTTTAAATGCTGGGAAATATTGGTTTGGCTTTTTAAATAGCCAATAAATTGAACTTCAGTTGCAAAAATGCAATTAGCAATTGATATATCACTTTTCATTTTTCTTAAACTCATGGAATTGCTAAGGATTTTGAAAAACTGCGAAAAAAAGAAAGCGTTAGTCTTTGGCATTGGAGGAGGAGGCGACATTGTGAGCACAATTCCAGTCTCAAATCTGCTAAGGCTCTTTGATTTTGAGGTGATCAGAGGAGGAGTTATTTGGGATAGACTTGTTGTGGATCCGGAACCCGGGCCTAGGAGCATAGAAGAACTCCTTAATATCGAAAAAATAGCAGAGACTCTTGCTTTAATAAAAGAAGAAACGAGAACTCACCAAGGAGTTAAGCCAAATCTTGCAAGGGCAGCTAAATTTTTTGGCAAAGTTCTCGGCTTGGATATAACCAAGGGAGTAAAGCAACTCCGTGAAGACTTAGAGGATTTTGCAGAAATGGAAGGGATAGAGCTGATCGTAGGAATTGATGCGGGGGGAGATGCCATATCTGTTGGCTATGAATCGGGAGTAAGAAGCCCTCTTGCAGATGCAATAAGCGTCGCAGTTCTGGGTTTACTTGACGGCATTGTGGCGGTTTCTGGCTTTGGTAGCGATGGGGAGCTCAAAGTAGAGGAACTGCTTTTGAATATGTCAGAATTATATAAAAATAAGGGTTTTTTAGGTTGCACTTCACTTAGCCAAAACGATTTTGAAGAAATGCTGAAAATCTGCGAAGAAGTTGTTACCGAGGCTAGCAGAATTCCGCTGCTAGCTTATCAGGGAGATTTTGGTATCAAAAAGATAAGAAAAGGTAGAACGGTCCTAATAACTCCTTTATCAGCGCTGATATTCTATTTCAGGGCAAAAAATGTTCTTGAACTGAATGAATGTGCTAGACTCGTGCTGAACTCAAAGAGCATCGAAGAGGCAAACGAAATCTTAAATAGAAATGGAATTATGACTGAACTCGACTATGAAAGGATGCTCAGAAAAGATCGTTGAGGTCTAGGATTTCCTCCTCAATGCTCTCTTCTATGCTCTCTTCTCTTTCCTCTGAAATTTCTACTTCCTCCTTCAGCCTCATCAGGGCTGATACTACCATTTCTTTGTACTCCTCGAGATTTGGATTGTATTTCTCTCTCGCAAGCCTTGCGAGTTCTGAATCTCCCTTCATCATTTCAATCCTTTTCATAGTAGCCTTTGCGGTTTCGAGGATCCAGTAATCCCTACTTTCGAAATCTGATAGGTTTATAGTTTCTGGTCTTATGAACGGAATA
Organism: Archaeoglobales archaeon; assembly: GCA_011605865.1. Taxonomy (GTDB): domain Archaea; phylum Halobacteriota; class Archaeoglobi; order Archaeoglobales; family Archaeoglobaceae; genus WYZ-LMO2. The sequence continues at coordinate 64,725 of JAAOZI010000003.1, forward strand.
ACTCTCCCGCCTCTCTCTAAGAGTCTTGCTTTTGCGGTTACGGCAACCGTTGATGGAATGTCAATTTCTGTCAACGAGACTTTGGCCTCGGGATCGAACTTGCCAACGAAACCCAAAAAAGAGCCCGTTGGATCTGCTATCCTTATTCTAAGGACTTCCGAATCCGGCTTAGTTTCTTCCTTTTCTATTAAAGCTCCGATGATGAATATTCTGTTGCATTTCAAACCAAGGGGAGTCAAAACGTATACGGGTTCTTTTTCAGCATTTCCCCCAAGCTTATATCTCGATGAATTGAATTCCTTGGCGAAAACCCTTCTCGCTACCTCTCTCCTTGTTCTCACAATGCTTTCACCTCTTCTAAAACCTTGTCAACTTCCTCTCTAACTTTTGTTTTGAAAAATTCCGCCTTTTTTACATTTACCGTTCTGAACTTTAGATCGCCTGAGATTTTAAGATATCTTCCCAGTAGTTTCTTCTTCAGTTCAAGCAGAACAATTCCGCGATCTAGGTGTTCAAAAGCCATTTTCTTGGCAGTTCTTAGATCTAGCCCTGTTAACTCTTTTATACAGTTTTCTTCCATCTCTACATCGTAAGTTCTTTCCCCGTCATCTATAACTCCGCGAAGGCGCAGGACTTCGTTCCATTCGACCTTTCCGTGCTCTTTGCAAATCCCGGCTTCGATTACCTTACCACAGATTTTGCACACCTGAACGAGACCGCTGTTCTGGGAAATGGAGACGAGAGCGCCTGTTATCTCTATCTCTCCCCAGTTCTCACTAACCTCAATATCTTCCTCTATTTCCCTAACTTCGCTTATGCTAGTTACTTTTATGCTTTTAATTCCGCCGAATTCGTCGACGAAAACTCTCTCGAAAATGTAGTTCTTTCCCTCTTCGACCTTCCTCTTTGCAGACTTAGCCCAGATAACGAATCTTGCAGTACCCGTTTCATCCCCTATTACTCCCCACTGCGCGATTGATTGACTAGTTGGTTCCCAGAGCTGGATTACCTTCGCCTTCACACTCACACCTTTTCCTGGCTCAAGATCTGCTATCTTTGTTAATGGGAATCTGAGGGCCTCTCTTGAGAGATTCAGATCCCTTCTAAGTCCGTTTATTATTGTTCTTTTTGCCTCATCTTCCGGAACCTTAAACTCAAAGATGAGCAGCTTGAGCCTTTTTTCTATTTCACTCTTGGAAACGTTATAATCCTTGAATATTTCGTAAATTTCGTTCACGATGGATTGGATTTTTTCCATGTCCAAAGTTCTAGAAAACTTAAAAATCTTTTCTCCAATCTGTTTCCGATGGAGCTACTGCATCCGGATGAAAAAGGAATCAGGAGGGCTGTGGAAATACTTGAAAGAGGCGGTTTAGTTGCCTTTCCAACGGAAACTGTTTACGGCTTGGGATGCGATGCGATGAATGAAAAGGCTTTGGAAAGACTCTTTGAGGTAAAAAAGAGGCCCAGAAGCAAGCCTTTAATCGTTGGAGTCTCGAAAATAGAGCAGGTTTACGAAATAGCAGAAGTAAACGAGCTCGCGTTAAAGCTTATGAAGTTATTTTTCCCTGGTCCGCTTACGTTAATACTGAAGAGGAGAAGAATTCCGGATCTTGTTACTGGAGGAAAGGATAAGGTTGCGGTTAGAATGCCGGGGCATGAAATTCCCCTGAAGCTAATCCAAGGACTGGGAAGACCGATAGTCGTCCCCTCTGCAAACATTTCTGGAAAATTCACCCCAACAAAGCCTGAACATGTTATTGAGGAGCTCGGTGATAAAATAGATGCAATTTTGCTCGGGGATTGCTACCTGGGTTTGGAGTCTACAATACTGGATCTAACAGTTGAACCACCCAGAATCGTTAGGCATGGGGCTTTAAGCGTTGAAGAACTCAGTAAGTTCTTAGAGGTTCAGTATGAAGAAAAGATTGATTTTGAGGAGAAATTTTCGAGTTCTGCGGAGATATATCTTTTTATTGGAAAAGCAAAGGAAAAAATACCAGAATTTTTGGAAAAAAGACCCGATGCTATTGCGATCGCAACTAGGGATTACGGTAGGACAATAGTAGTCGGGAAGACCGCTGAAGAATATGCGAGAAATCTATTTGATGCGCTGATCAGGGCTGAGAAGATGGGGGCAAAGCTCATCCTTGTTGAGGGAATAGAGGAATTTGGAATTGGAAGGGCCGTTATGCACAGACTTTACAAGTCGGCAAGTAAAATATTTCGCTAGATCTCGGCTTCAAAGTCCTCGATACTGTATGTAAACGGTTCTCCCTTCGCTTTCTTTATTTCCCTCGCTATAAGCCAGTAAATCAGTGCTAGGGCCTTTCTTCCTTTGTTGTTCGTCGGTATGACAAGATCGATGTCTGCAGTTGAGTTGTTCGTGTCACAGAGGGCAATTACAGGTATTCCGACTTTTGTAGCTTCTGCTATGGCTTGCTTGTCTATAGCCGGATCGTTTACAAAGACTATATCTGGCTCAATGTATTCTTTTAGATTTGGGTTTGTTAGAGTTCCTGGAACGAATCTGTCTATTATGTATTTTGTCCCCACGACTTCGGAGAACATCTTAACAGGTTTGTGTGCATACTGTCTCGCCGCGACGAGCAGTATTTTCGAAGGCTCGTATCTGAGCAGGAGCTTCACACAGGCTCTGATTCTTTCGTCGAGCTTCTTTATGTCCAGTATATATAATCCGTCCTGTCTGACCTTGAATATGAATTCTCTCATATCCCCAGTTTTTACTTGGGTTCCTATGTGGACTCCTGCTGCCAGATATTCTTCAGGCGGTATCAGATATTCGTAGCCGGTTTCGATCATATTTTCACCATTTTCGCTTTTAGCATTTCTTCAATCCTTATCATTTCATTTAGTTTGGATATCCTCTCCCCTCCGACAATCCCTGTCTTTATTAACTTTGCGTTGAAGGCAACAGCAAGATGGGATAGATAGTTATCCTCTGTTTCCCCGCTCCTGTGGCTCACGACTATATCATACCCATTATTTTTTGCAATCTTTACGGCTTTGAATGTATCCGTTAAAGTCCCGACCTGATTTGGTTTCACGAGCAAAGTGTTGCCAGCCTTCTTTCTTACCCCTATTTCGACTCTTTTCCAGTTCGTGACAAACAAATCATCTCCGCAGATCATGCAATTTGCGATCTCGGTAAGCTTTGAAAAACTATCAAAGTCATCCTCGTGGAAAGGATCCTCTACAAATAGCAGCTCGTATTTTTCTATAAGCTTCACTATGAAATCTATCTGCCCCTCTCTGTCCAGCTTCTTATCTTTGTAGACATATTCTTTACCATTCCAGAGCTCTGTTGCTGCAAAGTCAATACCCATGCGTATTTTTGTTCCCAGCTCCTTTTCCACTTTTTCAATGGCCTTGGAAAGGATCTCCAAAGCAATTTCATCGCTTATCTGGGCAGCCCAGGCTCCTTCATCTCCTTTAGCTGCAAAGAAACCTTTAGCCCTTAGCAGTTTTCCGACCTCTCTATGGACTTCTGAATTTATCTTTTGGGCCTCAAAAAAGTTCTTGGCACCGACTGGTATTACCAGAAACTCTTGAATGCTTGTTGATCCCTCGGCATGCTTACCTCCTCCGATTACGTTTCCGAGAGGGAAGGGAATCTCCTTTGAAAGCGCTCCTCCAAGATAGAGACACAGAGGCTGTCCAAGAATCAGTGAAGCGCATTTTGCAACTGCAATGCTTGCAGAAATTGCGAAATTTCCGCCAATATTCGAGAAATTGTCTGTGCCATCTATTTCCTTCAATTTCTCATCAACTTCTTCTTGGTCAAAGACACTTATTCCTATCAGTGCTTTTGCAACTTTTTCCTCAATTTCATCGCATTTTTTGGGATCCACAACGGCAGCTTCTTTGCTTCCCCTTGAAGCCCCGCTTGGGGCTGATGCAATTGCTACAAAATCGCCAGCTTCAACCTCGCACTCAACCGTTTCTCTGCCCCTACTGTCAAAAACAATCCTGTACCTGACATTTTCAATTATCAAGCGATCACCTCAAAACATATCATATCTTTCGAGCCAAACAAATCTGTTGGCCCTTCTTTTGACCGTTATCGGGATAACACCGCGTTCAAATTCTTCCATCGCTATTTCAAGGGGATCTTTTTTGTTTGTCTCAATCAATACGGGCGCGCCCATTGCTATTTGGAGCGCCCTTGCCCCTATTATTCGAGCCTTTTCAAATCTCGTATATTTGAAGGGAAATTTAATGCCTCATCACCCCTCAATATGGGGCCGCCGAGATTTGAACTCGGGTCTCCGGCTCCCAAAGCCGAAAGGATATACCAGGCTACCCCACGGCCCCATGATATTTTGCGATCTCTTCAATTAAAGATTTGTGGGATATGAACATTCTTCTGCAACAGTACCTAGTTATACCAAGAGCATCAAGAGCATCTTTCGGACTTTTGCCCTCTTTCAACATTTCAAGATATTTTGCATAAATATGGCCTATTACGGCACCACAGGAAAAACACCTTATCGGAAAATCGCTTATCTCGTGCAGATACATCACCTGTAAGAGGTCTGTCTCCTCTTTCTGGCCCCTCTGCCTCCCTGAACTTTCGGTAACTTTCTCCTAACGTCGTTCACGAGCAGTGTCCTGTCGTACTCGAGGAACGCCTTCTTTAGTTCCTCGTCTCCAAAGAATTCTACCAGTCCTCTTGCTATAGCGGTTCTAACAGCCTCACTTTGACCCATTACTCCACCGCCTGATACCTTCACGTCTATATCCACTTTGTTTGCAAGCTCGCCTGCAATTTTCAGAGGTTCCAGCATGACCTTTCTTGGCAACTCCATTGGCCAGATTTCGATTGGAATCTTGTTTATCCTAACCCTCCCGATACCCTCCTTTATTACTGCCTTGGCAACAGCGGTTTTTCTCTTCCCGGTTGTAATAATAACCTTCACTTGGCCCACCCCAGATGTCTGCTAACCTCTTCTAAAAGCAAAAACTTCTCTGTTTTTGAAACTTTCTCAAACAGTGCGGATTCTATTTTTTCGAAATTAGCATTTTTGAGCTCTTCTGGAACTCCTATGAAAACCCTTAACCTTTTGAAGGCTTCCCTACCTCTTCTGCTACTCCAAGGAAGCATTCCTCGAACGGTTCTTTTGAATATCTTTTCGGGATGCCTTGGGAAGTATGGGCCTTTCTCTTTGCTGCCCCTATCGTATTTCTCCTTGTATCTCTGGAATACATTTGCCTTGTTTCCCGTTATTATTGCCTTCTCAGCATTTACCACAACAATTCTTTCACCGTTCAACAATCTCTTCGCAATTATGCTGCATAATCTTCCCAATATGTGTCCTTCGGCGTTTATAACTTTATAATCTCCCCCAAGTTTTTCTAGAGCTCTTTTGACATTAACGCTCATAGATATACCACCTAGACGAGAATTCTAACCCCACTACCTTTCGGGTTCATTTTCACGAGATCCTCTATTTTTATACATTCTCCACCAGCTTCGAGTATTTTATTTTTTGCACTTTCGGAGAAACTAAAGGCTGCAACCTTTACTTTCTTTTTTATTTCTCCTCCAAGGACTTTTCCGGGAACAACGACAGTCTCTCCATCTTTTGCATATCTCTCTATTTTGTTCAAGCTGACTTCGGCCCAGCTCTTCCTTCTTGAAGCCAACATTTCGGCTACTACTTTCCAAATTCTTGCGTTATTTTTTGCACTCTCACTCAAAAGTAAGTCGATTAAACTTATGAGCCTCGGGTTAGTTTTCCTCCTCTGCATTTTCCTTATCTTCCCCATATTTAGCACCTCTAATTTTGACTAAGCAGCTCTTTTGGTGATGTGGTAATCACTTGGTTGTCATGCGGAATTTAAATTTTTGTGCTTGGCAAAAAACTTTAATTTTTTAGACAAACAGTTGTTATGATTGAGAGTTATGAGTTCGGAAAGATAAAGATAGCCGGAAAAGTTTACACGTCCGATGTTATCGTTTTTCCAGAAAGAGTTTTGTCAAATTGGTGGAGAAAAGAGGGACACAGGCTGAGCGTTGGAGATTTGAAAGAGATAATCGCCTTCAAACCCGAGGTTCTCGTTGTCGGGACTGGATACTATGGTAGAATGGAGGTCCCGGAAGAAACAAAGAAGTTCTTGGAAGAGAATGGAATTGAGTTGATCTACGCCCCTACCCAACAGGCTGTGAAGATATTTAACGAGATAACCAAAAAGAAAGCGGGAGCATTTCATCTCACCTGTTAGTAAATCTTTTTAATCCGGATAAAAGCTAAGGGCATGCTTCCACAGAGATACTCACCGAAAGAAATCGAAGCGGAAGTATTCAAGTTTTGGAAAGATAACAAGATTTATGAAAAATTGAAACAGAGGGAAGGAAAGAAGTTCTACTTTTTGGACGGCCCTCCATATACAACTGGCAGGATTCATCTGGGAACCGCTTGGAATAAGATCATTAAGGATACTGTTCTCCGCTACCTAAGGATGTGCGGTTACAGCCCTACCGATACACCTGGCTGGGACATGCACGGGCTGCCAATCGAAGTAAAAGTCGAACAGGAGCTAGGGTTTAGAACGAAGAGGGACATAGAGAACTTTGGAGTTGAAAAATTCGTTAAAAAATGTATGGAATACGCCTTGAGGAATAAAGATGCAATGACAGAGCAATTCAGGGCTTTGGCTGTATGGATGGACTGGGAAAACCCGTACATGACCATTAAGGCAGAATACATGAATTCAGCTTGGTTTACCATAAAAAAAGCTTACGAGAAGGGTTTGCTCTCAAAAGAGGTTATGGTGGTGAACTGGTGTCCAAGGTGCGAAACAGCTTTGGCAGACGCAGAAGTTGAATACGCTGAAAGAGAAGATCCATCTATCTATGTGAAATTCAGAACCAAGGACGGCCGCTTCATACTAGTTTGGACCACAACCCCCTGGACGATTCCGGCGAATATGGCTGTTGCTGTCAATCCCAGCTTAGAGTACGCTTTAGTAAGGGCCTACAGAAATGAAGTCGTTGAGGATGTTATCATAGCAAAGGATCTTGTTCAAGTGCTCAGTAAGGGCTATGAAAGATGGGAAATACTTGAAGTATTTCCCGGAAGGGATCTTGAAGGATTGGAATACGAACATCCCCTGTCTGAGGAAATTCCAATGCAGAAGAAGTACAACCATAAAGTAATCCTTGCCGACTTTGTTTCTGCTGAGAATACCGGATGTGTCCATATCGCACCCGCACACGGCCTGGAAGACTTTGAAATAGGTAAAAAGTATCAGCTGGAGGTTTTCAATCCAGTCGACGAAAGGGGTTACTTCAACGATTTGGCAGGAAAATACGCTGGCATGAGCATAAGAGAGGCAAACGATGCTATAATAGAGGATTTATACAAAAAAGATCTCCTTCTGGCTAAGGAGAGGATATTCCACCGTTACGGCCATTGCTGGCGGTGTAAAACACCAATAATATTTAGAGCTACAGAGCAGTGGTTCATAAAAATCAGCCAGCTGAGAGAAAAAATGCTGGAGGAAATAGAAAAAGTTCGCTGGGTTCCTGAATGGGCGGGTAGTGCGAGGTTTAGGGACTGGATAATGAATGCAAAGGACTGGTGTATAAGCAGACAGCGCTACTGGGGGATCCCCCTTCCGATATGGATATGTGAATGTGGAAGGATGAAGATTGTTGGAAGCATAAATGAAATCCCTTGGCAAAGCGATCTGGATCTTCACAGACCCAGAATAGACGAGATAACTTTCAAGTGTGAATGTGGAAAAGAGATGAGGAGAATTAAAGATGTATTCGACGTCTGGTTTGACAGCGGTGTTGCAAGCTGGGGGAGTATAGGTTATCCACTTTCAGAGGAGAAATTCCATTTATGGCCTGCAGATTTTATAACCGAGGGCCATGACCAAACTAGGGGCTGGTTTTATTCACAGCTTGGGGCCTCGATGATCTGCTTTGAAAGAGCACCCTACAAAACAGTGCTCATGCATGGTTTTACATTGGACGAAATGGGAAGAAAGATGAGCAAAAGCCTGGGAAACGTGGTAGAGCCTGAAGAGGTTGTTGAGCAGATTGGTGTCGACTGCTTCAGGCTTTATGTATTAAGTTCCGCTGTTTGGGAAGACTTGAAGTTCAGCTGGGATGAGGCTAGGAATGTCTTGAGGAACATGAATATTCTCTGGAATTCCGTGAGATTTGCATACACTTACATGAGCATAGACAATTTCAGGGCCGGCAGTAAAATAACGACTTTAGAGGACAAATGGATCCTATCAAGGCTTGAGAATTTCAACAGAGAAGCTGTTGAGGCTATGGAGAGGTATCACCTTCACCGGGTCGTAAAGGCCTTCTTTGATTTCATAATTGAGGATTTCAGCAGGTGGTACATTCCGCTAATTCGCTCGAGAGTCTGGGAAGAAGCTGAATCTGAGCAGAAGCTTTCGACCTATGAAACTATGCTGAGGGTGATAGATAAATCTATAAGGATAATAGCGCCTTTTGCCCCCTTAATAGCTGAATGGCTGTATCAGAATTTTGTAAAGAAATTCAGGGAAGGAAAAGAGAGCGTATTTATGGAAAGCTTTCCAATGCCGGAAGGGAGCTGGATAGACAGAGATCTTAAGGAGAAGATGAGGATAGCTAGGGAAATAGTTGAGGCTTGCAATTCCGCAAGGAACAAGGCGGGAATAAAGCTGAGGTGGCCCCTCAAAGAATTGATAGTTGAAACTGAAGCTGAAGTCAGGGAGATGAAGGATTTAATAGCTCGGATGTGTAATGTAAAGAACGTAAAATTTGAAAAAATAAAAAAGGAAATCGTTATAAAACCGGATTACAAAAAGGTAGGACCAGTGCTTAAGGGAAAGGCTAAAGCTTTTGCAGAATTTCTCTCAACTCTGAGGGAATTGCCGGCTGAGCTTGAATTTCAGGGAATTAAGATACCCAAAGACTGGCTCATCGTTGAAGAGAAAATACCCGATAACTTCGTCTCCGAGGACTTCTCGCTTGGGAAAGTCTATTTAAATGTCGAAATTGATGAATCGCTGATGAAAGAAGCCTTTGCAAGGGAATTCGTTAGGAGGATCCAGTTTATGAGAAAGGAGCTTGATTTGAGGGTGGATGAGTTCATAGAAACTTTCATCGAAGCGGATCCTAAAATCGTAGAGGGCTGGATTGATTACATAAAGAACGAAACTAGATCTATGAAACTCAGTTTTTCAAAGGCAGAAGGATTCGTAAGGGAGTGGGAGGTTGAGGATTTGAAGGTGAGGATAGGGATAAGGAGATGGACCTAGGAAAGTGGATGAAGATATACGAGCAGATATTAGCAGACTTCGGATTTTCAAGAGAGAGGGATGAGGAATCGGCGAAATTGCTGGCCGAACTTGGCAAGGAAAAGCTCTTGGACTGTAGCGTTCTTAACCTCCTCAACGGAAAGGAAGTTGCGGTTATCGGCGGTGCCTATTGTGGTGAGAAAATTTCTGAAGAAATCATCATAACAGCGGGAAAAGCAGTTGAAAGATTTCCCTTAACGCCATCAGTTCACGTCACGGATCTAGAGGAAAGTGCCGAGACATTGTTGAAGCTTGAGAGAAGTGGGTGTATCCTCGTGATACACGCTCACGGGGACAACATGCACAGGATAAGGGAGATTGTTCCAAGGTTGAAGTCTTTTGTTGCAACCACCCAGAGCTATCCTTTTGACAGAGTCTACAACTTCGGGGGCTTTACAGATGGGGACAGGGCGGTTATAATTGCAAAGACTTTTGGTGCTAGGAAAATAGGAATTTACGGATTCGATTTTGAAAAGGCAGAGGGTTTAAAGCTTAAAAAATTAAGATGGGCTAGAAAAATACTCGAGATGGAAGGATGCATCCCGCAAAAGTCCAGCTAAGGGGATTCGGGGAAAGAGAGATCGAGAATGTATTGAAAGCGACTAATGCGGAGGTACTGAAGGTTAAAGAGGGAGTGGATCTGTATTTCTCAGACGTTAACGATGCGAGGTTTTTTATCTCTAAGCTCAAACGCATTTTCAGGGTTAGGATTAAAATGAGTACGGAGTCGATGGGATTCAAATCCAGAGGAAAATACCTTTTCGTCTACTGCCTGAGGAGGGAAAAATGATAGATTTCATATTGAAAGTCGTTGCAATAAGCTCCTCCGGAGCCCTGGCACCTGGACCTTTGAGCGCCGTTACAGCTGCAATAGGTACTAAAGAAGGCTGGAAGGGTGGATTTAAAGTATCTGTTGGTCATTTTATTGTTGAAGCCCCACTCATATTTTTCATCGCTTTTTTGCTATCCATTGCAGCCATTGAAAATGTTATGAAGCCTTTGGCAATAGTTGGGGGAGCTTTCCTTCTTATTTTCGGATACCTTACAATAAGGGGAGCATCTGAAAATTTGGAAGCTAGAAAATCTAATTTCAGCCCCCTGTTTACCGGGATTCTATTAACGGCATTTAATCCGTTTTTCCTCGTATGGTGGTTTAGCATCGGCGGAACACTAATTGCGGAATCTATAATCCTTTTTGGAAAGCTTGGAGCGCTTTTCCTTCTTTTCTCTCATGTTTGGATAGATTTCGTTTGGCTTTCTGCAATAGCCTATTTTACATCCCTCAGTAGGCTCATTAGATTTCAGAAAACTATCTTGGTAATCTTAGGGATTTTTGTTATACTCTTCGGTTTAGACTACCTTTATTATGCCTTCTTTGATTCTCATCTGATTTAGAAATATTGCATTCAAAAATTATAAAAATGTTGCCAGAAAAACCCAAGCTTTAGCTCTGGGATGAATGGGCAAAGCTCTGTGTTGAAGAGGTCTTGCAGATGCGGGCATGCTGCCCAAGTCAACGGAAGGGAATTCAAATGCCCAAAGTGTGGGATGGAATACAATAGGGATCTAAATATAGCCCGCAGGTTAAATGCTCTGCGGGATGGGAGCTTAGCTTTTGAACCGGCAGATGAGGTTGGCGGCGTAAAGCCCCAGCTGAACACCGGAAGCTCCCGGCTTTAGCCGTGGAGCAGCTTACTTGGTATTTCTATCCAGATCTTTAATTTTTACTAATTAAAAAATAAAAATTTAGAAATTTAAACGTGTGCTATCATCGACCAGCTTACCCAGTACAGTATAGCAAGCAGTATTATTGCCAGTATTATGCTTCCTGCAACGAGTTTTCTCTCGACCGGTAGTATTTCTTCCCTTACTGCGAGCTCTTTCTTCAGTTCACCCTCTCCCTTGGCTTCAGTTGCCATTCATATCACCTCAGGAAGAACACATGGACGTCGTGGAAGAATAGCCAGCTTATGAATAATCCTATCCATATTATGAAGCCGAAGAGCGCAATGAGGTACACAACTGCAAGTTTGCCTATACCCTCCCTTCGCAGCGTTGAGAAGTCCGAAATTAGGCCTATGCTGAAGAAGGTAAACGCGAAGAAGAGTTTTCTGAAAACATCCATCTCGCCGGTTGCAAGGCTGAAGGGTTTCAACGCATCTGCTGTGGCTTTGGATATTGCAGTCCAGTCAGTCAAACCAGCAGTTGCAGCTGAGACGGCTGCCGCGCAGACTGCCCAGAGTAGGAAGAATGTCAGGAAGTATCCTATAACGAACTTGGGAAATCTGTACCAGATTTCGATTTTCTGAACTTTCTCCCCTGGTCTTTTGTCTATGTAATAAACCCAGATAACTGCAAGTATAAAGGCCCAGACACCGATGAAGATATCGATGAATATCTTTGTCACAATGCCAGCATTCAGAATCCATCCCTGTAATGGCGCAAACTCTGGATGTGTGCCCGTGATCAGAGCATCCACTATCGCACCGCTTGCAGCTGCTGCACCATCTGTTTTAACCGCTAGACCCATCCACGCTCCAGCTACCAGTGGCTGGTTCCAGAGGAAATAGGCTGCTGCAAAAGGCAATATCAGGAACTCCACAACAGCGAAGACGATAACTAGGGAAGAAACCATAATCGGAACTATGGGTCTAGCTCTAATTGCTGCTCCAGTAGCTATTGCAGCGGAGACTCCGCAGATCGAAATTCCCGATGCAAGTGGGGCTGCCCATTCTCTTGTGAAGCCGAAGTACCTTCGGGCAATCCAGTAAACGAGTGCCCAGTATATTAGATAAGCCTCCACTATTGCGCAAACGCCTCGGAAGAGGAAGTTTGCCAGAACTCTTGGGTCAATAGTCACAGCCTTAATTCCAACTGTAGCTCCGAGAAGGACAATGGCAGTTTTTATGTACCATTCCGGTCTGGCAGCCTCTTTAAGTTTTGCGGCAAATCCCTTTGCGAAGTTCCCTATAATCAGGCCGAGTATTAGCGCAAATATGAGTCCCGCTTCGCCTGTCATTCTAAGGGACCAAGGAATTCCAGCTTTTGCTGGATCCGTTGAAGCTATATATGCATACTGACCAAACCACCAGCAGAGCCATGTTAGGAAGTATATCACTGTAAACCCGGCTGCGTAGCTCTTAACATTCCAGCCCATTGCCTTCGCTCCTATGCTCAGCAGAATCAGGAGGACTATGTAAGTTACGATCAGCGAGCCAACCGGGCCAAGGGCGGCATAGGTACCAGATGCTGGAACAATGGATTTCGCCGGATCAAGCCATTCCTTAGCATTTGCTGCCCAGCCCATGATGTCAGCTCCATAGGCAGCGGCGAGGCAGAGGAAGAACAATAGCATCCCTAACCAGAATGCCCACCAGTCCTCTTTTTTCCACAGCGAGCTCCAATCCACTTTTGCCATACCACCACCAAATGAATTGGGATTTCATTAAATATGAAAATGTTGTCACGAATGCTGTCAAATCGTATCAACTATTATTAAATATGAATAAATCAGATGGCGTCGATCACGATGGCCTTCCCTTCATCTGTAATCTCTATAACTTTCTCCCTGCCCTCCTTTACAACCCTTATCAAACCCTTCTCAGTTAGATAGGAAAGTCTTTTCTTTATCGTATTGCGAGTTACGCCCAATTCGTTCATTATATCCTTTATTGAAAGTTTCTCCCCAAATCTGGCTTTTGTGTACACAAGTTTCAGAATTTCGAAAGCTTCCGGAGGGATGGCTGAAGCCTTTGCTTTTATCTCCAGACACTCGGCTCTCAGCAAAGCTTCCCCCTCTTTCGAAATAACGGCTGAATGAACGATTATAATTCCCTTGTTTAGTATATAATAAATATCCCTAAGTTTCTGTATTAGCGTGAAAGCTTCGTTGAATTTGCCCTTGATAAGCATGTAGTCCAGATCGATGAGTACCGCATTTCTCCAGCCCTCTAGTGTGGCTATAAAGTCGTATATCCCCTCGAAATCCATGGATTGATCTGAAAGCCAATAAAACCTCGCGTCTATTTTGAATTCTTCGGGAAACCTCCTGCTAACTATGACGGCATTGTAGCCAAAGCTTTTTAGATCTTTTAGAACTTCGATTGCCTGATAGATATCTTTTGTAAAGTAAGTCCTTCCACGCTCAACGTTGAATCTAAACATTCTTTTCTCTAAACTGTCGGCAATAGGTCTAAGAATTACTGAAAAGCCAGAGTTGTCAAGGGGGGAAACTGTTACATCAACGCTTATAATCTCGCCCCCTTTTGTTAACCTTCTGGTCTCAAATCTGAGCTCTCTCTGCCCATCTCTGATCCTCTGCATTATCACAGCGGTCTCATTTTTAATCTCTTCTGGGAGAAGAATCGAGGAATCTTTGCCTATTATTTCTTCTCTCTTCCATCCTAGAAGTTTTTCAGCCGTTCTGTTCCAACTCTTTATTTTTCCCTCAGCATCAACCGAGTATATTGCATCATTGGAAGTTTCCACTATCCTCGCGAGGTATTCGAGCTCTCTTTGTAGAGAAATCAAATCATTTGTCTTTCTTTCAAGTTCATCGCAGGTTTCTAGTAGCTTCATCTCCATCTCCTTTCTCTTTGTTATGTCCCTCATTATAGAAACAAAGCCTATTAGTTCGCCTTCATTGTAAATGCTTGTGAGCGTTTGATCTACAATTATCTTCTCCCCGTTTTTTGCAATTCTTATCGATTCTATGTCCTTGGCGTAGCCTTCAAGTATCGCTTTTTTGAAGTTCTTTCTGCATGTTTCATGGAATTCTTGAGGTACAATAATAGTGAAAGGCTTTCCTATAACCTCTTCTGCCTTATAGCCGAACATCAATTCGGCTCCTTTGTTCCAGGAGACGATCTTTGAATCGAGGTCTAGGAGGACGATTGCATCAATTGAGTGCTCGAAAACTGTCTTGAGTAGCGCAAGTTCTCTTTCCAAATTCTTTCTTCTTTCTATATTCCTTGCGATGAATATGTTGCCTGAGGATTTCAGTTCTACGATTTTTACTTTTCCTTTTACTTCACTCTCTCCGTTGGGATTGAATTTAACGAATATATCCTCTATTTTCTTTCCCACAGTTTCCGAATCCTTGATTCCGAGAATATTTTCTGAAAACATCGATTTAACTATCTTATCTCCCTCAACTTCAAAAATCCATACGTCGAGTTCACTGATTGCACTTAAAATCGATTTAAAGCTATTTTTTGTTTTGTCAAGCTCTTCTATCAAATTCTTTACTGAAATCTCAATTGCCTTGAGCTCGTTTTTGCTGCTTATCAGTAAATTTCTGCTCTCGAGAAACTCCTTTATTTCAAAGTAATGTTTGAAAGTACTTCCAAAAGCAAAGAAACCTATTCCAAAGGTTATTATAATGACGTAAATGAGAAAAGAAAGTGGAAGATTGTTTGAGAGGATTACATATGTCAGGAGTATAGAGATGGAGCTTGTTGCTACGAGTATGGGTGCAATTCGGGATATCATACTACACCACCCAGCCATAGGAGTATAAATATGGTGAAAGACGTTATGGCCCCTATTGAGACAGCTATAAGCGGTTTTAGACCGACTCTGTATATTTCCTTTAGATCGACAGTCATTCCAATTCCCGCGAGTGTTGAAGCAAATAAGGTGGCTGAGAATATTCTGAGAAATTCGGCGGTTCCGAAATAGGAGCCGAGAAAAGCTGTTGTAAGAAAAGCCACTATAAACCAAGGAACATAAAACCTTTTTTCGGAATATATAAAAGATATCAAAAAAGCTACGACTGCAATCATTGCAATTCTGATGGATTTTATGCTTAAGGCCTTTTCAACTTCCTCGTTTCCAAAAACAGAGGATGATATTTTAACAAGCCCTGTTTGGGGCAAAGTAGAGCCAGCTAGAAGGTATAATTTTTCAGGAAACAGGAGCTTTGCAATTACTGGGTAAAAAACTGTGCATATCAATCCTACCACTGTTATCGCAATTATTGCACTAGAAAACTCGTATTTTTTTGGTTTCATTATCGAGGAAATGATTGCGATTGCCGAGAGTCCACAGATACCACTCCCGCATGATAAGAGTATTGAGAGATCCCTGGTGTTTCCGAGCTTTAGTGAAGATATGTAAACGGATAGGAATATTGTCAGGCTTATTGCAATTGTAATTAATATTTTTTCGGGATTTATGCTAAGCGTTGGAGTGTAAATGTTGAATCCGTACAGTGCAATTGCAATAGGCAGCATTATCTTCAGAATCCGGTTTACGCAATGCCTTTCTTCATTGCCCATAAAGTGTCCCAAAACAATTCCCAGAAAGAAAGCTATGAAAAGGGCATCAAGTCCGCTGTCTATAGTGTTTACGGCAAATCCAATCGCGCCCAACATTATTAAGAGTGCTAGTATTTTTATGTCATTTTTTGCGTATGTGAATTTTTTGACGTCAATTTCAAATCTCACAATAAATGTTTATTTCAGAATTTAAAAAACTGTTGATAAACGCTCTGCAACTCACTCTGTTATTTTGAAGCTCGCATTTAGATACATAAATGGTGTATCCAGCAACGCTATGACGAACTTCATCGCATATGAGGTTATGAATATGTCGAATATCCCCTTCCATCCAAGTGTTGCAAGAAATTCGGGATTGAAGACGACAAAGAATAGGAGAGTGAATGTTACATTGTCTATAAACTGCGAGACCATCGTTGAAGCGTTGTTTCTTAACCATAGAAATTTACCTTTTGTTCTGCGTCTCCACATCTCAAAGGCCCAAACGTCGTGCAGCTGCGAGATAATATAGGCAGTTAAGCTCGCAACCATCGCTGATGGCATGAACTGAAAAACCATCGCCATTGCCCCGCTTACGAAATCGCTTTCGTGCGGTTTGAATAGTAGGGTTATTTGCATTATTATTGTTGCAAAAACCATTGCAAAGAAGCCTATGAGCACGGCTTTTTTTGCCTCTTTAACACCATGTTTCTCTGCCAGAATATCGGTAACGAGGAATGTTGAACCGTAGATGACGTTGCCCATTGCTGTTACTAGGCCAAAGACCAGAATCTCGTTCAGCATAGCACGAAGACAACACTATTCTCGGTATTTATTATTTCAGCTTCAGCCCCTTCGACAAACCTTTTAACTTCGAAATCGAACCATTCTGGCATGAGCGTGATTTTATCACCGCCAATTTCAACTTCCAATCCCTCTTTCTGAAGTCTTAGCTTCTGATCGTTGCTTAAAGACTCCACTATTTTTGACACTTCCTTCGCTCTCTCTTTGAGCATCGGTCCAATTATTGCAAATTTTGGTTTTACTTTTACGACTTCTTCCCTTATCTCTGGGCTTTCCGCTGTGATTTCAACCTTGGAATTCGTCGCAAAGCTCAGATCGAGGGGATCTATCTTAAGGTTCGTGTAGATTATTACCTTTTTCAGGGGTGCATTCAGAGCCATTCCCCTGTCATGTTTGAGCTTTCTGATGGCAGAGAGTATTTCTTTCATCTCCTCTCCAGCTCTCTCAGCTTCATCATCGATGAATTTGCTCTCAACTGTTGGATAACTTTGCAGATGAATGCTGCCGTTCCTGAATTTGCTCCAAATCTCTTCCGTAATAAAAGGCGTTATTGGTGCGAGAAGTCTCAGTATTCTATCTAGAGCGTATTCCAGTGTGAATTTCGCTGATGCTGCTTCTTTACCCGAGTATAGCCTTCCTTTGACTAACTCTATGTAGTTGTCTGCTAGATCGTACCATACGAAAGTTCTTATTGCTTTTAGGGCTTCATCAAATCTGTATTTTTCCATGCTCTCTCTTACGAAGGCTATCAGCTTGTTCAGCTTCGAGAGAATCCATCTGTCCGCAACCCTAAGATTTTCAGCACTGCCGTTCCCTATGTGCATCAGTGCAAATCTTGCAACGCTCCATAGCTTTTGTTGGAATCTGCTCGATGCAACTACCTCCCTCCAGCTGAAAATGAGGTCTTCCCCAATTACTCCGCTTGCAGCCCATTGCCTTAACGCATCAGCTCCGTATTTCTCAACAACTTCTTCTGGGCTGATGACGTTTCCAATGCTCTTGCTCATCTTTCTACCATCTTCTCCGAAAACGATGCCGTTTATTACTATCTCTCTCCATGGAATCTCGTTTACCAGTGCGATTGAACGGAGAATTGTGTAGAAGGCCCAGGTTCTTATTATATCGTGTCCCTGTGGCCGGAGGGAAACGGGATATTCCTTCAGTTCTGGCCAGCCAGCTATGAAGAGAGGCGTTATGCTTGAATCCATCCATGTGTCTAAAACATCTTTTTCTCCTTCGAATTCGTCGCTTCCGCATTCGCATCTTTTCCTCGGCTTATCTTTTGTTGGATCTACGGGTAGCCAATCCTCTTCTGCAACTATTATTCTTTCACAGTTTTTACAGTACCATGCGGGAATGGGGGTAGCGAATATTCTCTGCCTACTTATTACCCAGTCCCATTCCATTGCTTCAACCCAGTTCTTCAGCCTCTCGAACATGTATTCCGGAACCCATTTTATCTTTGCGGCCATTTCCAGTATCCTTTCCTTGTCGACTTTAACAAACCATTGCTCGGCTGGAAATATCTCTACAGGAGTTTTGCATCTCCAGCAAACACCAACATTGTGTTCTATCTCCACACGCTTCAGCAACCTCCCCTCTTTCCTGAAATCCTCGATTATTTTCTCCCTCGCCTCTCTTATCTTCAAACCTTTGTATTTCCCAGCGAGTTCATTCAGAGTCCCGTCTCTGTTAATTACCACTCTTAAATCGAGCTCGTGCTTCTTCCACCACTTTACATCTTGTCTATCTCCAAAGGTGCAGATCATCACAATTCCGGTACCGAAGCTTGGGTCTACCGCTTCGTCGGCGATTATTTCGACTTCCTGCTCCGATATCGGTACTTTTACTTTTTTCCCGATCAAGTTCGCGTTTCTTTCGTCTTTAGGATTAACAGCCAAAGCAACGCATGCTGGAATCAGTTCGGGACGAGTTGTTGCGATTACAACGTCATCCGAGAACTTTATGAAGTTCAAACTTGTTTTCTCTTTTCGATACTCAATTTCCGCAAGTGCAATTGTTGTCTCGCATCTGGGACAGATGATAACGGGATGGTAATCTCGGTAAATTAACCCTTTTTTGAACATTCTCACAAAGGACAGCTGAGTTTTGGAGTAGTATTCTGGGTACATCGTAATGTACTCCTTGCTCCAGTCTATGCTGAATCCCAGTCTTTTCGCTGTAGCCTTCATTTTTCTTATGTTCTCTTCAGTGAATTTTATGCAGAGCTCCCGGAATTTTTCTCTGTCTATCTCGTTCTTTTTTATTCCATACTTTTCCTCAACCTTAACTTCTGTCGGCAATCCGTGGCAATCCCAGCCTTGAGGAAACATGACTTCATAGCCGTTCATTCTCTTGTAGCGCGCTATAAAATCGATTATACACCAGTTTAGCGCATGGCCTATGTGAAATGAGCCCGTAGGATATGGTGGTGGTGTGTCGATGATGTAATGCGGTTTCTTTGAGTTCCAGTCAAAATAGTACATCTTTTCATCCCACTGCTTTAGCCATTTTTCTTCTATTTCGATGCTTTTGCACTCTTTTTCCATGCCCTTGCATATATTCTGTGAATATATCTTTTGCCCGCGATTGGGGTATAGAAACTTCATTCTAGCGTAACTTTATAAACTAACTTTAATTTATTTTCAAGCTGTTCCGATATGTGGGAAAGCTAAGCCCGAATGTGTACATATTGATAAAGATGTATGTGGAGCATCCATTCATCCGAAAACTCCCCCCATGAAATTGGAAAGGGATGAAAAAGCTGGACTGGGACTGTTGATTACTTGAGAGAATTTTTATTTTTAAAAAATTTTAACTTAACTTTTTGGAGCCTCTAAATCCAAAAAATTTTAAAACCCCCAAATCCATGGCTTTTGTGAAAAAAGTGGCTATTGTGCTGATCTTCATAGCAATTCTCACAAGACTGGCCTTTCTAGATCTCCGGCCTATGGATCACGATGAAAGCGTGCATGCATGGATCTCTTTGAAAAACGTCGTCGAAAACCCTAGCTACAGGTATGATCCAGCCTTTCACGGCCCCTTTATTTATTTCATAATTTCCACTTCTTTCATGTTGTTTGGTGACAGCGACTTTTCTGCAAGACTTCCAGTTGCGCTTTTCAGCATTCTTGGAATTTATTTTGCGCTTAAATTTGAAAGATGGTATGGAAAGTCTGCATACATTTTGGGCATTTTCATGTTAATTTCTCCCTCAATCCTTTACTATTCCCGATATGCTAGGGATGATGTTGTGGTGGTATCCTCATTCTTGGCATTCGCTTACTTTTATTTTTTATATAAGGAAGACACAAAGCTTAAAAACGCGCTCATGGCGAGTCTTTTCCTCGCTATAATCTTCACTTCTAAGGAGAATTGGACGCAGTATTTTGCAGTTTTTCTGGCATCCGTTTTGCTATACAGACTTTTGCGGAGAGATTTTAGTTTTGACAGGAATTTTATTCCTTCTGCGGTTTTGTTCATCTTTTTCTCGTCATTCCTTTACTCTTCAGCCTTTGCCTATGTAATTCACTTTAAATGGCCAGAAGTGATGTTCAGTTTCGATTGGATAGCGAGATTCTTTGAGAAGTCTTTACCCTACTGGCTCTCTCAGGGTGTCAGCTCACCACACGAGAAACCAATTTATTATTACTCCAACATTCTCCTTAGATACGAATTTCTCCCAATTGCTTTTGCTGTTGCAGCAGT
Organism: Archaeoglobales archaeon; assembly: GCA_011605865.1. Taxonomy (GTDB): domain Archaea; phylum Halobacteriota; class Archaeoglobi; order Archaeoglobales; family Archaeoglobaceae; genus WYZ-LMO2. Next base: position 84,824 of record JAAOZI010000003.1, read on the forward strand.
CAGAAAGAAGAACCTCGGTTTTCACGAAATATTTGCAATCTGCTGGCTGGTTTTGGCATTTTTATTTTACCATGCAATGGCTTACAAAACGCCTTGGCTTGTAGTTCATCTTGCAACTCCGCTTTGCTTTTTTGGAATGGTTTTTATGAGAAAAGAGATATTAGAAAAAAAGGAGATAAAAGCTGTACTCGCGATCGGCATTGTTGCGACTTCAGTTGTGTCCGTCCATGTTGTCTACTTCGATTACGACAATGTCGGTCAACCTCTTATATATGTTCAAACCCAGAGAGGGGCGATAGAGATGGCTGAAAAGATAAAAGATCTGCTCAATCATGGATACAGAGTTGCAGTTTATGCCGCCGATGGTCATTACTGGCCGCTTCCTTGGATTCTGAGGAACGAAAATGTTTTCTTTACAACTCAGTGTCCTCAGGGTTACGAATATGTTTTTGCAGTTTACAGGGATTACCAATGCCTTCAGGGATACGAAATAGTTGCGAAATACGAGCTAAGGAAATACTGGGATTTTTATGAGCTGAAGAAATTATGATATTTAAAGTTGGAGGAAGCGTCGCTGGAGAGTTGGGAATAGTATTCGAGGCCTTGGAAATTCTTGATGAAGCGAAAGTAATTCCAGGAGGATGGATTTTTGCGGACATTGTCGAAAAATTGAAGCTGAATGATGAAATCTCCCATTGGATGGCAATTCTTTCCATGCATCTTTACGGCTACTACATGCTGGGCTACACCAAAAGTTTTGCGCTCCTTGAGCCAGAAAACTTCGAGGAAATCAAAGAAAGGGGAAGGTTTATAGTACTCCCCTACAGAATCCTTAAAAAATATGACGAGCTGCCGCATTCTTGGGAGGTTACTTCTGACTCGATTGCCGTATGGCTTGCCGGGAAAATTGGGGAAAAGATGGTTGTCAAGGTAAACGCAGCGGGCGGTGTAATAAGGGGTGGCAGAATAGTTGAACTTGCGAGTTCTGAGGAAGCTGTAAGGGCCGGAATTATCGATAGCTATACGCCGATACTTATGAAAAATCATGGTATAGATCTCTTTATTTGCTCGCCAAAGGAGCTAAAAAATTATATATTGGGAGGGAAAGCACTGGGAACATTCATAAGAGGTGATTAGATGGTAATCGCAAGATGCATAAGCTGCGGGGCCGTGCTGATGGGCACAGAATATGTTTCATTTCCATGTCCGAACTGTGGGGAGAGAATCTATCGTTGCAAGAAGTGCAGAAGATTATCGAACAAGTATCGGTGCTCCTGTGGTTTCATCGGACCGTGAGGTGGAGGAGAATGGGGAGAGTTTTCGTTAAACTCAGGGTAATGCCGAGCGATGTTGACGTCGATCTAAACAGGGTGAAAGATGAGATTGCAAGGATAAAGATTTCGGATGTCGAAATCAAAGACATGGCAATAAAGCCGATAGCCTTTGGACTGAAGGCAATAGCTGTTCTTGCGGTAATGTCGGATGCTGAGGGTGTGGTTGACTCTTTCATCGCTGAAATTGGAAAGATCGAGGGAGTAGAGAGCGTGGAAGTTGAGGATATGGAGTTACTATGAAGCTAATTCGTATCGTTGCCCCTCCGCTAGCTGCGAACTGCTATCTGATAATTGACGAAAAGAGGGCAATAATAGACGTTGGAGGGGATCCGGAGTTTATAATAAGGGCGATAAGAAAATACATGGATCCAAAGGAGCTAGAATACGTTTTTCTGACGCATTCTCACTACGATCACGCGTCTGCAGCGGGCTTTTTCAAGGGCATTGCGAAAATTGCGATACATGAAGATGAGCTAAATCTCATGAAAATGCAGAGCTTTGCATCGGTTTTCGGTTTAAGATTCAAGCCTTTTGATCCGGATATTGTTCTGAAGGGCGGCGAAAAATTTGAGCTTGGGGAAACAGTGCTTGAGGTTATTCACACTCCCGGTCACTCTCCTGGCAGTGTATGCTTTTACGAGCCGAATAAGAAATGGCTTTTTAGTGGGGACACGGTTTTTGCCTACGGAAGCTTTGGTAGGTACGATTTGCCTGGGGGTAATGCGCTGGAGCTCCTGAAATCGCTGGAAATGCTCTCGAAACTTGACGTCGAGAACCTTTATCCCGGGCATGAGGATGTGGTTGAGGGGAATGCAAGGGAAAGCATTCTTGAATCGTTAAGAATAGCAAAAATGTTCATCTAGTGAAAGATTTATATGCACTTCTTAGAGTTGTTTGTATCAAAAAAGGGGTGGTAATATGCCTAAGGAAAAGGAACACATCAACGTTGCCTTTATAGGGCACGTGGATCATGGGAAGAGCACAACAATTGGAAGACTGCTTTATGAAGTTGGAGAAATCCCGGAACATATTATAGAAAAGTACAGAAAAGAGGCTCAGGAGAAAGGTAAGGCAACCTTTGAGTTTGCATGGGTAATGGACAGACTGAAAGAGGAGAGAGAAAGAGGATTAACTATAGACGTCGCTCACAGAAAATTCCAGACAGATAAGTACTACATCACAATTGTCGACTGCCCTGGACACAGGGACTTCATAAAGAACATGATTACAGGCGCTTCGCAGGCTGATGCGGCTGTATTGGTAATGGATGTAGTCGAAAAAGTTCAGCCGCAGACAAGGGAGCACATATTCCTTGCAAGAACACTAGGAATAAACCAGCTGATAGTTCTAATAAACAAGATGGACAGGGTGAATTATGACAAAAAGGAATATGAAGCGGCAAAGGAGGCGCTATCGAAGCTTTTGAAGGGTGTTGGTTACAAAGTTGAGGAAATACCCTTCATCCCAGTATCGGCTTATTATGGAGAGAACATAACCAAGAAGAGCCAGAAGATGCCTTGGTACAACGGGCCAACTCTGCTTGAGGCATTTAATTTGCTTAAACCTCCTCAGAAACTTGTAGACAAACCGCTCAGAATCCCGATTCAGGATGTTTACTCCATAAGCGGTGTTGGAACCGTGCCCGTTGGAAGGGTAGAAAGCGGAGTTCTCAAAGTTGGAGACAAGGTTGTCTTCGAACCAGCCGGTGTCAGCGGTGAGGTTAAGAGCATAGAGATGCACCACGAACCAATTCCAGAAGCCTATCCGGGAGATAACATAGGCTTTAACGTGAGGGGTGTGGCGAAGAAGGATCTCAAGAGGGGAGATGTTGCAGGACATCCGACCAATCCTCCAACAGTCGTGAAGGATTTCACAGCGCAGATAGTCGTTCTGCAGCATCCAACAGCAATTGCAGTTGGCTATACTCCAGTTATCCATGCACACACAGCTCAGGTGGCTTGTAAATTTGTTCAGCTGATAAAGAAAATAGATCCAAGGACCGGACAGGTTAAGGAAGAAAATCCGCAGTTCCTGAAGACCGGCGATGCTGCAATAGTAAAGCTGGAACCCACAAAGCCAATGGTTGTTGAGAGGGTCAGAGACATCCCGCCCTTGGGCAGGTTTGCGATTAGGGACATGGGAATGACAATCGGTGCCGGAATGGTTCTTGAGGTAACTCCTAAGAAGTAATTTCTATCTATTTTTTTGGTGGTTTTATGGCTATAAAAGGGCCAAAGGCGAGGATAAAACTTTCGAGCCTGAATCCGGCTGATTTGGACAGGATATGCAATCAGATAAAGGAGATCGCAATGAAAACGGGTGTTGAAATAAGCGGACCAATTCCGTTGCCAACAAAGAGGCTCGTCGTTCCCGTAAGGAAATCCCCGGATGGAGAGGGTAGCAATACTTGGGATCACTGGGAGATGAGGATACACAAGAGGTTAATCGACATAGCAGCAGACGAAAGAACTCTGAGACAGATAATGAGAATCCAGGTGCCGAGAGATGTGAACATAGAGATAGTTCTTGAATCCTGATGCTTAAAATAGTTTTTCTCGGAACGGCTGGTACTGTTCCTTCAGTAGATAGAAATACTTCTGCTGTTTTTGTTCAATATTCTGGTTATAGATTCCTTTTCGATTGCGGCGAAGGTGCGCAAAGACAGATGATGATAGCAAGACTTGGCTTTAGGAATCTCGATCACATCTTCATCACTCACATGCACACGGATCATTTTATCGGAATTTTTGGTCTGATCGAAACACTTTCGTTGAATGGCAGAAAGAAGGATCTGAATTTTTATACGCCAAAACCAGACATCCTCAAGGCCCTTTTCGAAATATTTGGCTATGAAAATCTGGACTTTGAGCTTAAAGTTAAAAAAGTCTCTGACGGGGATGAAGTCGATTTCTCGGATTTTAAAGTAGTTGCATTCGAAACCGAGCACATAGTTGAGAGCGTTGGCTATGCGCTGATCGAAAGGGATAGCAGAAAGTTCGATCGAGAAAAGGCTTTATCCCTTGGAATCCCCCCGGGACCCATTTATGCTAGGCTGAAGAGGGGAGAAACTATTGTCTGGCAGGGGAAACTAGTTACACCTGAAATGGTTCTGGGGGAAATAAGGAAGGGGCGGAAGATTGTGTATACCGGAGATACTAGGCCGTGCGAAAAAACAGTTGAAATCTCGAGGGATGCAGATTTACTGATACATGATGCTGCTTTCAGCGAGGAATTAAAGGACTGGGCAGTTGAAAGCGGGCATTCGACTGCTAAGGAAGCTGCAGAAGTTGCTCGGAAAGCCAATGTAAAGAAACTTGTGCTAACGCACATAAGTGCGAGGTATTCAAAGAATCCCGAAATGCTGCTCGAAGAAGCTAGACCTATTTTTGAAAATGTCGAACTAGCCCGAGATTTTCTGGAGCTAAGGGTCTAAAAAATCAGATAAATGCAAACTGAATAGCCAGTAAGAGTAGGGTTATTAACGTGAGCAGGACTATATCCAATCTATCTACCGCAAGTCCCATGATGATAATGTCGTGACACTCTATATAAAGCTTTCTCTTATGTGAAAAAATTTATTGTTACAATCATCATTATCATGTCTTAATATGAATCAAGGGTTGGATTGGTTCTTGTTGAACTCGCTCGATAGCCTTACTTTGCGAAAGTTTTTGAAAAATAATATAGAAATAATAGAAATAATTATAAAATATATAATAACTCATAAAAGTTAATGCTGAATCGGAAAGGATGTCGCTAACCCTCTTCAGCCCTAAGGCTTTTAGTTGTAAAAAACCAAAAAGCTAATATAATAAACTCCATAACTCCGTTAACCTTCCACTAGGCTTGTTTAAGGGGGATCAGTATGATTTCAAGAAGGAGATTTCTAGTGCTAGTTGGAGCAAGCGCCGCAATGGCAATGCTACCTTTGCAGATTTCCGCAAAGAGCATTGGAAGCGAAGCGAAGAATGAAGCAAAGAGAAGATGGGCAATGGTGGCAGACATAGAGAAATGCACTGAATGCATGAGGGAGCTGATTAAAAAAACTGGAAACGAAGAAGTAAAACCCCCATGTGTTGTTGCATGCGATAGGGAGAACAATGTACCGGAGTTTGAGGAAAAGGAAATTGATCCTCAGTGGATGAGAATTGTGAAGTTCAAAAATAAGTTTGGTGAGGAGTTCTATGTCCCATTACTCTGCAATCACTGCGAGAATCCACCATGTGCACAAGTTTGTCTGACTCAGGCCACTTTCAAGAGGAGCGATGGCATAGTAGAAGTTGACATGCATCGCTGCATAGGCTGCAGATACTGCATGATAGCCTGCCCTTATGGTTCGAGGAGCTACAACTTTAAGGATCCTAGGGAAGGGCTGAGGGAGGTGAACCCGAAGGTGCCCATGAGAACAAAAGGCGTTGTTGAAAAGTGCACTTTCTGCGTCCACAGGGTGGACGAAGCCATTGCAAACGGAAGGGAACCAGAGCCAGCTTGTGTCGAGGCTTGCAGAAAATATGGAAAGAACTCGCTCGTTTTTGGTAATGTGAATGATCCAAATAGCGGAATATCTAGGATTTTAAAGGAAAGCATTGTCATCCAGCTAAGACCTGAGCTGGGCACAGATCCCCACGTTTACTACTTACCGAAGAGGTGATTTTATGCCGGAAAATTTGGAACCTAAAAAGATAGAATTCAAGAAAATTGACGGATCATCTTTCGGCTATTTTGCATTAGTTGCCATTTTAGCGCTGCTCACGGCTGCAGGGATTGCTGCATATGCTCTGGATCGAATGTATCATTTGAGCGGCCTGAGCAACAGGGTGCCCTGGGGAGTTGTGAACGCGGGGATCCCGTACTTCATAGGCCTAAGCGCAGGATCTCTGATTGTATCCGCTTTGGCGGGAGTTTTTAAGATAAAAAGGTTCAAAGTCTTCAGCAGAATTGCAGCATTTTTCGCGGCTGCGTACATTGTGGCTGCAATTTCCAGCATCGTATTCGATATAGGGAAACTGTACCATTTTGCAAATGCTATAGTTTACTTCAACCCGACTTCAATCTTCTCCTGGAACGCCTTCTTTTACTCGAGCTACTTCGTAATCTGTGCGCTTTACCTTCTTGCCCAGTTCGAGGAAATGGAGAGACTAACAAGGTTCTTTGCCTGTCTGGCTGTTTTCTGGGCAGTCCTCGTCCACAGTGGAACTGGGGCTATCTACAGCTTCATGTACTCTAGGGAACTTTACCACTCAGCCCTCACCCCGCCGATGTTCATCGTTTGCGCTATAACTTCCGGTTTAGGGCTGCTCATAGCGACGCTTTACTTCACCTTCAAGTTCACAAAGCGCGATCTGGAGATAAGATTACTGAGGGAGCTTGGTTTAATCTTTGCAGGTTTGACAGCTGTTTTAGGATACATGCTGGCCGTTGAAGGACTGGAAAAGGGATACATTCCAGCTGTAGCTCCAGCTACCAAGTTTGTTTATCTCAATCCGTATCATGGAATCTTCTGGAGTTTCTGGTTGCTAGTAATCTTTGGCATAATAATACCGTTTCTGATAGTCGTCTACCCAAGAACGGGTTTCGATCCGAGGTTCTTGAGCCTCGCTGGAATTCTGCATGCTGCAATGGTTATGGCGGAGCGCTTCTTCTTAATAGTCCCTGGCCAGGTTTATCCGAGTGAATACCTTCCGGGATACGAGATTGAGTCACTCCACACGCTTGAAGGGTACATAGTCAGCTACACGCCAACGATATTCGAATGGCTTCAGGTCATCGGATTGCTTTCCGGGGCATTTCTGGCCTTTGTTGTAGCCGCGAAGCTTTTGCCAATAATACCTGAGAAGGCAGTGGTGGTGGAAGAATGATCGGGATAATCTTCGGCGTAATTATTCCATACATAGCGTTTGCAATATTCGTTGTCGGAGTCGTTTACAAGTTCATCTACTGGGCAAAGAGTGCCGTTCCCTTAAAAATTCCAACAACGAGCGGACAGCAAAAATCGCTGAAATTCATTAAGCGCACAATTTACGACCGTTTTGATTCTCCATACACAAAATGGGAAACAGCGGTTAGAATGATTTTGGAGATCTTTGCATTCAGGAGCCTTCTCAAGAACACCCGCTATTATCTGGACAGGCTATCGCAGAGGGATGCAAGATGGCTCTGGCTCTTCGCAATCCTCTTCCACTACTGTCTCCTTCTCGTGCTGATAAGGCACACAAAGTTCTTCCTAGAACCCGTTCCGTCATTTGTTGAGATGATCTCAGAGCTAGAAGCGTTTAAGGGCGTTTTTATACCTTCCGTTTACGTTTCGGGAGTAACAATAATCGCCGCCCTGTTCCTTCTCTGGTTCAGGAGAATATTCCTTTCTAGAGAGCGCTGCATAAGCTTGCCGAGCGATCATTTCGCCCTTTTACTGCTACTTGCAATCGTGATATCGGGAAATGTGATGAGATACTTCATCAAGGTTGACATCTCCGCGGTTAAAGGGCTTCTGCTGAGCCTTATGGCCTTCAACATTCCCCAGGCGGTGGAATTTGCCAACTCAATAGAGCCGATGTTTTACATACACTTTGCGCTTGGGAGCTTTTTGCTTGCCTATTTCCCCTTCAGCAAGCTGATGCATGCCGGTGGCATATTCTTCTCCCCGACTAGGAACATGCCGAACAACAACAGGGCTGAAAGGCATGTTAATCCTTGGAATCCTCCGTACAAGGGCATAACTTGGCAGGAGTACTATGAAGCATACAAGGATCAGCTTGATGAAATTGCTGAGAGCGGATACAAGGTTAAGCCGGAGGTGTTGTGATGGAAAAGCATGTTGCTGAAAAAGTTAGGATCGAGCAAAGATTTCCAAGCTGGAGGGAGTTGCTGAAGCCAACTACTGAATTCAAACACGGATACTATCACTATCCATTCCGCATCAGCGATGCAAAATACTTGGAACTTCCCTTTGTTAGGGAATGGAATCCGCTGGATAAGGACTGGAAGCTGCCTCCAAACTGGAAGGAGATATTCCTTACGAAGATGAAGGAATATCTGGAGAAGTTCAGGAGCTTCAAGCTCTTCATGGATATCTGTGTCCGCTGCGGAGCCTGCGCTGACAAATGCCATTACTACATTGGCACCGGAGATCCCAAGAACATGCCCGTGGCAAGAGCGGAGCTGATAAGGTCGGTTTACAGGCGCTATTTTACACCAGCCGGAAAGCTAGGAAAAATTGCTGGAGCAAGGGATTTAACTGAGGATGTCATAAAGGAGCTTTACTACTATGCCTATCAGTGCTCCCTTTGCAGGCGCTGCAGCGTTTTTTGCCCGTATGGCATAGATACTGCGGAGGTTACATGGATAGTAAGGATGCTCCTCAAGGAAATAGGGGTCGTTCACAGGTTTTCGCTTATATCGATAGCGAGCTCTGCCAGAACAGGAAACCATCTTGGACTTCTCCCCGGGGGTATAGCTGGGGCTCTGCAGAGTATTGCTGAGGACATCTACAACCTTACCGGGATCGAAATAGAGGTTCCGATAAACAAGAAAGGGGCGGAGATTCTCTTCGTTGCACCCTCAGCCGATTACTTTGCAACTCCCCACTGGTATGTATGCATGGGCTATCTCATGCTCTTCCACGAAATAGGCCTTGATTACACATGGTCAACTTATGCCAGCGAAGGCGGCAACTTCGGCACATTCATAAGCTATGAACTGGCGCAGAAGCTGAACGCAAAGATTTACCAGGAGGCAGAAAGGCTTGGGGTTAAATGGATTCTCGGTGGAGAATGCGGGCACATGTGGAGGGACAAGCATCAGTACCTTGCAACGATGAACGAACCTCCAAAAACGCTCGAGGATCCGGTAAGTCCTATAACCGGAACATATTTCGAGAATGCTGCCAGCACAAAAATGGTCCATATAGCAGAATTTGTTGCAGACCTGATTGCGCACAAGAAGCTCAAGCTCGATCCTAGGAGAAACGATAAGTGGATAGTAACTCTTCACGATGCGTGCAACTATGCTAGGGCAATGGGACTCCTTGAGGAGCCGAGATATGTGATAAAGAACGTTTGCAGGTTCTTCTACGAAATGCCAGAGCATACGATAAGGGAGAAAAGCTACTGCTGCGGCAGCGGTGGAGGTTTGCTAACCGAGGAGGTTATGGATCTCAGGATGAGAGGAGGAATGCCAAGGGCAATGGCGCTGAGGGAGGTGCACAGAAAATACGGTGTAAACTACCTTTGCACCCTGTGCGCGATAGACAAGGCAGCATTTCCGCATTTGCTTGAGTACTGGAGGCTACCAGTTGCGGTCGGCGGAATGATGGAGCTTGTCGGCAATGCGTTGATCATGAAGGGAGAAAAGGAAAGGACAACCGATCTTAGGGGAGAACCCCTGATAAGGAGGGATTGAGATGTACCACAAGAAATACGTTATCCCGCTTATAGTCGTTTTCCTTGCACTTGCTTTCAGTCCCCTGATTTACAATGCAATGGCCAAAAGCCTAGGGCATTATCCGGAGATAACAAAGCCGAAGGGAGAATGCGTGGAGAGCGCGGAATGGATGAGGGCAAACCACATGCTTCTGCTTCAGGAATGGAGGATTAACGCCATAAGGCACGGTGCCGAGGGGGGCAGGATTTACCACAGCTTCACGTACGGCAAGGAATTCCATGCTTCCACCAACACCTGCTGGGAATGCCATCAGGATAAGACAGTTTTCTGCGACAAGTGCCACAATTACGTTGGAATAAAGCCGGAATGCTGGGACTGCCACTGGAATCCAAGCCTTGAAATACCGGTTAGATAATTTTTAAAATTTTTTAAGCTTTTTCAGCGCGAAACTCTTTTCTATTTCCCCTCCGTGGCCGGGGAAGGCTGTTTTCCACTCAAGATTTAAAAAGGTTCTGACTGAATCCAGATATTTTCCATAGTCGCTGCAGAAGCTTTTGTGCGATAACTTTGCATTTCCCCTCAGCAAGTCTCCGCAGTAGACCTTTTCACCCTCGAAAATGCAAATACTTCCTGGCGTATGACCAGGGGTGTGCAAAATCTTTATCTCCCTCAAATCCAGAACGCTTTTCAAGTTTTCCGGAAGGCTGAACTTGGTCATTTTCTCTACAAATTTTACTATTTTCCCTAAAATACCGGAATAAGTGAAATCTTTCTCCCTCAGTATATATGGGATATCATCGGGATGAGCAAAAACCGGACAGCCGAACGTTCTCTCTATATCTCTCGCTCCTGCGATGTGATCGAAGTGAGCATGCGTAATTATTATTCCGTCAAGCTCTTTTATCTGTTCTGCAACCATTTTTCCATCCATTCCAGTATCTATAAGGAAAATCCTTTCATTCAGTCTTGTGAGATATACGTTGCAGCCCTTGGATTTCAGCTTCATCATTTCACGCAAACAACAGGTTTAGTTGCGTGCAGAATCACATCCTGAGCAACGCTGCCGAATATGACTTTTCCGGCAGGTCTTCTCTTTCTAACTCCGATCACTATCATGCTTGCGTTTATCTCGTCCGCAAATTCTATTATGTCCTCTGCGGGCTGCTTTCCCCTGACAAGGAGCTTTGTTTCGAATTCGATTCCCTCCTTCTTCGCAATCTCTTCCGCCCATTTAAGAAGTTTCTCTCCCTCCTCTATCTCCTTTGGACTCGTTTTATCTCCTCCGTAAAGCGAGTGAACGAAAATTATTTTTTCCTTTCTGAGCTTCGCTTCGGATATTGAAAAAGCTATGACTCTTTCGCTTCTGTCTGATTTTGCGTCCAAAGCGACGAGCAATACCATGCTTTAAAATCAAGCATATTTTCATAAACTTTTCGATGGAATTTCGACAATCTCGTCCGCTGTGAGGATCTCAACTCCGGCTGCTTTCATCTTTTTAGTGCTTACAACCTTTGCCCTTATTTTTTTTGCACCTGCAATGGCATAGGAAAGTTCTTCGCCGAACTTCGCATATTTTTCGGCCTCCTCTTTGTCAACCTCGATTATCTGAAGGTTTGCCCTGAGGCCAAATTTTGGCGGTATCCTTCTGTAGGTTTCCCTTGTCACAAAAATCCTTCCACTGTATCCCTTTTCAAGCAGTTTTGCAATTCCTTGGGAATCCGCAACAATTCTGGGCGGAAGGGGGGGAATTGGTATGGATGTGAGCAGGTAAATTCCGGAGACCATCAAAACCCATGCCAGAACTAAAAGAAAGATAGACACGGCCGTTTTGAATGCTAGGGAAACGAAGATGACATCCAGAAGGATTAGTATTAGAATTCCGAATGCGACGAATGCCGTTGAAATTGCCACCGCGGCAACTGTATCCCTGAACCTTATCTTCCTCAAAACCTCTTCCATCAGCTCATCGATGTTTTCCATACAGTATCACCGGTATGCCAAGCTTTAGTGCAATTCTGGCGACATCTTCCCTTTCTACAATCAATGGCTTTTTAACTTTTGCCGCAACGGCTATCGCTTCAGCATAATTCCTAGGAATTCCATTCTCCATCAATGCCGAAACGATATCTCCGTCTGGTTCAACAACTATTCCGAAGCTTATCGGACTAGATGGCGGACAGTAAACGCGGAATCTCGGTGAAAAAATTCTCGCTGCTTCTTGATCTCTAGTTGCAACTACACCCCTTCTCGATCTTATCGGGAAGAAAACCGTTACAAAGAAGAGACCAAAGAAGGAGGGGAACATTGCGACAAAATAGGGGATCACGAGCTCTCTGGGAACCCTTTCGAAAGGAATCCTGAATTCCAGAGATATCCTTTCCTCTCTTTTGGCAGTAGTTGCGGGTGTCGGGATTGTTGTTGGTGGAGTTGGCAGTACAGGAGTTTCCACAGATGGCGGCAAACCAGCCGGAAGCGCAGCCGGAAGCGGAAATGCGGGATGATAGCTAAATCCCTTAAGCAGGGCCTGGCCTATGATGAATCTTCCCTCAGCTTCGTAAGCAGGAAGAATCTTTAGCCTGCAGAAATCCGAAACCCTTGCGCTTATCTTGAATATGAATATCGGAACCTCCTCGCTCTCTATTTCCACGTATCTGCTGAAATTTTCGCCTTTTTTCAGAACAAAGGTTTCTTTGAACAATTCAGTCCTGCTTCCGTTCTGGAAATCCGCAAAAGCCGCAGCCCTGACCTCTATTTCACGGTCGATCGTGTTGGTTACGTTGAAGAACCCCATCCATTTGTCCGATCTTCCCTTTACAACGCTCACCGGTATGTTGGCCGTGAAGTTCAGGCTGAAAGGTTCATCATAGCTGAAGCCGATCGTTGCATCTGGAACTGAAAAAGCTCTGTTTGTGATCAGCCTGAAGTTTGCAGTCTCATTTTTTTCCAGAATTTTCCTGAATATTATGCTACCGTTTGAAATCTCGCAGTTCTCGCAGGATATGAGATCGCTGAATGCCGGGAAGGATATCTCGATCTCGGTCGAATTCCCGAGATTTGTAACGCTGTATTCTATTTCGCTTCTGTCCGCGAAAACACGGGTGCTCGCGCTTATGGTTATCGGGAAATTCTGGGGTGTGACGATTCTGTAGGGATCTATTCTCACCCTCTCCCCTTTTTTGATAACGGGAACGTGTGCGATGTCTCCGAATTCGACATCGAACAGATCGTAACCGTAGCTGTTCTCGAAGTCCACGATCAGCCAGTCCCTGCTTATTTCCTGCGTTCCATTTGGATAGAAGACAGCGCTCCTTATCTCGAAAACGCAGGCCTGCGATGCTGCGATAAGCAGTAGCAGTAAAACGACTCTCATAGCCTTCTAATAACAAAGAGAACAGCCAGCGCGAGGGCTAAAACTGTTATCCAGAAGAGAACATAGCCGCGGGTGGGGAGCGATGGAAGCGGCAGCATGGAAAATTCCGCTGTAAAGAATGCGATGTGGTTGGCCGGTATGGATTTTGCATCCCCTTCCCTGTAGCAGAGATTCCAGTCGGATGAAATCGAGATCTGCAGGTTCCTTACTTCGATATCTGAGCCGACCGGGAAGGTGATACTCTTGAAAAGCAGTCCTTTTTCAACTATGTCTGCATCGAATTCCACAACAACTGTTCTCTCTCCAAGTGGTTCTATGGGATACCAGATCTCGTAGTAAATTGATGAATAGTCTCCGTGCTTCTCGTAATACGATTTGAAGTTCATGTTTCCGGAATATGCTTTCAGATTCTCTACATCAACTTCGCCCCTTCTCTCTCCGATGGGTATTGGAAAAATGAGAAACTTCGGATTTTCAACTTTCTGAAGCCTCAGTTCGGAAACTCCGGGGACAAGCGGTTTATCTATCAAATTCCTGAGGGTTATCTCGTATTTGAAGTGGGCTTTTTCTGCAACATGAACTGTTATCTTCATATCTGAAATCTCCAACACCGCTCCTTGGGCTGCAGGAATGAGAAGGAGAATTAGGAGCAGTATGAGGAATCTCATCGATTTTTCAATGAATCCGATTTTAAAAACTTGTCGATGATGAACCGACTAGTTATAATTACCATAAAATCCAAATCATTCAAATCGCGAAAAATTTTATATAGCGTTTGGTTGGAATTTTGGCCATGAATGGAGCCTTCGAATTGGCAAAGAAGGTAGAGATAGTGATGTTTGTAGTGATAACAATAATAACTATGGCAAGTGCAGCGCCGCTGGAAATAAGGATAGAAGAGAAAGTGAACACAACTGTTGAACTTGAATACACTATATGGGAGAAATTCAATTTACAAATAGAACATAATGTTACCGGTTACGTTAACATCACAAACACTGGAAACGACCCGATTTACGATGTATGGATTGCCTTGAATCTAAAAAATATTACGGGCAATTGTGTTCTCTCCGTTAACAATACGCTTTCCGCTGTTAGTGTTAGCAATTTGGCAAGCTTTGTTCCCGACAGGATAAACAAAATCGGAGTTTTCAACACGAGCGGAGCGAACTGCTTTGTCCACATTCCGCTGCTCAACACCAGTGGTTCTGTTTCCATTTTCTACGACGTTAACGATAGTGCAATGGGCATTGACAATGGAGCGCCGTTTGACATCAGCGAAAAATATGTTCCATCAAAGATACCCGCAGGGGGCAATTACACATGGACCGTTTACTTTAACGTCAGCCTCAACAATACATGGTGGACGAAGACTGCGCTTGGCAGTTTAAGCGGTAACAACGTAACGCTGAACATAACGAAGTATCTGAGCAACAGCAGTAGCCACTACGGAAGTCCAAACTGGACATATCTGAATTTAAGCTCTTGCTCCACAGATAAAGGCTCTTGTAATATCTTTAACAGCCCCTACAGCGATGCAACGGATACAGACGCTTTTAACGTGACGAATATAGTCCTCAACACCACGAACCCATATGTTAACATCACTTTCAACGTTACAGGAAACTACACGAATAGCAGTGCGGCCCCATACTACATCGCGCCATTTGGCTTTGCGGTGTTTGAGTTCAACCTCAGCTATGTAAACATCAGCGGAAGCTATGTTGTTGACGTGTTTGCAATGGGAAACGCAAGCATCAACGTTACGAAAGACGGGCCGTATTATGACAGTGGATATACTTGGTGGAGGGGGAATGTAACGATAACGAACAAAGCTAGTGGTCTGAGTTATGTTGTCACAAACGTTACGATGTGGGCCACGAATCAGAGCAGTTTTAGCGACTATGTTTCCGAAACCTTCAAATGCAATCAATCTGAAAGTCCAAGTACTGGTAATGTCATCTGTGAATACAACAGCTCAAATTCAAATTTGCCCTGGGAGCTCAACAGCACAAGTCCATCAGTCACGCTGCCCGGTAGTAGCGATTGGATGAACTTCAGCTATGACAAAGTCCCGATAATCTGGGCAAACGCAACCTTCAAGCTGATTAAAGATTCTAATAAAGGCTGGGGAACAAACAACACGACATCCAACGACTACAACGTAACATACGGAAGCAACTTCATAGTCATTGAAAAAATCTACATCATAGGCACCTACTTGGTCAAGGTTACCAAACATGTGCTCTACAACAGCAGTGCTAGCAGTCCAGAAAACGGTAGCGTTTTTGACATCTACCTCGTCGTCGAAAACATCGGCGGAAATATGTCGCCTTACGTCTACGTCTACGATCTTATTCCGACGAATTTCAGCGAATTCAATTGGAACAACACATGGACTGATACTGGAAAGGATGGAAACTGGGTGAACAATTCATCTATGCTAGCAGGAAACGGTTCCCAAGATCTCTCTGGAATATACAGGAAAGGATACTGGTGGCGCCTGATGCCCCTGAATGGAGGCGCTGACGGAAATGGCTCATACGAGGATTGGGGAGAAATCGCTGATAACAAAACAGTCGTCATATTCTACCAGCTAAACGGAACCGGTGACTTCAGAGTCCTTGATGTGTTCATAGTTGGCATAGATCCAATGTATTCGCTCAACGAGCAGACGTCGCCGAAGATAACACTAGTTAGCGGTGCAAAGGCCACAAATTACGAGAGCACATTAGCTGCAGCTGTTTTTGCAGCAATAGGAACCGCTGCGCTTATTGTTAGAAGGAACGGAAGAAGGTGAAATTTTTTAATCCATCTCTCACAAATTTTTTGTGGAATCGATGAAAAATTTGGTTCCATTCATCCTTCTGATCCTCATCCTTCCCTTTTCCGCAGATCTTGAGCAATATTCGAACTCAACAATAGAGCTTGATGAATTCTATTCTCCAGGGGATACTGTTTTCATAAAGACGAATTTCAAGCCAGAAAAAGCTTTCATAATTTCACCCGCAAACGAAACTTTCGAGCTGAGATTTTCCAGAGATAACGGCTCTTATTCTGCGAAATTTGAGTTGAGGGAGAGGGTTGTCCTCGGGGAATACAGGGTTTTCATCGATGGCATGGAAAGGGGTTTCATCGTTGACCAATGCAATCTAAGCTTGAAGTATTCCGAAGGTGTTCTTAGAATATCGGCAAAAACTTACTACTTGGAGCCCAGAATAGAGTACCTCCTGGATTCGGAGCATGGAAAAGCGGTTGGAGAAGCTTTTTTCAATCTCTCGCCCGGGAAGCATGAGATATCCGCCTCATGCCTTAAGTCGAGGATAAATGAAACCGTCGACGTTGACTTCAGAATTTCATACAACGGATCGATTTTCGCGGAGCTGGATGGGAAGTTCGTTAATGCAAGGCTTAAAGTATTCGCAGACAGGGAATACGAATTCTCTGGGATTTTTGATCCTAGAAAGATCAATGCAACGGAATTTTCTGTCGAAGCAGAATACGGGCATTTAAGGACTTCAAAACACTTCAACTTCAGCGTTGATATAGGGAAGGTGCACTTCCCGGGAGAATCGATCGAGTTGAGTGGCAACTTCACTTCGGGCAAGCTGGTCGATCCCTCGGGGAGGGAATATGAGATCCGCTTCGAAAATGGCCTTGCAACTGTTGAGCTGAAGAAAAACGTGATCCTTGGGAAGTACAGATTGATCCTTGACGGTTTTGAATTCGAATTCTTCGTCGACAGCTACGAGATAAACGCAACTTTCCTCGAAAACGAGATAGTCGGGAACGTTAGCTACTACTTCTTTGAGCCAAAGGAGGTTCTTTACACAGTAAACGGCACGGAGGGGAAAGTAAAAGTTGATAACGGAACTTTCACAATCCCCCTGAACTTGAGCGAGGGGAATTATACCGCAAAGCTAAGGGCTGGGAATGCTGAGTTCTCCCTCAGCTTCCAGATTTTGGAAAGGAAGATATACGCTGAGAAGCTTTACTTCCCCGGAGAAAAAGTAAAGATCCGGATAAGTTTTAAGCCTGAGAAGGTAATCCTGGAAAAGCCTTCAGGAACTTTTGAGCTCAACTTGAGCTACGATAAAGACTACTTCGTCGAGTTTAATGCGGAGGAAATAGGAAAGTACAGGATCCTCGCAGACGGCGCGGAATTCGAATTCTTCGTCGACAGCTACGAGATAAACGCTGAATTCGCGGAAAAGCTGGTTGGAAAGGTAACATGGCATGTTTTCGAGCCTAGTTTTATTGAGGTCTTCGATGGAGAATGGATAAAGCTCCCGCTTTTGAATGGCAGCTTTGAGTTCTATCCTAAAAACAGTTTTGTTATCCTGAAGTGCGGAAATGCGGAAATAACCGTGATTAGGGAACCAAGAAATTACTACTTTGTCGGTGAACTTGTTGAAATATTCTCGAAGGAGAAACCGCTGGTCAGGCTCAATGAATCGGAAATAGAAGTAAACACAAGCAAAATAAATGGGGTAATACATTCCAGTTTTCCTGCAAAGAGGGCGGGAATTTACGAGGTTCAGATTGGAGAGAAGAAGATAAACATAGTCGTAGATGAATGCAGAATCGAGGCAAATGTTGGAAATGTGATTGAGGGCAGAATTTTCTGCCTTTTCAGGGAACCAGAATACATCGAGGTTTGGAGGGTTAATCGGACGGAAAAAATCCCGCTCAGCAACGGTAGCTTTAGCGTTGAGGCTGAGGGAGTTCTTAAGCTCGTCTATGGAAACGCCGAGCTAGTTTTGAAGAAGCCCGATTTGAAGGATCTGTACTTCGTTGGCGAGAGGCTTGAGATGGAAATCAAGGGAGCAAAGGCAAGGCTTTTCACGCCATCAAGCCTTCTGGAATTTTCCGATGAGGTCGAATACGTTTTTAAGGAAATGGGGAAATACAGGATAGAGATTGGAAGCTTTTCAAAAGAGTTCTTCGTTGATAGCTACGAAATCGAAGCTTCAGTCAACGGCAGCGTTTTGAAGGGGAATGTGAGCTGGCATTTCGTCAGGCCAAATTCTTTAAGCTACAGGACAAAATTAGCGGAGGGAATGCTTAATCTTTCGGAAAACGGAGAATTCTCAATAGCCTTGAAGGATGGCTGGGAATTCATTGAGCTCAGGTGCGGAAACGCATTTCTTAAGCTGATCGAAAAGAGGATTGAGGTTGGAAGGATTTACTTCGTCGGGGAAAAAATTTTGATAAAGACGAACTTCAGGCCTGAGGAGAGTTATGTCCTTTTCAATGGAGAAAAGATCCCTATCGAGTTTTACGAAAGGAACGGAAGCTGGATATGCGATTTTCTTGCTGAAAAGGTTGGAGCCTACAGGCTTTTTGTTGACGGAATTGAGAGGGAGTTCTTCGTCGATTCATGCAGCCTTGAAGCTTGGATTGAGGGGAAAAAGGTTTACGGAAAAGCATCGGCAAATTTCACCGATGCCGAAGTTAGCTTCTTAATTCTCCCATCGAATTCGAGCGGATTGGCTGCCATGGAAAACGGAACTTTCAAGCTAGATCTGCCAGAGGGGGCTGAGGAAGTCATTCTGATATGCAATAACTCTGAAATTAGGCTAAAGCCCGCAATTTCGGACTTCAGAAGCATCGAGTTCGCCGGAAAGATCTTCAACATCTCCCTCAGCAAGGGAAAGTTCGAGGAGCTAAGCTTCGACGGTGAAAACGCAAGCCTGAGGATTTCTGGGATAGGCATCGGGGAGAAGGTTGAAGTTATTATCGATCTACCCTTCGAAATCCCGGATGGATTGCATGTATACTACTGGAAAGAAATCAACGGAAGCTTTGTTCCCGTGAACTATACGCTCAGCGAGAAAAGGAGGCTGACTTTCACGCTCCAAGATGGTGTGATCGACGAGGATGGAGAGGCAAATGGAGTGATAGTGGATCCGATAAAGCTATACATCCCGAAGTTCAGCGTTGAAAAGGAGATTGAAGCGAAAAAGGGGAAGCTGAAGGTCAAGGGCGAAAATGATTTTGAAATCCGTGTCGAAACGGGCGGAAGACTCGACTACCTCGCCTTCGTGGATCCGGAGAATCTTCCATCTAGACCGGCTGAGTTTCCCTACGGGCTGATTAAGTTCAGAATCGAAGTCGAAAAGGGCGGAGAAGCTGAAGTGAGGATTCTATATCCCTCCCTTGAAGGTCTTCTGGACGATGAGGGGAATGCCACGTTTTTCAAGTTCAATCCGAGAACTCTCGAGTGGAGTTCCTTCAAGGCCAAAGTTGAGGGTAGCTATGTAGTCCTGCATTTTAAAGACGGCGGCTTCGGTGATGAGGACGGAGAGGAGAACGGGGTAATTTCAGATGATGGCGGCGTCGGATGGGTCGGTTTCATAGGAACCTACGGTGCGGGGATTATAAAGAGCAGTTCCCCTCACGTTTACTGGCTCTACGTCCCTTCTGGGGACTATTTCAATATAACCGCAAATGTTTCTGGGGGTGGTATAACTTTGAACGTCTACGACCCAAGCAATAATCTGCCTACTACATCAAAATTGTCAATCCCAACCAATAACACGTTTGGTTGGTGGAGGCTTGAATTTAGTACAAACGCCAATTCATGGAAATATTACGGTCTCAACGTAACAGGGGCAGAGGAGATAAACTTAAGGGCGAACACAACGCATATTATAAGTGGCGAGACATTTTACGGTACCAATGACTCTATGATAGTGAGTGCAAGCAGCACTGATGTTTCAAAGAGCAGGTATTTTTATGTCTATGCCTGCAACTTCAAGCTCGCAATCTACGATCCCGATTCGAATCTCAGCGTGATGGTAACGGCCCCCGACGGAAGCCAGAGTGTATGGAATCCAACTGGAAATAATGCATGGAATATAACTTCTTATTCTGGTGATTGCGGGGTCTGGGAGATAAACGTAACACAGCTTTCAACTGTAGGACAAGACTATTCAACATACAATCACTTTAGAATTGCAGTGAACCTCAGCGAGGGGCTTTACTTCAAGCCGCCGGTTGTTCTCAACATAAAAGGCAGAGTCTTTCATGATCTATTCCCGCTGGGGAGAAACGATGGCGAAGACATGCCGATAAGTGGCGTGGAAGTTCTGTTAGTTGAGGACATGAATGGAAACAGAATTCCAGACAGCGGAGACAGGATTGTAGGAGGAAAATTGACGGATTCAAACGGTAACTTCAGCTTCAGAGTTGTGAAGGACATAACTAAGACTTACTTCGTTGTTGTGAATTCAAAGAGCATAAACGCAACAAATGCGAGCCTTAATTACAATTCAGGCTACAGCATCGGCCACGTATGGGCTGAGCAGACTTTTCAGACGAATGATAGCAATTACTCACAGCTGATCCCATTCTTTGGCGGAAGAACTGAGCTGAGCGACAACGTGAGCTACAGCGGAAACATCTTTGCTGGCAGAGCGGAGCATTTCATCACAATAAACTGCTCGAGCTACAACAACGAAACCCTCTACTTCGGCTTCAACTTCAGCGTGGTCACAAATACAAGGGATGCTGACGACGATACGGCAAATCCTAGATTCTGCCAGGGTTGCTTCAGGCAGTTCGTGCTAAATTCAAACGCGATCAGCGGGAAGCAGAGAAGCTACTTCGTGATGAGCGTTCCCGCAAATGCTTACGATTCAAATGGCTCTTGGTGGTTTATACCCCTAAACGCAAGCCTTGGAAGCTTAGACATTTCGGATCCCGTCGAAATAAACGGAACCTTGCTTAGGGCGGATATGAGCGTCAATGATAGCAACCAAGGTTACGTGATCTACGATTACGAAACGAAAGACCTTAAGAGCGTCGATTCGCGGGAAAGCATCCCCGTGGGTGTTGGAATCGATGGAATTCCTTTCAGCGGAGATGAGGCGATGCTTTACGCAATTCCAAAGCCAGAGGTTGAGATATACGGATCAAATCTGAATCCCGTGCTTAATCTTAGCTCTTCAGCTTCGAATTCCGAAATCCGGAATATTTCGATCTTCGGAAGCAATTACAACCAGTATCCAGGAGTTCTGCGAAGCTATGCAGAAAACCTAACGATCGAGAATGTTTTCGCCGGCTTAAGGGCGAATGGAACAGATCCGAAATCCAGCGGGCTGAACAGAACTGGAGGGGCAAATCTTTGGCTTGAAGGAAACAACACCACTGTCCTAAACTCGATTGTCGCCTTTGCAGAGCGCTACGGATTGCTTTTCTACAATAGCAGTGTCAAAGCAGGAAGGGCTGAGAATGTGATCGCCTTCAGAAATGCCCTTACTTTCGCTGGGGGCGACAACATAGGCATGGAAAATTCCGCATCGAATGTAACAATCGAAAGATGCGTTTCGGCAAAGGCTGCAGCGCAGGGGATAGAGAGCTGGTATGGGGGTAAAGGGATAAGGATTCTTAACTGTTCCGTGGAGGCAAACGCCTTTGGAAATGAAACTGGTAGCATAGGTGAAACTGCTGGAATAAGGATACATGCGAACGACAGTTTAGTTGCCTACAGCCTGATAAGGGATAACTTCGGCCACGGAATTGCTGTTGTGCGCTACAACAAGGACGTTTTCAACGTCACTATAACGAGGAACTCGATATACAACAACACAAAGCTCGGAATAGATCTGGTGAATGCAGATAATCCGGAAATTGCGCATCGCGGGGACAACGTAACTCTGAACGACGGGCTGCTGAACTGCAGCATGGCCAACTGCGGTGTGGATTATCCTGTTATCACGATTTCCGAGCTGGACGGAGATCAGCTTTATGTTGGGGGCTTTATCGGAAATGAGAGCATTGGAGGTAGCTCGAATTTTGCAAATGCAAACATCGAAATTTACCTGGTCAGGAATTCAACAAATGGAGACAGTCTTATCGGAAACAACTGGAGCAACAGCTCGCAGCTTCCCAGATACTATGGAGAGGGGTGGATATACCTTGGAAGTCTAAATGCAGACAGCAGCGGATACTTCAGCGGATACATCAATGTTGCTGGAAAGGGTGTGGACAGCGGTTCGATTATCACAGCTATGACAATCTTCAGAGGCAACAGCTCAGAATTCGGGCCAAATGCGAGGATCTCGAAGAAGCTAAACGTTTCCGCCGAAATTTCGCTTTACGGAATGAATGCAACGATAAAGGTTAGGGCTCATGAAAATGCGAGGAATGTGACTGTGTACTGGATCAAGCCCTACGGACTATCTGTAACCTTCAGCGGTGACTATAACAGCAACGGCTCAAGCGGGAGTGTTTACTGGTGGAAATTCAATTCGATAAACAGAGGTGAGGAGAAGTACGTCAATCTTGGCTTTAGCGGAACCAATTTCATGCTCAGCGAATCTCTGAACATCGGCTTGGATCCGGATTGATCATTTCTGCAATTCACCCTTTTTCAAATATGGGCAGAAATGAATGGAAACGTGCTTTATTTCGGGGAATTCCGATCTGAGCTTTCTTGCAATTTCACCGGAAATCTTTTCCGCATCTTCAACCCTCATTCTCCCGTCTATTGTGACATGCAGGTCAAGGTGTATCTCGTTCTCCGCAGTATAAACCGCCAGCAAGTTGTGCACACCATCAACCCCTCTGACTTCCATCACGGATTTTTCGATCTTTGAATAAAATTCCGAAGGCGGCGAAAGGCCGAGAAGGAATGTTGCGTTCTCCTTAAACAACCTGAAAGAGTTGAATGCTATCAGAATTGCGACGAAAATTGCGGATATACCGTCAAAAGCTTTGTAGCCGGCCATAACTGCCGTTATTCCTACTATCGCGGCGAGAGTTGAAAGGGAATCGTTAACTGTTTCCATAAGCGCCGTTCTGTTCAGGATCCCGCCCTCTTTTCTCAAAACCGGTAGGGCGAGGAGGAGCAGAATTAGAACCAGAAGTTCTGCAAAAAGGGCCGTTTCAACATTTTCGTAGTTTGCGGGGTTGAAAATTCTCTCTATCCCCTCTTTTGCCAGTTCGAAGGAAATCAGCGTTATGAAGGCCACAGAAACAACTAGGGAGGCGAGGTTCTTTATTAGGCCATGGCCGAATGGATGCCTCTCATCTGCATCCTTTTTCGATACATGCGAGGCTGCTATCAGAATTAGCAGGAGTGCTATGTCCGCAAGTGAATGCATCACATCCGCAAGAATCACCAGAAGCCCGGAAAGTAGATAGACGAAAATTTTGACAAGGAGTGTTGCTATGTAAACAGCGAGAACGAAGTTTAACTTCATTCGAGCCTTTTCCTGAATTCTGAAGGCAGCTTCAGTATTCCTGCAAGTCCTATAAGATTTTCCTTGGAAATGCTTCCATCTGCTATTTCCTTAAGAACCTGTTTTGCGTTGAAGGCAATTCCAAGCCCGGCTTTTTCGATCATTATCTTGTCATTCGCTCCATCGCCCACGGCAACAACTTTGTCCATGCTAATTCCTTCCCTTTTGGCTATCTCCTCTATTATTTTGGCCTTTTCTTGGGCATCTATTATCCTTCCCTTTATCCTGCCAGTGAGCTTTCCATCGACTATTTCGAGCTCGTTGCCAAACGCGTAGTCGAGTCCAAGCTCTTCCTTTATTCTGTTCGTGAAATACGTAAAGCTCCCGCTTACCAGTGCAACCTTGTATCCTGCCCTCTTAAGCGCGGAAATCAGCTCTCTAGCTCCCTCGGTGAATTCGATCTTGGAGTATATCCTTTCAAGGACTTCAACCGGAAGACCTTTTAGCAGCTTAATCCTCTGCTCTAGAGCCTCTCTGAAGCTAAACTCGCCGTTCATAGCTTTTCTCGTTAACTCCTGTACTTCCTTCTCTACTCCCGCCTCTTTGGCGAGCTCGTCGATTATCTCCGTCTCGATGAGGGTTGAATCTAGATCGAAGACGACAAGCCTTTTCTCTTTCATTGCCGTTTCGTAATCCTGAAGGACGATATCGAGACCTAGCCTTTCTCCCTCCTTCAGCAGCTCCCTTCTAAGGCTCTGAAGATCGGAATCTCCGATGTCAACTACGAATTCTATCATTATGAGCTTGTCCCTTGCCATTAAGCTTGTCCTCTCAATGTTTATTCCGTGTTTAAGGAAAATCGCAGTAATATCCCTGACTATCCCGACTTTGTCCTTTCCTATTACGCTTACGACGAAAAGATTCTTCTTTTTTCCCTCCTTTCTTTCGAAGGGATTGAGGCTTATTTTCAGATTAAGGGATCTTTCAACTTCTTTCAGGTTCTTTTCAACGCATTCAATGTTTTCTGCTTCAGCAACTATGAACATCGCAAAAATTCCCTGCAGAACTGTCTGCTCTATATCCACTATGTTTGCATTGCAGCTGGCAAGGGCCTTTGAAACGGCATGCACTATTCCTATCCTGTCCTCACCGTAAACGGAAACTGCGATCAGCACAGCTGCATTGGTTCTCGAATATTAAGAACTTTGCGAGATGATCACAAAGAACTTGTTGAGCTCGTAGAGCGGTGCCCGTGCTTTTCCGAAGGCCCCGCATCCAACGGTTGGACTTATCAGCCCCGAACCCTTTAGCTCGGAAATCAAAGCTCCCGGCTCTTTTCCGTGCTTCATGGCTATGTCAACAAGGTCCTCCGCGCAGATTAGCAAGTTTTTTGCCCTATCTTTTATTTCCTCAAATATTTCCACGAATTCCTCGGCCTTTTCCTCGCCTATTTCCCTGAAATATTCTACTATTGCCTTTTTCCAGTCCATGAATCTGAAGAAGAACCTCACAATGTACGGTATCTCCATGTCCTCCCCGAACTGCCTTGAAATCCAGGCAAGGGAATCTTTTTCGGATTTTATTGGCAAGGCAAGTTTTAAATCTTCGAGTATTATCATGGTTTCTTCATCCAGTTCCTCCTTTGGAATTATCCCTTTTTCGCTGTATCTTTTTACCAACTCCATCGCTTTCAGTCCATAACTATCAATGCCCCGTATGGACATGCCCTCACGCAGTCGTAGCATTTCTTGCACACCTCCTCATTTATCCTTAAAACCTTTCCTCCATTTCTCACTATCGCATTTGGAACGGGGCAGACCCTGCTGCATGTTCCGCAACCCTTGCAGCCTAATACCGCGATCAAAAAGATCCCCCATCATCTTTTCGGGGAGGAAAGCTTAGGATTTGCCCAAGCCGAGGGAAGGATTAGCATAACAATGCTTTGGCAAGGTAGGAAATTGGCTTTTGAAAGCGGAATAAAAGAAGAGTGAAGCCTTAAAGCCGGAAACTTCACCTTTAAAGGGGTGGCTAACCGAAATCATAACCCCAGTGCTCTTTCCAGTTCCTCTCTTATCATGTTTTCCGGCATAGCCCCCACAAATCCGCCTACTACCCTCCCCCTTCTGAAGAAAAGCACTGTTGGTATGCTTGAAATTCCGTATTCAAAGGCCAGTTCCTGATTTTCATCAACGTTTATCTTGTAGAATTCAACTTCTTTGTATTCCTTAGATAGCTTTTCCAGCAGAGGGCTGAGGAACCTGCAGGGCATGCACCAGTCTGCATAGAAATCCACGACGACCAGTTTGTCGCTGTTTATCACCTGAAGGAATTCCCTCTCATCTATCTTCCTCATAATACCACCATCTTCAAGGAATTGCTTTGGACAATATAACTTTTATCGGTTTATCCAAAACCGTTCAATTCCGCTATGTGTAGATCGATACAACATCTCCGTCGCTCAGTACGTGGTCCAGTCCAACTCTCTGCCCCTCATGCTTTACAGATCTTCCCCACACCCTCGCGTACTTGAAATTTTCAACGAAGTCGTTGTGTATCTTCCTGCACACATCCTCGATTCTTGCCCCCTCCCTCAGAATCATTGGTTTTTCGCTCATTTTTTCACCGGGCGGTTTTAGATAAACCTTTATGAACCTCAGTTTTCTGTAAATTTCTTCCTTGAGCAGATCCAGGTTTATCCCCTTTGTTGCGGATACCTTTATTGCGTTAACGTCAACATCCATGATATCTATCTTGTTCACCACGGTTATCGAGGGAATGTAAACGCAGTTCCCGTTTAGGGCATCGATCAGCCTCTCCATCGTTATGTTCTCTCTTATGAGCACGTCTGCATTGTGAATCTTGTATTCCTTCAGAATTTCGGCAATTGTCCTCTCATCGAGGCCCAGTGGTACGGTTGAACTTATCTTTACCCCTCCCCGGTCCTTTTTCCTTATCACAACATCCGGCGGTTTCTGGTCGAGCCTTATCCCCGCTTCATAGAGTTCCCTTTTTACAATTTCTATTGAATCCAGTTTGAAAACGTCTGCAACTATAACTATGAGATCGGCAATTCTAACGGCTGAAAGGACTTCTTTCTCCCTCCCTTTTCCGCTAGCTGCACCCTCAACGATTCCCGGCATATCGATGATCTGTATAGTTGCGTGTTTGTATTCCATTATTCCGGGAACTGGCTTCTTTGTCGTGAAATCGTAATCTCCAACCTCGCTTTTTGCATTCGTTAAAGCGTTTAGAAGGCTAGACTTCCCGACAGATGGAAAGCCTACTAGGGCAACGGTTGCATCCCCCTCTTTTTTTATGGAAATCGTCTGCCTTGCACTTTTCCTTTTCTCCTTTTCAAGCTCCTCCTTTAGCCTTGCAAGCTTCGCTTTAAGTCTTCCGACGTGATGTTCTGTTGCCTTGTTGTATGGAGTCCTTTTTATTTCCTCCTCGAGCTGTTTTATCTGCTGGAGTAAGTCCACATTTTTAGAATCATCTCAGAATTAAAAAGTTCAACGCATTTCGAGGCTGTCGCTAACAATCGTAACACCCCCCTTCATCGAAAACGTGAGCTTGGCAACATAATTGTGGTACGCGATAAAGGAGTCCTCACTCTTTATTATATCTATCTGAACGTCGTGAAAGGCTGTTAGACCTTCGGGGATTTTTCCGATGACGGCGTTGATGAGAATTCCCCTGTCGATTTCTATAAGCGACTCTATCGCCTTCGATGCATCTATTCCGTAGAATGATAGGAAGTTCATACCAAAGGAAAGAATCAGTCTGTTTTCAGGCAAAAAACTTTTCAATCTGTTTATTTCCTCAATTTTAAGCTTTTCCAGTATTTTTAGGGGAAAGCAATCCTTTTCTGATGCAATCAAAACGGCTTCCCCATGTTTTGGGAAACCGTATTTTTTTCCGAGATGATTTATCCTCTCAACGGCTGCATCTGTCCATAGAATCCAAAAAAAGTCTCCAAAGTTCTGGTTAAGCCACGAGCAAACTGTGTAGAAGCTGTAAAGATCCGGAAAAGTTATCAGCAGTTTATCCCCTTCTTCAGCCTCTTCGATAACACTCTGAATTATCTTCATGGTGAAAGAAAGGGAGCGGTATAAATAAAATTTTCCTTAAGTAATAAAATTTCTTTTCTGTAATTTCAACGCCCTCCTAATTTTCTTTGGCCCTCTAGTTTGTTCAAGATTTAGATAAGAACCTTAAATTTGCTGGGACTGCGAGCATGAAATAAGAGTTTTTAGCGGGCTCGGCGGGATTTGAACCCGCGACCTGCAGCTTAGGAGGCTGCCGCCATATCCGTGCTAGGCCACGAGCCCTCAAGAAAAGATGTTTTTAAGTTTTATGAGCTTTTTGGTTTATCTTCCTAGTTTCTTTGAGCATGTAGGATGCGTAGATTAGGGCAAAGGATATAATCATTAGAATCAAATTCAGCCTCCATTCGGGTGAGAATTCAGCCTCGAATGGCCTGGGATGGAGTGGGGAGAAAAATCCGGAAATGTAGCTGAGGGGAACAGTAATATACGCGATTATGAGGTAAATCGCAGAAATTCTTGCCTTTTCTTCAACGAGGTTTCTCAGTGAGAAATAGACGGCATATATGAAGAGCATGAGCAGGACAATGACTTCCCTGATCTCGTACCATGTAAAATAGGCTCCCCAGGTTTCTTTAGCCCATATTGCCCCGCTTATGAATGCAACTATTGCCATAATGAATCCGAACTTTGCCGATCTGCTTGCAATTTCATCACTTTTCGGACTGCTATTCCTGAGGAAGGATATTGAATAGATGAAGGAAACTGTAAAGGCGAGGTATGAGGCGATTGCGGAGGGAACATGGAGGAATACTATTCTGTAGCTCTCTATTTTCGCCGGAAGGGAAAATGAATTGTATATGCCGAACAGGAGCATTGCTATCGCAATCAGAAGGATCAGCCTGAACATGTCTCAAATAGATCACGGATTAAAAAGTTTTTTAACCTTGAGGGCAAAAATGCTTTATAACCGAAAACCTCGTCCTTCAGGGCGGGGATGAAAAAGCTTAAACAAATGGAACAGGGAATTCAGATGCCCCGAAACGCGGGCTTGTTTACAACAAATATAGCCCATGCCTTAGCGAGAGGCATGGGATGGGGGAGCTGTGAACCCCCCGAACCGGCAGATGAGGGGAAGAGCGTAAAGCCTCCCTTAACGCCGGAAGCCTCGCCTTTAAAGGCGGGACAGCTCACGTTAAAGCTGATCTTTGCTCTTCTTTCAATCCTTTTTCTTGGCTCCTGTTACCTGGGATACTTTTTGGCGGAAGCATATCCTGATTTGGCAAAGAAGGAAATGGAAGACCTGAGAGAATTTTTCAGGACATTTGTTTCCAGAGACATCTCCCCACTGGAAATATTCCTTATAATATTCTTAAACAATTCGATAAAGTCGTTTTTTGCCATGATTCTGGGAGTATTTTTTGGAATAGTGCCTGTCCTCTTCATTTTCTTAAACGGACTCATAATCGGTTTCTTTGCGAAATTTCTGGGGGAAGAAATGGGAATTTTGAAATTTGTTTTTTTGCTTCTTCCCCACGGAATACTGGAAATACCGGCAGTTATACTCGCCTGCAGTTACGGTGTACAGCTCGGAATCTCGCTCATAAAGGATAGAAAGGGTCTGGGAAAGAAAATAAAGGTCTCTGTTATAAAATTCTTCAAAATCGTGGTTCCAATGTTATTCGTTGCGGCTGCCATAGAAACCCTTCTGATCGTGATAAGGTAGACGGGTCTGAATGATTCCCTTAAGGTCATGGAAATCTTTTCCCATCGCGTAAACATCCTCATCGATCCTGAACCCCTTGGGCGTCTTTTTTAGGTCTTCAATTCTGAAAAACCTCCACTTCTCTCTTGGAAGTTTTAGCGCTATGTATCCGCTTGCCCCAAATGCCTTTGAAAATTCTTGAAGCTTTTTTATTTCTTCGGAGGATAAATAAAGTGGCAGATTCTTTCTCATTTTTACTTCGAATGCGAAGAAAGCAGATCCATCTCCTGCAACAATGTCCGGGCAAGGAAAATGTGAGGCCCCGCTACCGGCTACCCTGACAGCTGCAAAACCGTTTTCCCACAGTTCCTCAATTAATTCCCTTTCAAATCTCGAACCCTTTCTTTTCATCAAACAAAATTTTTGATCTATATTTAAATAAATCGCCCAAGCAGTTTCAAATCCTTTTCCAACATTTGGCCGGGTATAATTTGAATCTAGAACATCTTTCTCTTGAAGCAATTTGAGCCTTAAGAAGCGAAAAGCTGATAACCTTAAGATACACTTTGCTTTTAGCGGGGGTTGCCGAGTGGACAAAGGCGGTGGATTCAGGGTCCACTCCCGTAGGGGTTCGAGGGTTCGAATCCCTCCCCCCGCATTAATTTACAAAACCTCGCCCTTTAGGTAGCCTGCCGGCAAGATCTCGGATTGCATTCAGAATCTCGCTTTCGTTTTTTACAATTATGGACTTCGAACTGATTTCTGAATAGATTTTTTCGGCCATCTCTCCTGCGAAATTCCTACTCCTAATTTCACTTCTTTCGACTACAATCAGCTTTCCGAGCTTTGCCGCCAGATTTGCGGCAATTAGATTTTTCAAGTTTCCCCTTCCAATGCTCAGATTTGCCAGAATGACAAAGTCAGCTTCTTCAACCATTTTCAGGTTTTTTTCATGGTTCTCATCGCTTATATCGCTGAAGGGAGCTTCTGAAACTACCTCGCATCCGAGCTCGGTTGCAATTTCCCAGTCGCTGTCGAGGACATTGAGAACTCCGGCGGAAACTCTGTATCCGGCCTCCACGAGCGTCTGTATTATTTCCGCCCCGCTTCCGCCACCGCAGATTACATGAACGCGAATACCGTTTTTCGAACTCTTTGCGACCGGAATCACTATAACGGATTTTCCAATCTTCCTGACAGCCACGTCAACACCGTAAACTTCCCTGACGGATTCAGGAGTTATGACGTCTTCAGCCTTCCCCGCGCGATGGACTTCCCCGTTTTTGAGCATCAAAATCTTGTCGGAAAACGTCGCCGCCAGATTTATGTCATGCATGGCTATTATTGCTGAGCAGCCGTTTTCAACTCGCCGCTTGATCAACCTCATTACCTCTATCTGGGATGAAAGATCCAGATGTGCAGTTGGTTCATCTAGGAGCATCACTCTAGGTTCCTGCGCAAAAAGCCTTGCTAGCATCACCTTCTGTTTTTCTCCGCCGCTCAGCTCATCGAATATCCTTTCCTCAAATCCCCGAAGTCCCACCTCATTCAGCGCATTCAAAGCTATTTCGTAATCCTCCTTTTTGGCCCTCCTTATTCCGCTGAGATGCGGTGTTCTGCCGAGCAAAACAATGTCTATAACCCTCAACCTCGTCTGCGGTATTTCCTGTGGAAGGTAGGCTGCGATTTTTGCAATATCATCGAATTCGAGTCTTTTCCCGTCGAATAGAACAACGCCCTTCAGAGGTTTTAGAATCCCGAAAATTGTCCTGAGCAAGGTTGATTTTCCGCTTCCGTTCGGGCCCAGAATGGACAGAATCTCCCCTTCCTCGAGTTTGAGCGTAACGTTTTTCAGTATCTCCCTACTCCTCAGTTCGACTCCAAGATCCCTTATTTCAAGCCTCATAGCCCGCGTTTCAGTATGTAAAGGAAGAAGGGTGAACCGAGGATCGCGGTCATGGCTCCAACAGGGATTTCCCCGCTTGTGCATGTTCTTGCAAGCAGATCTACCAGAGGCATCAATGTGGCGCCGAACAGAATCGCGGAGGGCAGCAGTCTTTGATGGGCCTCGCCGAAAATCAGCCTCATTGTGTGAGGAACGATTATTCCAACAAAACCTATAATCCCGCAGACGGCAACGGTTGCAGACGTTAAAAGCGATGTTACGGCAATGAGCTCTTTTCTGAACCTCTCAACATTTATCCCAACCGATCTTGCATGCTCTTCGCCCAGCAGTATTGCATTTAGGTTCCAGGAATTGAGCAGCAGATAGGTAATTCCTATGAAAAATGGGATTATTATAAGCCATATCTTCTGCCATACGGCCCTTGAAAAACTGCCCATTATCCAGAAGATGATTTCATGAGCGCTTTGTTGCGAGAAGTATATAATTATTGCGGTAAGCCCGGAAAGAAATGAAGAAACTGCAATTCCGGCCAGAAGCACCGCATAACTTTCTCCATGCCTTCCGAGTCTGTAGACAGTGAAGGAGACGATCAATGAGGTTATGAAGGCTGAAATTACGATGTTCCACGTGCTTCCTATTCCTAGGGAGATAACGAGTGCAGCACCAACACTGGCTGCGCTGGAAACACCCAGAATGTATGGGTCGGCAAGGGGATTGCGGAAGAACGCCTGCATTGCGCATCCAGCAGATGCCAGCGATGCTCCGACCAGCATCGCTAGAAGAACTCTCGGCAGCCTGTAGTCGAGGACAACTGTTTGCATTAGGGGATCCTTAAAGTCAATAAATCCCGCTGGGCCGAAAGATATGCCTAGAATTAGTGAGATCGCGCATGCGAGCAGCAGCGCAGCGGTTTTTGCAAATTTCACAAGTAACATGAAGCATGAGTCAAATAAACTTTACTATGGAAATAAAAAAATCTTGATTTCAAACCAAAAAGTTTTTAATTCATGAGTCCTCTTTTCCTTCATGAAGCTCGCAATCGCATACCTAATACTTCTTTCACTGGCATCTTTAGCCAGTGCGAATGCTTTCCAAGGAGATGTATCGCATCTTGGGAACTTTTCATCGAGCATCGATGGGCAGGTAATCCCAAAACTCGAGTGGAAGACTTATATAAGCGGGCTCGTGGGAGCACAGCCAGTGTATAGCAATGGAAAAATTTTCGTGACAAATTGGTATGGCTGGAGCGAATGGGAACCGGGATTATATGTTTTGAATGCGAGTAACGGAGAAATTTTGAAGAATTTCAGCAACATCCAGGGGGCATCAACGCCATTCGTTTATGAGGACAAGGTTATAGTCGGTGGAATGAAAGGAAAAGGGGGTTATTTGGGTTACCTTTACATAGTAAACCTAACAACTTCCGAAGTTAAAGAAATTCTGCTCGATACGCAGGAATCGTGGTACGGTGTAGCCTCTTCTCCAGTTGTCCACAATGGGAACATTTACGTTTTAACGCACTCGAATGGAACTCTCTGGAAAATTTCGATTGATGGAAATATTCTCAACAAATTTACCACGGGAGGAGAAATAAAACCCTATACTTCCCCTGTTGTCGGCAATGACTTGATATGCTTCGCTGGAAACAGGAGCGGAAATGCCATTTTCTGCGTTAACGAAAGCCTTTATGAAATCTTCAATATAAGCGTTGACTCCAAGATAACGAATACGCCTACGCTTTACAACGACCTTCTGATCTTTGCAACAGAAAAGAAGCTTTATTTTGTAAACGTTACAGAAGGAAATGTTGTTAAAACAATGGATTTCAATGGATCCCTTTCTAGCGCTGCGATTGGAGATTTCATCTATATTGGCTCCAGAGATGGAAAACTTTACGCGATAAACAAGACAACGCTTGAAGTTAATTGGACTTTTGAAGCGAATGGGAAAATAGACTCCTCACCGGCCTTTGCAAATGGTGTTGTTTACTTTGCAACGAACGTTCAGGAAGGTACAATCTATGCTGTCAGGAATGGCAAAGAGCTCTGGCATTACACCTTGAAACCCCCTGAAAATAAATACTACAACATAATGTCATCCCCCTTCATTGCTGAAGGAAAACTGTTTATCGGAGCTGATAGCGGCTATGTTTACTGCTTCAACTCAACTGGAACGATGGAGTTCAAAGTTACGCTTTCCCCTGGAAATATAACCTTGGATGGGAGAAAAATCAGCGGGACGTCAGCGCTTGCTGCACTTTACGAGGCATCGAGATATCGGCTAGAAGACGCCGAAATCGTCTTTAGCTTGAATGTCAGCTGGTATAACAATTCTGCTTTTGTCAATTCCATAATGGGTCTCGAGCCAAGCCCTGATTGGTTATGGGGGTGGTCTATCTGGAATTCGACAGCTCCACTTGTCTCTGCCAGCTCATATCTCTTGCAGAATGGTGAAACGATCTATTACTGCTACGGATGCTCCACACTTCCCGGGCCTGGGAATTCGACGGTTGTTCTGGAGATAACAGCGAATGTTAGACCTCTGGGAATCAATGATTTCGTGGTTTCAAATGGAGCAAGGGGAGGAAATGCTACAGCTTACATTAATGTAACAGCAGCCGAGGAAAACTGGTTCCTGGCAGTTGTCAGCGGCATTAACGAAAAAGGAGATTACGTTGCCGGGATATCAACTTTTTATCTCAGCAAAGGCGGTGAGTTTAGCGTTCCCGTTCTGATACACATCCCGCAGAGAAATGAAGCGGGAAATTACACTCTTTATGCAGCGGTTTACAGGCTGAATGAGTATCCAAACAATTTCATAGCAATTTCTCAGCCCAGAATTTGTAGGGTGAGCTGATGAAGGTCTTGAAGATTTTGATATTCCTCTCCCTTATTTCAATTCCAGTTTCGGCCCTCCAGCTGCAAGTCGTTGGAAACTGCGTCGGGGAGGAATTCAGAATTTCCGTGGAAAAGCAATCAATTTTCGTAATTAGAATAAATAACGGAACACCGATTTTTGCCGAGGGAAAGGAGGTCGTTTTCAGACCGCAGGTCGAGGGATATTTGAGGATCACTGCGATTTCCGGAAACGAAATCGAGGAAAAGGTCGTGAACGTTTCACTGTGTCCTCAGCCTCAGAGGACAGTTACCGGCACAACTACTGGAATCCAGTCGCTCCCTTCCGGGAGCTTTGAAAAAGTGGTCGACGGAAAAAGCTACAGCATCGAATGGAGAACAGCATTAGGAGCTTTGGAGATGGCATCAAGGATAAAAGGTTTTTCGTACAGCCTGAAGGCAACGGACTGGGGTCTTTTTGTTGACTGCATAAAGGGCATCTGCTCAGGCTATGCTGGAAAAACGTCTGGATGGATGTACTGGGTGAACTATCCGAAGGATCCGCTTCCCGGAACTGCTGCACAGAACTACAGAATAAAGCCGGGAGACGTTGTGACATGGTACTTCTCTATGGGAATGAGCGATACACCTGAAACCTCGCAGTTCATAGTTAGGATTTACATTGGAACAGACTACGGAATTTCCGTGCAGCTCAAATGGGAAGAGAACATTAAGCCCATAGCGGACTTCGACTTTTATCCGGAGAATCCTGTTGAGGGCGAGGAAATTGTATTCAACGCTTCTAAATCCTTCGATCCCGATGGATTCATAACCGACTATTTGTGGGAGTTTGGCGATGGCGAAATTGCATCTGGAGAAGTCGTGAAGCATGCTTACAAAAAAGCCGGGTTCTATAGGGTTAATCTGACCGTTTGGGATAACAACGGTGCATCGAATTCCGTTTCAAGAACACTGAAAGTGGGAGAAAAGAAGAAGGAAGTGGAATGGCTTGAATTTCGCGGAATTTCGATAGAGACGAATCTGGGAACTTTAAAGAGGATAGAATTCAAAGCTACTCAGCCGCTTGAGGTTAAAATTCGGAAAGCGGGTGTTCCAGAAATAATCTATGCGGATATCTACGAATGCTTTGAAATCCGGGTAAAAGATAGCGTTCAGGCCGAACTGTTTTTCGAGATTCCGAAATCCTGGGGAGAAGTGGATTTTTACAAGTACAACGGCAGCTGGGTGAAGCTGAAAGCTGAGCTCATAGAGAAGGATGAAAATCTCACATTCAAGGTTTTCATTGATTCTTTCAGCTATATAGCCGTAGCAAAGGATTGGAAGAACTTCCCGCTGAAGGAAGGGGATTTGAGGATAGTTAAAGCCTTGGAATATCTGAAGGGTCTGCAGAGAAGCAGCGGAGGTTTTGCAAATCCGGGTGAGGAGGAAAGCATCGCAAAGACTTCATGGGCCATCATGGCAATTGCTGCAGCAGGCCAAGATCCGAGAAGCTGGACTAAAGAGGGCAAAAATCCGCTGGACTACATCAGAGAAAAGCTTCCTGAAGAAATTGATAGAATGGGTACGGCCGACTATGCAAGAACAATTCTTGCCCTATACGCGGCAGGAGAGGATCCGAGGAATTTTTCGGGAATCGATTTAGTTGCTAAGCTGAAGGGGAGAATGAGGGAGAACGGGCAGATAGGAGACTTCGTTTACACAACGATCTGGGAGATAATAGCACTTTCGGCAGTAGGAGAGAACGTTAGCAAGTCTGCTGAATGGCTAAAGGCTCAGCAGAATCCGGATGGAGGTTTCCCCTGGACACCAGGTGAGCAGAGCGATTTCGATGACACTGCAGCTGCAATTCAAGCCCTTGTGGCTGCAAAAGAGCCAAGAAACTCTGAGGTGATTAAGAGGGCCGTTGAATACCTCAAAACGGGCCAGAATGATGACGGAGGAATGAGATATTTCGGAAGCTCTGCGAGCAATGCTGCAAGCGATGCTTGGACAATTCAGGCTTTGGTTGCCGTTGGGATAAATCCGATGGAATGGAGGGCAAACAACTCGAGCGTTGTCGATCATCTGCTTGCTTTGCAGACAGAACAGGGATATTTCAGGTATACCAGTTACAGCGATGAAAATCCCGGATATATGACTGTCTGCGCGGTAATATCGCTGCTGGGAAAACCCTTCCCAATAAAACCTGTAAAAGTTTTGGAAGTCAAAGAAATACAGATAGAAAAAACAACTCCGGCCCCTCTGGAAACTCCGGCTGTTCAACCGACTCCAGAAAAAACAGAAACTCCGGTAAACATAACATCCAAGACTCCAGTTGAAAGAACGCCTGGATTTGAGGTCTTTGCGGCATTACTAGCAATTGCATTTGTCATCGCTTTGAGGGCTGTGAGGAGATGAAGAAGGCAGTTTTAATATTCCTATTTGTTTTCCTATCCTTTTGCGTTTCTGAAAATTTGCCGGATAAGGCATACGTAGTCGATGATACAAATTATACGGTCAAGGTTGAGGGAATTCCGAAAAGGATAGTCTCTCTCGCTCCAAGCAACACGGAAATACTCTTCGCAATAGGTGCTGGTGAGCAGGTTGTTGGAGTTACCGACTACTGCAATTACCCCCCGGAGGTCCTCGAGCTTAAAAAAGAGGGAAAGCTGAAAACTGTTGGTGGGTATTCCACTGTCAACATCGAGCGGGTTATGGCACTGAAGCCGGATCTCGTTGTTGGAGCCTATGGCAATGGGCTTCAGACGATAGAGACGATGAGGGCTTTCGGACTGAAAGTTGTGGCATTCAATCCAAAGAATCTATCCGATGTTATGGAAAGCATAGTTAAGATTGGAAAGCTAACAGGTCACGATCGGGAAGCATCGGAAGTTGTGGAGGATATGAAAAGAAAAATAGAAGCTGTAAAAAATGCTGTTTCTGGAAAAAAGAGGGTTAAAGTTGCGCACATTTTATGGCACGATCCAATTTTTGTGAGCGGGAGAAACACATTTATAGACGAGTTGATCCAGGTTGCGGGAGGGGAAAACGCGTTTGCATTCGACGGCTGGAGAGCTGTAAGCGTTGAAGACATAATTTCCGCAAATCCTGAGTTGATAGTCGTCAGCAGCGGAACCGGAATGGGCAGGGGTGAAGATGTGGTATACAAATGGGTTATAAGCGATCCCTGGCTAAAAAATGTTGAAGCTGTGAAGAATGGAAGAGTTTTTGTCATCGATGCGGACATAATATCGAGGCCCTCTCAAAGATTGGGCGATGCTGCAGTTGAGCTTGCAAGGATTATCCATGGAGTTGTAGTTTCAAATTCCCAGTAGAAAAAAAGAAAAAATAACGTTAAAATCCTTGGAGAATTTTAAAGAAGAAATATTTCGAAAGCTTTGTGAAGCTTAATAAAGCATGGTAAAGCTTTAAAGCATTGAAGTTGGAAAGTTTCTATATATTTAACAAAGATGCAATTGAACTTTGGTGAGGGGGATGAGGTGGGTGCTGCTTGTAGTTGCATTAGCGTTACTCGCAACGGTTCCGGCAATCGCGGCAAGTCCGGATGAAAAACCGGGAGTAGGAAAGGCATTTGGTGCCGGAAAGGGAGATGAAATCAGGGAAAAAATGTTCCAGGAGCGTAAGGAGATGATGACGACATGGCTGCAGAATTGCGATAGATGGATGGAGAGACTTCGAGCGAGGGTTGAGGAATCAAACATCGGTCAGGAATCAAAGCTAAGGATACAGGAGAGAATAAACAATGTGGAGAACAGGATAAATGAAATCAAGGCCAGAATAGGGAGTGCAAAAGACTACGATGAACTCAGAAATGCAACGAGAGAAAGCAAGGAAATATGGCTGGGAATTTCTAAAGAGATGAGAATGATAGCGTATGAAAATTACGTCTCGCACATTGATAATGTTCTTCGAAAACTCGATGAAATTGCTGACCGCTTTGAGAGCTATGGACTGGATACTACGCAGTTGAGAAATGCCATAAACGAAGCAAATTCAACATTGCAAAGTGTCAGGGAAAAGATGGCCGGAGGCACTGTTACACCGAAGGACATTGCGGAGCTGAATAAGAAGGTGATGAACGCTTTTAATGAAGCGAAGAGACTTGCTAGGGAGTACAAGCCCAAGCCCAGCGACGGAATCCTTATGGCAAATGTTAATGGAAACTTCACCCTTACCGGAAACATGACGGCGCTTATAAAGGGAAATGGAGAGCTCCATGCTACTGCAACTGCCAAAAGCGAGTCAAAAGGAGCGGCAGAAAGGATTGAGGCT
Source organism: Archaeoglobales archaeon (assembly GCA_011605865.1). Lineage (GTDB taxonomy): Archaea > Halobacteriota > Archaeoglobi > Archaeoglobales > Archaeoglobaceae > WYZ-LMO2. The sequence goes on from JAAOZI010000003.1 coordinate 122,875, forward strand.
CTCGTTGTAAGGGGAAATGTAAATGTTAATGGCAATGGTACTTTCAAGATAGTGGCGCATGGAAACGGAACCCTTACCTTAAACGATGGGAGCGCGAGTTATGTATTCAAGCAATGCGTAAACCAGAAGTTTGTAAATGGGACTTTGAGCAAAGGAGAATCTATAAGCTTCGGGTGTTGATCGATGAAGCGATTCAGCATTTTTTTAATAACCATATCACTGCTTTTTCTTGGCTGTTCCTCACCTGAAGGTGGAAAGGCGCCTGTAACGCCGGCCACAACTCCTTCAAAGCCGACTCCAACTCCCACGCAAACTCCGGCTGAACAGAGTACCGGGAGTGATCTGGGAATTGAAGATATCCAGAAAGATCTAGAAGAGCTCGAGAAAATGCTTTCGGAGCTTGAAGAGCTTGAAAACGTAACGTTTGAGGTTTGAGCTTTTGCAAGATATTGCGGATTTTTTTACAACAGAAAGCCTCGCCCTTTAGGGCGGGGATGGAGAGAGAGTCCCGAGAGGGATAGGGGTAATGGGCCGAAGACCCGGCCTGGGATTGAAACCCCCGAAGGGGGATGTAATCCCAAACCTCTCCGCACTAGCAGGAACCTTCGCCCTTCAGGGCGGGGAGGAGGTCAGTTCTGTATCCAACTACCTAGGCTCTGAGTTTTTTTCTTTTTTGTGGCAAAAAGATTTCAAAATGTTTGGAATATGCGGGGGGCGGGATTCGAACCCGCGGACCCCTACGGGACAGGGTCTTAAGCCCTGCGCCTTTTCCGCTCGGCAACCCCCGCATGCCATTAAATCTGCAACCCTCAACTTATAAAACCTTTGTTGAAATTCTTAATGGACTATGAAGCTGAGGAGGGCAAAGGAAAGACTTGAAAGGAATGAACCTATCTTAACTAGAAGGAAGAATATTTGACATCTTTGAGCTTCATTGTGCAATATTTAGGCTTTCAGTTGCAAGTCTGAACCAGACAACCCATCAGTAGGGAATTTCATAAAAAGTTTATGAGCTTTATGTACAAAATAGGTGATAGATAAAAAAGTATAAATAGTTCTAAGTGTCATTTAAAACATGTCAGCTTGGAGTGATATGAGAAGAGAGATCGTTTTTTCAGTTGTGATGGTTTTTTCTGCTGCAGGCCTCGTTTACAAATGGCTATCCCTTAATGAGAGGGTAGATTTTGTAGTAGTTTTCCTTGCGGCCCTACTTGTAGCAAGCCTAGCATTGCTACTGATAAGCGTGGAGCTTAGAATGCAGTCCATGACTGAGGAGTTCCAGAACGTCAGGAGAACTATTGCGATAAGTTCCGACGAGCTCGAAGACAGGATCTATAGGACTATAAGACCGGAAATTAGGGAACTCGGTGAGAGAATAGATTCTCTACAGAGAAAGCTGTTTAGATAAATTATTTAAACAAAGTCAAGACGTCTTTTGAGGTGTCGCTCTGGGCGAGGAGGAGGTAATAAGGGTCCGGCTTCCGGATAGGGAAAAAGGAGAAATGTTCGGAATTGTCTCTTCCATGCTGGGAGCGGGACATATAAAGGTCAAATGCGAGGACGGGGTAGAGAGGCTTGGAAGAATTCCGGGTAAAATGAGGAAGAAGATCTGGATAAAGGAAGGGGATGTAGTGATAGTTGTTCCTTGGAGCTTCCAGAAAGATCGGGCGGATATAATTTGGAGGTACACGAATCCTCAGGTTGAGTGGCTCGAAAGAAAAGGATATCTGAAATTCTGAATCACTTTTTTCCGAATTCCTTAGCGAGTTTCTCTATCTGATCCCTTGTTAAGGGTTCTGCACAGCATATCTGCATGGCGTCCGAGCTGCTCTTCAGGTACGTCCAGTTATATGGCTCGGGTTTTACCGGATTGGACGGATCGCCAATGTATGTGATGTAGTCAAACTTCAGCGCATCTTTCCAGTCTGGCGGTAGTGGAACGACTCCTTTTACGGAGGACATCATTTTTCCGCTCTCGTTCCACTTTGTCATGGTTATCTTTCCGGTGCTTAGGTACTCCTTTAGTGGTTCGCTTCCGTGGCACTCGCTGCACTCCTTTGGCTTGCCTATTGCATGGGTGTAGAAGGGCTGGATCGTTACAAAAGTCTTATTTCTATACACCGCAGTCATGTAATTTGCAGGATAAACCTTTCCCTGGAAGTTCACGAGTATTTCGAATCCCGCTAGCGGTCTGAAGGATCTCTTTTGGTGTTTCTCCGCACTATCGAGATGGCAGTTGTAGCAGCTTATAACAGAGGTTTGATGGCATGATGTACAGTAAACCTTTCCGTGCAATATATGTGCGGGATTGCTCTTGTATTCGTGGCAGTTCTCGCATTTCACCATAGTCTCTCTTTTAAGCAGAGTCGGATAGTGCTTTCCGTCCCCCATTATATCTTCTTTGCTATGGCAATCAATGCACTTCATACCGGCCGATCTGTGAACGTCGGTGAGGTTTAGAACGGCTATCTCTGTTTTCTGTCTAGCATGGCAAGCTAGGCACCTCGAATCGTCAACTTTGTCTCCGGGGGTTACATGGCAATCGTAGCAGTCCGGGACATAATTTTCAGTTACAATCGGCTCTCCATTTGCCTTCTTTTCTGCATGGCATTTTATGCAGCCAAACTCGTCAATCGGTTTTCCGGTTATCAGTTCTGCACCTCCGTTTTGGGCGGAATAAAAAGTGATCTTGCCCTGTCTTGTGTAATGGAGACTTGTAGGAAAATTCTTGGCCCAATCTGTTTTCTTCTCAACCTGTACTTGCGGTTGAGGTTGAGCGCAGGCGAAAAGCAGTGCAATTGGAATCAAAATCAGGGCAATTTTCCATTTCCTCACGTTTTTTGTAGTTAAAAAACTGTATATAAGCTCTTCTCTCTTCTGATGAACTTCGGAAAAACGCTATAATTTCTTTAGAGTGTCGATATAAAGCTTTATGGATTTTCTGTTTACAATTAGATGTATTAGAATAGCCAGAATCGAAATTAAAGACAGATACGTATGTATCTCTCCCCAGGTTTGTTTATCTAGTCCATACAACACTATCCAGCCAGCTCTTGGACCTCTTGGCCAGAAATACAGTATTAGTCCAGTGATCAAACTCAAAAACCCAAAAATTGTTGCAATTACGAATATCGCAACTTTTGCGATTACTAACTTTTTTTGCATGTCTCTCTTGATGCGAAGAGACTAAAAAATTTTGCTACAATAATCGAACTGGCTTAAAATCAAGAATTTTGATTTTGTTTGGTTTTTAATTAATCTTGCAGATGCTGACATCCTCCCTGCCTAAAGTACGAATGTTGTCGCAAGTGCGGGGAGGTTTGGGATTACAACGGAAAGCCTCGCCCTTCAGGGCGGAGAGGAGGTCAGCCCTATCTATTTCATGACTCGGGGTTATGGGTAGGTTTTGCTTCGACAAAGATGCTGCAGCATTTCTGGAACACACATGGTAATTAGTTTTTGTAAGATCTATATTTTTTAGTACCGAAAGCTTTATATAGAAATACCTATCCACCAATCTCTGTAATCGGAGGTGATCGGATGCCCGTGCTTCAGGGGACACCGGTTTTGATCCTTAAAGAAGGCACGCAGAGAACAGTTGGAAGGGATGCGCAGAGGATGAACA
>JAAOZI010000043.1 GCA_011605865.1 Archaeoglobales archaeon
ATCGAAAAGTATATATATACCTAATACTAAATTTCATAGCGAAAGGAGAAAGGAGGTGAGTTAAATGGCTGAACTGCCAATGGCCCCAGTCGATAGGTTGATCAGAAAGGCTGGTGCCGAAAGGGTCAGTGCGGATGCTGTGGAAAAGATGGTTGAGGTAATCGAGGATTACGCTGTTAGGGTTGCAAAGAAAGCGGTTGACATTGCAAAACACTCCGGAAGAAAGACGGTTACTGCTGAGGACATAAAGCTTGCCGCCACGATGTAATTAAAATAAATATAATTTATTCAATTTTAAAATTTTTTGAACCTTTTGAGCGTTTCGGGATATTTCTCAGGTTTTGTCAGGAACTCCAGTATTTCAATTTCTTCAATAAGGTAGTACATTTCTTCCTCCATTGATCCATGAGGTTCTAGGAACTTTATCTTCGGGTTTTCGAGGTATCTGGGATTCTTTATCCACTCTCCTTCAATGTAATAATAACAGGCCCCCCTCAAATTGGTGTAGGGCTCATATATTGAGCAGAAATTTCTTGAAACCCAGTTTGACGTTATTAGAACTTTTTCAGTTGGATTTATTGTAACATGCCCGTAATTTGGCGGAACTATTACTATATCACCTTTTCCAGCCTCAATGACGATGCAGTCACTAATCTTTCCGAATTCCTTTTTTTGGAGAATGAAGAAAGCTTTTCCGTCTATTACTTGGTATATTTCGGGATACGTCAATCCTGAAGAATTTTCCGGATGGTAGTGTCCGTAAGTTTTTATTTTTTCTCTACCAACGCTTGCCGGAGGTATTATTGTAAAATCGTATCTTAAACCGTGTTTCAGGATTTTCTCTCTGTCGTTGTGGTTTTCAAATATGTCCCTGAACATGTAGTATGCATCGAAGTCTTTCTGCAACTTCTCGGGATAAGCAAGAACTGGAAGCAAATCGCTTGCTCTTCTTATTTCAGGTCTGAAAAGGAAATCCCCAAACTGGTATTCCATATTGCAAAAGATATCGGACAATTTAAATAATTCTTTTGACAAATGCTATCCATGACTCATCAGTTTTTTAAAACTTCTTTTCAGCTTTCTGCGTGAAGCTTGGCAACTACTATGTGATCGAGGAAGTTCAGACTTCAGAGGAATACGGATGCCCCCCGAACAAGAGGAGTGTTGAGGAGCACATAAAAAAGGGTTTTGTATGCATAGATAAGCCCAGAGGGCCCAGTAGCCATGAAGTAGTCGTCTGGGTGAGGAATATACTTAATGTTAAAAAGACCGGTCACGCTGGGACACTGGATCCCCGTGTTACAGGGGTATTGCCAGTTTTTATAGAAACAGCTACTAAGCTAGTTAAATTCCTCCAGGAATCCGGAAAAGAGTACGTTTGTGTAATGCGACTGCACGGGGATGTTAGGGAGGAGGAAATAAGAAAAGTCTTCAGAATGTTTATCGGGAAGATATACCAGAAACCGCCTCTGAAATCAGCTGTAAAGAAGCAGCTGAGAATTAGAGAGATATACAGCATGCAGATACTGGAAATAGAGGGCAGAGATATTCTTTTCAAAGTTTCAACAGAGTCGGGCACCTATATAAGAAAGCTCTGCAAGGATATGGGCGAAGTTCTTGGCGTGGGAGCTCACATGCAGGAGCTCAGAAGGACTAGGACTGGTGAGTTCGTCGAATCGGAGAGCTATACCCTGCAGGATCTTCTCGATGCATACATTTTCTGGAAGGAAGAAGGAGAGGAGCGTTACATAAGGGAGATAATAAAACCGATGGAGGCGGCTGTTTCAAGTATCCCGAAAATTGTAATAAAGGACACGGCAGTTGATGCCATTTGCCATGGTGCGAACCTTTCGATAAAGGGTGTTGCAATGGTCGAGAAAAACGTAAAGAAGGACTCAACTGTAGCGATATTTACTGCGAAAGGCGAACTTGTTGCTCTTGGGAAGGCATTGTTCAGCGCAGAGGAAATGCTCGAGCTTAAGAAAGGGATTGTGGTTGATGTTGAGAGGGTTCTGATGGAGAGGGGAGTTTATCCGAGTGTATGGAAATCAAAGTAGCGATCCCTTCCTCCTCACTCATTAACGAGACAGACGAAAAGATAAAGATATACAAGATAGGACAAATTGCGAGGGCATTGGCAATTTTCAGGATTAGAGAAGTCATAATTTACAGGGATCCGATTCTGGATGAAACCAAGCTAATAAGGAAGGTTCTTGAGTATCTCGAAACTCCGCAGTATTTGAGGAAATATCTTTTTCCAATTGATGAGGATCTGAGGTTTATAGGCGTCATTCCCCCTCTTGCAATACCTTCCCATAAGACGAAACATTTAAAAGTCGGTGAAATGAGGGAAGGGGTCGTAAAGAGGGTGGCGCCTGACGGCACGCGATGGGTGGACATAGGCTTGGAGGCCCTTGCACCCCTTAAAACTGACAAAAAGAGGGGTGCACGCGTGACCGTCAGGATCGTTTCGAAGACCCCGTTGCTCGTCGAGGAAGCCGAACCTGAAGAATACTGGGGGTACAGGGTGAGGGAAGCGGAGCTGAAGGATTTACTTAGGGAGAAGGATGTGGTGATAACGTCGCGAAAAGGAAAAGTTCCGAGAGTGGAGGAGATAAGGGGGGTAACGCTGGTGTTTGGAAATCCGAAAGAAGGTGTGTTTGAGATAATGAAAAGGATGGGTATAAATATGGAAGTAGAAGCCTGGAACACGATCCCTAATCAGGGTGTTAGAACGGTTCGTTTGGAGGAGGCGATACTAGCTACCCTGGCGATTTTGAATTTCATTTCCTACTGGGGTGGTCCTAAATGAAGACCCATAGGCCAAAGAGAGGTTCTCTAGCCTTTTCTCCCAGAAAGAGAGCTGAAAGGATAGTTCCGAGGATCAGAAGTTGGCCGGAGTGCAATGAAGTTAGACTGCAGGGATTTGCAGGATACAAAGCCGGGATGACACATGTTGTGATGATAGACGACAGAAAGAACTCGAAGACTTACGGGGAAGAAATAGTTGTCCCAGCGACTGTTATAGAAACTCCTCCGATGAAAATTGCTGGAATAAGGGTTTATGAGGAAACAGATTACGGTTTGAGGATAATAGAGGAGGTTTGGAGTAGCGGTCTGGATCCGTATTTGGACAGAAGGCTGAAGATTCCGAAGAAGAACAGCTTGAATTTGGAGGCGTTAAAAACCCTGGAAGGAGACGAGGTAAGAGTAATAACGTACACACAGCCCTATCTGCTCACAGGAGTTCCTAAAAAAGTCCCAGATGTTATGGAACAAAAAGTAGGCGGAGATTTTCGGAGTGCCCTTGAATACGCGATATCAAAACTTGGGAAGGAAGTCAGAATTTCCGAGGTATTCAAGGAAGGAGCAATAGTTGACGTTAGCGCGATAACGAAGGGAAAAGGCTTCCAAGGTGTTGTGAAGAGGTGGGGAGTAATAACTCTCGACGCAAAGCATGCGAGAAGCAGCAAGCACAGAAGAGTCGGTACTCTTGGTCCTTGGACACCACACAGAGTTAGATGGACTGTTCCGATGTATGGTCAGATGGGATTTCATCAAAGGCTTGAGTTCAACAAAAGAATTCTGAAAATAGGGACCAATGGTGAGGAAATAACGCCTAAAGGGGGCTTCCCCCATTATGGAGTTGTTAGGAGTGACTATGTTTTAATCGCAGGAAGCGTTCCCGGGCCTGTAAAGAGACTTGTTAGAATTAGGGATGCTATAAGACCGCCAAAGGCAGAGTTCACGGGTGTTAATCTGGTTTATGTCAGCACAAGCTCGAAGCAGGGGAAGTGATATGAAGGCGAAAGTTTTGGACTTGAAGGGTGAAGTGGTGGAGGTAATCGAACTACCAAGCGTTTTTGAGGAAGAATACAGGCCAGACATAATAAGAAAGGCAGTTCATGCAATCCAGTCTCATAGAAGACAACCGTATGGACCAAATCCGCTTAGCGGGGTTAACTACGCTTGGGAAAACTGGGGACCTGGCTATGGGTATGCGAGGGTTCCGAGATGGAAACTTGGTTTGAGGGCTGTTGTAGTTCCGCAGGCAGTTGGTGGCAGAGAGGCACATCCCCCAAAGGTTCAGAAGAAGTGGGGAGAAAAAATAAACAGGAAGGAAATGAGGAAGGCTTTGAGATCCGCAATAGCGGCAACGGCAAATGCTGAGGTTGTTAAAAGCAGAAACCACATTTTTGACGGAGATTTGCCAAAAGTTGTTGTGGATGAGATTGAGGCTGTAAGCAAAACGAAAGATGCAGTGTCAGTTTTGAAGGCAATAGGGGTTTATGGCGATATAGAAAGGGCAAAGGAGAGAAAAAGACAGAGAGCGGGAATTGGAAAAATGAGGGGAAGGAGATACGTTTCAAAGAAAAGTGTTTTGATAGTTGTTAACGAAGACAGGGGAATAATAAAAGCTGCAAAAAGTCTTCCGGGTGTCGATGTTGTGACGGTGAGAAACTTGAACGTTGAATTGCTTGCTCCGGGTGGCCATCCTGGAAGACTTGTTGTTTGGAGCAAATCAGCTTTGAAGGCGCTTGAGGGATGGTTATGCTCATAAAATATTTCCTCGTAACCGAAAAGGCCATGCTTGAGCTTGAGAAGAACGTTGTTACCGCGGTTGTAAATATTAAGGCCAAGAAGGAGGACATAAAAAAGGAGTTTGAAAAGCTCTTTAACGTTGAAGTAGAAAAGATAAACGTTTTGGTGAGTCCGAAAGGCGAGAAAAAGGCTTACATCAAGCTTAAGCCTAATTACTCTGCGGAAGAGCTTTTGTCAAAACTGGGAATATTCTGAGGTGGTGTTATGGGTAAAAGAATCATCTCTCAAAATAGAGGAAGAGGAAGTCCAACTTACACGGCACCCTCGCATAAATACAAGGCTGATATAAAGCATTTGCCCTTCCGGGATCAGACAATTGCTGCTAGGATTGTGGACATAGTTCACGATCCCGTGAGAAACGGTCCAATAGCCTTGGTTAAGCTCCCGGATGGAAGGGAGGAATACGTACTTGCTGTTGAGGGTCTTGGCACTGGAGACTGGATTTATGCCGGCGAAAATGTTGAGATATCCCCTGGTAACACAACTTATCTGAAGAATATTCCAGAGGGAACGCCTGTCTGTAACATCGAAAAAGTCCCCGGAGATGGCGGAAAATTTGTCCGCGCTAGTGGGACCTTTGCTCTAGTGGTTTCAAGGGAGGAGGACAAAGTGATAGTTCAGATGCCGTCCGGTGAGCTAAAATCATTCCATCCTCTGTGCAGGGCTACGATTGGCATAGTTGCCGGAGGAGGGAGAATAGACAAACCCTTTGTTAAGGCTGGAAAGAAGTATCACAAGATGAAGAGCAAGGCCGCTAAATGGCCCAGAGTAAGAGGGGTTGCAATGTGTGCAGTCTATCATCCATTTGGCGGTGGGAAACACCAGCATGTTGGAAGACCCAAGACTGTAAGCAGAAACGCTCCTCCGGGAAGGAAAGTTGGAAGCATAGCTGCGAGAAGGACGGGTGTGAGGAGGTGATTTTATGGCTTTAAAGAGCAAGGTTGTCAGACCAAGAGAATTTCTCTTCCGTGGCTACACTTTTGAGGAAATTCAGAAGATGTCCCTTGAGGATTTCGTTAAGTTGCTTCCGGCAAGGGAGAGAAGGAAGCTGAAGAGGGGTCTGACAGAGAAGGAGAAGATTCTGCTGGAAAAACTGAAGAAAAAGGGAACCGTTAGAACACATGTTAGAGATATGGTCATACTTCCGGAGATGGTGGGCAAGACGATATTCGTGCACAATGGCAAGGAATTCGTCAAAGTTGAAATAAGGCCAGAAATGCTGGGCCATCGTCTTGGCGAATTCGCAATGACGACGAGGTTCGAGAAACACAGCGGTCCTGGAGTTGGGGCTACCAGAAGCAGCAAGTTTGTACCCCTCAAGTGACCTCTATGGCGAGAATCGCTTACTCCTACGAACCAAAAGATGAGACAAAAGTCGCTAAGGCTATGGGTTACGAAATTCCAATGAGTTTCAAGCATGCAGTGGAGATTTGCAGGGAGCTTAAGGGAAAAAGAATTCCCCAGGCAATGAAATTTTTGGAAGAAGTGATAGAAATGCGAACTCCCGTGCCGATGAGGAAGTACAAAAAGAAAGTTGCCCACAAGAATATCCCGGGCTGGTATGCCGGAAGGTATCCGCAGAAAGCTGCTAAGGAAATTTTGAAGGTTTTAAAGAATTTGAAGGCAAATGCCGAGTACAAGGGTCTGAATGCTGATGAGCTAGTGATAGTTCATGCTCAAGCAAAAAGGGGCAGATGCATCGTGAGATACGTTCCAAGAGCATTTGGTAGAGCCGTGCCAAAGAGAAAACAGTTGACGACCGTTGAATTTGTTGCGGAAGTTTCGGAGGTGAAGTGATGGCGGTGGAAAGAAAATTCGTTCAGGACAGAGTAAGAAGAATGCTCGTCAAGGAGTGGATAAGGGAAGAAGTAAAAAATGCCGGTTTTGGAGGAGTTGACATAGTAAGAATGCCGCTTGGAACCCAAGTAACTCTTTTCGTGGAAAGACCAGGACTGGTTATAGGGAAAGGCGGAAGGAGAATAAAGATGCTGACAGAAAAGCTCAAGGAGTTTGGACTCGACAATCCTCAGATAAGCGTTGATGAAGTTGAAAAGCCCGAATTCAATGCCCAGCTAATGGCCTCTCTTCTGGCTAGGGCGCTTGAGAGGGGATGGTATTTCAGGAGGGCCGGATACAGATTCCTTTACAGGATCATGGAAGCTGGGGCTAAAGGCTGTGAAATTGTTATAAGCGGAAAGCTGGTAAGCGAAAGGGCGAGGACCGAAAAGTTTGTTGCTGGAACAATTATACACACGGGCGATGCCGCTTATACCGCTGTTAGGAAGGGCTTTGATATTGCGGTAAAGAAACTCGGCGTTTTTGGCGTAACTGTTCGAATAATCCCTCCGGATGTGGTATTGCCGGATGAATTCGAAGTAAAGGAAGGGGGTGTTTCGAGTGAAAATGAGGGAAATAAGGGAGTTGAGCAGGGAGGATCTCAAGAAAAAGCTCAGGGAGCTTGAAATTGAACTTATAAAGCTAAGAACCAAAGTCAAGAGCGGAGGAGCCATCAAGAATCCCGGAGCGATAAGGCAGATAAGGAAGGATATAGCGAGGATAAAGATGGTTTTATGCGAAAGAAAATAGCTGAGCTGATTGCAAGGGACTGGATAGGAATGAAAGTTGAGGTTGTTGAAAGCCCTAACCAGTGCGAAATCGGGCTCAAGGGAGAGATCGTTGATGAAACTGAAAAAACTTTCAGGATTATTACTGAAAAAGGTTTAAAAGTCGTAGCGAAGAAAGGAAGAAGCTTCAGGATCGAATACGAGGGGAAGAAGATGAGGATAAGTGGTGACCTGCTGGCCTTCAGGCCAGAGGAGAGGATAATGAAGGGTTTGATGTTGATAAAAAGAGCGAAGGGGGTAGTTAAATGAGGAACATAGGTATTGAGGTAAAGCCACCTGCGGGAGTTTGTAACGATGAGGATTGCCCGTTTCATGGGAAGCTGTCAATAAGGGGACAAGTACTTACTGGAAAAGTTGTGAAAGTCTACGGAAAGACTGCCGTGATCGAAAGGGAGCTGATAAAATATGTCAGTAAATATGAAAGATACATGCGTAAAAGGTCTAAGATTCACGCTCACAACCCGGACTGTATAAGGGCTAGGCCTGGGGATATAGTTAGAATTGGAGAATGTAGGCCCATAAGCAAGACAAAAAGTTTCGTAATTTTGGAGGTGGTGTCTAGTGCAGGCGATAAAAGCTAAAATTCCGAGAGCTCTGCCAACAGGAGCCATGCTTGTCTGTGCAGACAACAGCGGGGCAAGGGAAGTGCAGATAATTTCAGTTATAAATTACAAGGGTGTGAGAAGGAGGTATCCGGCTGCAGGGGTGGGCGATATGGTGGTGGTCAGCGTGAAAAAGGGTTTGCCTGAGATCCGAAAACAGATTCACTACGCCGTAATAATAAGGCAGAGAAAAGAATACAGAAGACCCAACGGTGAAAGGATAAAGTTCGAAGACAACGCTGCAGTTTTGGTTAACGAAAAAGGCGAACCCAAGGGTACAGAAATTCGTGGACCAGTTGCGAGAGAGGCTGCAGAAAGATTTCCGAAAATTGCAACAATAGCCTCGATTTTGGTGTGATCCCTATGCAGTCGAGAAAGCAGAGAAAATGGCTTTTCAAAACTTCAAAGCTACATGAAAGGCATAAACTTCTGAATGCAATGCTCTCCGAAAAACTCAGAGAAAAATACAAGAAGAACGCAGTTAGAGTCAGAAAGGGGGATAAAGTTAGAATAATGCGTGGAGACTTTTCGGGTCATGAGGGTAAAGTTGTAGAGGTAGATATGAGGAGATGCAGGATAAAGGTTGAAGGAGCCACGATTACAAAGTCTGACGGAACCGAAGTTTTGGTTCCGATTCATCCTTCAAATGTTATGATCATCGAGTTCGGAGAAGTTGATGATGTAAGGAAGAAAATACTTGAGAGGTGAAATTAATGCATCAGAAAAGAATTTCCGCTCCCAAAACATACAAAATCCCTAGAAAAGCTGGTAAATGGGTAGTAAAGCCATCTCCAGGACCGCATAACAAGGAAGCAATTCCTTTGGCCTTGGTAGTACGGGATCTTTTGCAGTATGCAGACAATCTCAGAGAAGCTAGAAAAATAATAGTGGCCGGAGAGATACTGGTAGATGGAGTTGTTAGGAAGGATTACAAGTTCCCTGTTGGTCTTTTCGATGTAGTTTCAATTCCAAAGCTCGGAAAAAATTACAGAGTTGTTTTTGACGAGAAAGGCCGGTATGTTCTCAGGGAAATCGAAGATTACGATAGAAAAGTCTACAAGATTGTTAACAAAACAATCCTGAAAGGAGGAAGGGTTCAGCTCAATCTTTTTGACGGAACAAACATACTGGCAACGAACGATTACAAAACGAAGGATTCCATTTTGCTGAAAATCCCCGAAAAGCAGATTCTGGATCATCTCAGATTCGAAGAGGGAGCGCTGATAATGATAGTTGGCGGAACGCATGCAGGAGAGATAGGCAGGGTTAAGGAATACAAGATCGTAAAAGGTTCTGGATCGAATCTAGTAACAGTGGAAACACCAGTTGGTGAGATAACGACTGTGGAGGATTATATCTTTGTGGTAGGGAAAAAAGAGAGCGATAAACCCGTTATAGACTTGGGTGTCTAATATGTTGGAACTGAAGGTTAAGGAGAACCCGATGAGGGAAATAATTCTTGATAAGGTCGTTATAAACCTTGGAATTGGTCAGAGCGGTGAGAGAATAGAAAAGGGTGTGAAGATGCTTGAAAAACTTGTCAATCAGAAGCCGGCAACTACAATTGCAAAGAAAACAATAAAGAATTTCGGGATTAGAAGGGGAGAAACGATCGGTCTAAAAGTTACGCTGAGAGGAGAAAAAGCCATGGAATTCCTGCTTAAGGCTCTGAAAGTTAAGGAAATGAGACTCAGCAAGAGATCCATAAATGCGGGGAATTTTTCATTTGGGATTGCGGAACACATAGACATTCCCGGAGTTGAGTACGATCCGGATATCGGGATATTCGGTATGGACGTGTGCGTTAGCCTGAAAAGAAGAGGGTATAGGGTTGCTGAAAGGAGGATTGCAAGATCCAAGGTTGGGAAGAAGCATAGGATAACAAAGGAGGAAACAATTAATTGGCTCGAAAGTCTGGGGGTGATCGTTGAATGAGCGAAACCAAGAAGAAATTTGGTAGGGGTGCAAACAAGTGCAAGAGATGCGGAAGAAGAAGGGCTTTGGTGAGGAGATACGGTATATTCCTGTGCAGGCAATGCTTCAGGGAAACAGCAATGGAATTGGGATTTAAGAAGTACTGGTGATCATCATGAGTGTCGACACCCTCTCAAGTGCGATGATAGCGATAAGGAATGCCGAAATGATTGGCAAAGAGCGCTGCGAAGTTATGGCCACAAAGCTCGTGGGAAACGTTCTGAAGGTGATGAAAAACCACGGTTACATAAAGGGCTACGAGTTCGTGAAGGAGGGGATAAGGAGCAAGTTTGTAGTAGAGCTCACAGGGAACATAAACAACTGTGGAGCGATAAGACCGAGATTCTCTTCAAAAGTTACGGAATACGAGAAGTATGAAAGGAGATACCTTCCTGCAAGGGATTTTGGCATTCTGATAGTTTCTACAACAAAGGGTGTGATGAGCCAGAAAGAAGCAAGAGAGCTTGGATTGGGAGGTGTTCTCCTTGCCTTCGTCTACTAAAGAATACGTCAGCGTTGTAAAGATTCCGGAAGGAGTTGAGGTTACCGTTGAAGGCGACCCCATTTCCGGGTACATTGTAAAGGCAAAGGGACCTCTGGGAGAAAACTCCAAACTCCTTAAGTTCAGAGATGTATTTATAGAAAAGAACGGAAGCGAGATAAGAATCAGAACGCCGAAGTTGAAAGCGAAGCATAAGGCAATGGTTGGTACTTTCACCGCCCATGTTAGCAATTTGATAAAAGGCGTTAAAGAGGGTTTTGAGTACAAGCTAAAGGCCGTTTATGCTCACTTTCCTATGAAAATTAGGGTTTCTGGGGATGAGGTGATAATAGAGAACTTCCTAGGCGAGACAACACCCAGGAAAGCCAAGATCGTTGGAAGGGCTAAAGTTGAGGTAAGGGGCCAGGAGATATTTGTGAAGGGGGTTGATATAGAGGAGTGCGGCCAAACTGCTGCAAATCTTGAAAGGGCTACAAAAATAAGGCAGAAAGACAGGAGAGTTTTTCAGGATGGAATTTACATAGTAAGCAAACCTTAGGTGGTATTGATGAGCATACGCACTCTCTTAAGGCTTAGAAAAAGATTGAAATCAAGAAAACCCGAGTTCAGGAGGTACTGCTGGGACAGGAAGCTTAAACTCAGGAGAAAGAGCTGGAGGAAGCCGAGAGGATTAGACAATGCAATGAGATTAGAATACGGTGGAAAATGGTCTGGAAGAAAGAGAGTTAAAATAGGTTTCCGCGGACCAAAGGCAGTCCGCGGCCTGCATCCCAGTGGTTACGAAGAAGTTCTGGTATACAATGAAAATCAGCTAGAAAAAGTGGATCCAAATAGGCAGGCGATAAGGATTGCAAGTTGTGTTGGATTGAGGAAGAGGGTTTTGATAGAATCTAAGGCGAAGGAAAAGGGTATAAAGATCTTGAATCCTTTAAGGTGATGATCATGAACTTATCCTTGCAGAGAAGACTTGCTGCGGAAGTTTTGAAATGTGGAAAGAACAGGATATGGTTCAATCCGGAGATGCTGGAGGACATTTCAACCGCATCCACAAAGCAGGATATAAGGGAACTAATAGAGAGGGGCGCGATTAAGAGAAAGCCGGTGAAGGGGGTTTGTAGGGCAAGGATAAATGAAAGGAGGCTAAAGAAAGCAAAGGGGAGAAGGAAGGGATATGGAAGTAGAAAAGGCAAGAAGACGGCAAGAATGCCGAGGAAGAGGGTATGGATTCTCAGAATAAGGGCGCTAAGAAGAAGGCTGAGAGAGCTAAAGAAGAATGGAGAAATAGACAGGAGAACGTACAGGAGGCTTTACAGGATGGCAAAGAGCGGGGTCTTCAGGAGCGTTTCCCATCTCAATTCATATGTCCAGGAGATGAAAAGGTGATTTGATGGCCAAGGGGCCAAGATACAAAGTTCCTCATAGAAGGAGGAGAGAAGGAAAGACGAATTACAGGAAAAGACTGAAGCTTTTGCTTTCCAAAAAACCTAGGCTTGTTGTGAGGATAACAAATCAGAGGGTGATAGCCCAGATTGTTAAATATAGACCCGAGGGCGATGAAGTCGTTGTTGCAGTTGATTCATCAAAACTGAGGGATTTTGGCTGGAAAGGAGATCTTAACAACACGCCCGCATCCTATCTGACGGGCATTTTGATTGGTAAAAAGGCCCTAGAAGCCGGGGTAACGGAGGCAATTCTGGATATTGGTCTGAAAACACCAACAAAAGGGGCCAGAGTTTTTGCAGTGCTGAGAGGGGCTGTGGAGGCAGGTTTGCAGGTTCCATATGATAGCGAAATTTTGCCCGATGATTCGAGAATCTTTGGACATCACATCGCTGAATACTACAAACAGAATCCCGAAAGGTTTGGTGAATATGGGAAAAGGGGGCTAAGCCCTGAAAAATTGCCCGAGCATGTGAAAGAAGTGAAAATGAAGATATTAGGGTGATCGAATGGAATGGGTGCCGAAGACTAGGCTTGGAAAACTGGTTGCTGAAGGAAAGATAAAGACAATTGATGAAGCTCTTGCCAGCGGACTGCCGATCAAGGAGCCTCAGATAGTAGACATATTACTCCCAAATTTGGATGAAGATATTCTGGAGATTTCAATGGTTCAGAGAATGACGGACAGCGGCAGAAGAACTAAATTCAGGGTAACGGCCGTGGTTGGTAACAGGAACGGATACGTTGGGGTTGGAGTGGGAAAAGCTTCGCAGGTTGCGCCAGCGATACAAAAGGCTGTTGAAAACGCAAAGATAAACATATTCAGGGTAGAGAGGGGTTGCGGTTCTTGGGAGTGTGGTTGTGGTACATCTCATTCTGTACCCTTCAAGACTTCCGGCGTTTGCGGAAGTGTGAGGGTTACCCTTGTTCCCGGCCCTAAAGGGCTAGGAATAGTTGCTGCAGACGTTGCGAAGAGAGTTATAGAACTTGCCGGAGTCAGGGATGTTTGGTCTATGACTTTTGGAGAGACAAGAACAACTCTTAACTTTGCGATGGCGACGTTTGAAGCCCTTAAAAGAACTTGTTTCATGAAGAGGTGAAGATATGATCGCAGTGGTGAGATTGAGGGGTACAATTGACGTTCATGCAAAGATAAAGGAAACGCTACGCCTTTTAAGGCTTCACAGAAGATATCACTGTGTTGTGATTCCAGACACACCTTCTTATCGTGGAATGCTCCAAGTTGTTAAGGACTATGTTGCCTTTGGAGAGATAGATGCAGAAACGCTTGCAATGCTTTTGAGACACCGTGGCAGGCTTGTGGGAGATAAGCCTCTTACGGATGAGTACCTTCAGAAGAACACGCCCTATAAGAGCATAGAGGATTTTGCAAAGGCCGTTGTGGAGGGAAAGGCAAAGCTAACAGATATACCCGGACTAAAACCGGTCTTTAGGCTACATCCACCAAGAAAGGGTCTTAAAAATATAAAGTGGCACTATCCAAGGGGAGATTTGGGTAGGCATGGAAACATTAGGGATCTGCTTTACCGAATGAGGTGATCTTATGCCAAAGCTGAGGGTTAAGAAATATCGAGGCTCGAGAACTTGCGGTGGAGGCAGTCATAAAAAGAGGAGGGGTGCCGGACATCGCGGTGGCAGAGGAAATGCCGGAGTTCACAAGCATAAATATCTGAAGTTCATCAAGCTTGCAAAATTGGGTTTGTATGAGTTCGGAAAGCATGGATTTACGAGACCGAGAGCCGTTGTGGAAGAGTATTCTAGGGAGAAGACGCTGTTTTCGAAGCTGAGGGAGCTTAGAGAAGAGGGAAAGCTCGATGAGAATACTTACAGAATCCTTAAATCCAAAAGCGAGATAAATGTTGGGGATCTAGATTCGATAATTGAAACTCTTTCAAATCTCGGTCTGGCCGAAAAAAGGGGAGAAAAGTTCTTTGTGGATCTTGGAGCTCTTGGATATTCAAAACTGCTCGGCTCCGGAAAAGTTACCAAGGCCATAGAAGTTAGGGTTGAAAGAGCTACCGAAAAGGCTGTTGAGAAACTTAAGGCTGCGGGTGGTGGGGTAGTATAGAATGGATTCCCTTATTAGGGCCCTTAAGCCCTACATAGAGAGAATACCGAGCGTTGAGAGGCCTAAAGGACACGTACACTTCAGGCAGAAGTTCATGTGGACTTCTGCAATTTTGATTCTTTACTTCGTTCTTTGCAACGTTCCAGTTTTTGGATTGTCTCCAGAATCCATCGACATATTTGAGGCTTATAGAGCGCTATTTGCCGGTGCAAGCGGATCGATACTGGCTTTGGGGATAGGGCCAATTGTTACAGCTTCGATCATACTCCAGCTAATGGTCGGAGCGGGAATAATAAGGCTTGATTTAACGAATCCAGACGACAGGGCAGCATATCAGGAATTTCAGCGGTTTTTGGTTTTTGTGATGATAGCAGTTGAGGCATTTCCTCAGATTGCAGCCGGATTTCTTCTTCCGGATTCGAATTTGGCCCAGAAGCTTGGGGTTCCTCTGGAGCTAATATCATTTCTGATATTCATACAGCTCTTCATAGGCGGAGTTATGATAGTATACATGGATGAGGTTGTCTCAAAGTGGGGTATAGGAAGCGGCGTAAGTCTTTTCATACTTGCAGGCGTATCGCAGGCCATAGTAATCGGTCTTTTCAACTGGATCACTCCACCGAACAGCGCTTTGCCGGCAGGGATAATACCCAGATGGATATACTTTGCGCAGCATTATCCGATCGAAGTTCTGCTTAGCGGAAACGGAATAATGATGTTACTGCTGGAGGGCGGAATAATTGCATTGATTACAACTGCAGTTATCATACTCCTCGTGGTTTTCTTCGAGGGTACAAGAGTCGAAATCCCGATGGCCCATGCAATGGTTAGGGGTGCAAGGGCATCTTTTCCGATAAAGCTGATCTATGCCAGTGTTCTCCCAATGATCTTTGTCAGGGCTTTGCAGGCGAACGTTGTGATGCTTGGCCAGACACTTTATTCAAGGGGAATAACTATTTTTGGGGAATTTGTTGGAAACCGGCCTGTGAGTGGGATAATGTACTTCTTGTCACCGATAAACAGCCCATACGACTGGGTTCCCGAGCTCGTTAGATCGAGGGGGGCTGCATTTGCAGCGATTCCCGAGTGGGCGATATATCTACATCTGTTGATCGATGCCACGATATTGGTGGGAGGGGGAATTCTTTTCGCGATATTCTGGGTTCAGACAACCGGAATGGATGCAAAAACAGTTGCAAGTCAGATATCTAGGTCTGGAATGATAATTCCGGGTTATAGAAAATCCCCCGCCGCTCTGGAAAGACTACTGGAAAGGTATATCCCAAAGGTTACGATAATCGGAGGGGCACTCATTGGAATTCTAACGCTAATCTCGAACATGCTGGGGACGATTGGAAATGTCGGGGGAACAAGCTTACTGCTTGCTGTGAGCATAGCTTACAGGTTCTACCAAGATTTGGCAAGGGAGCAGCTGACTGAGATGCATCCGCTGCTCAGGAAAATGCTCGGTGAGGAATAATGAGGCAGCTGGCTTCGAAGCTAGCAACTGTTTTTGGCTTCTTTCTTTTCTTTGCCATAATCTTCAGCTATCAATTCAGGATTCTCTTAGCCTTGACCATGGAAACCATTTTTTCACCGATTGTAGGCCTAAAATTTCATTACCTTGTCCTGATCATGGCATTACTAACGGCACTGTACTCGAATTTGATCCAGAAATATACGGTAGACTACAAAAGGTTGAAGGAGCTGCAGAGCAAAGTTTCGCAGTATCAAAAGGAGTATATCGATGCCGTGAAGAAGAAGAATCAGTACAAGCTAAAGCAGCTTGAGCAAAAGAAGGATGAGATTAGGCTTATGCAGAGCGAATTGATGGGGATGCAGTTCAAACCGATGGCCTATACTTTCATAGTCTCGATCCCCATCTGGGCTTGGCTCTGGGAGAGAGCTTATATGAGCTACAGGAATCTGAAATTCGGAGAACCAATTCTGGAAGGGTTTAACTTAAAAAATGAGCTTTTTGAGCTTACTTCTCCATTTTTGGGAAGCATACATGTTTACGACTTCGTCCTTATCTTCCCGTGGTGGCTCTTCTGGTATCTCCTCTGCTCCATTATGTTTGGCCAGATTTTTAAGAAAATTTTGAGGGTGGGAGTTTGAAGATAACAATCTCCGGGCCACCGGGAAGCGGAAAGACGACTGTTGCAAAGATACTGAGCGATAGACTGAAAATAAAGCTCATTTCTGCCGGAAGTGTTTTCAGGCAGCTTGCAAAGGAAAAGGGGATGAGTATAGAGGATTTCAGCAGGCTTGCCGAAATGGATCCGGAGATAGACATTCTCATAGATAAGATGCAGAAAGAGATGGCAGAAAGGGAGAAGAATGTGATTGTTGAGGGCAGACTCTCTGCTTGGATGATAAAAGATGCAGATCTTAAAGTTCTGATTTTTGCCGATGCGGAAATAAGATACGGCAGAATTGCAAGGAGAGAGGGAAAGGACGTTCAGATTGTCCGCCAGGAGACGAAGATAAGGGAGGAAATTGAGAGGAGGAGGTATCAGAAGTATTACAACATAAACGTTGATGACTGGAGCATCTACGATTTAATAATAAATTCCAACAGACTTTCAGCGGAGAAGATTGCCGAAATAATTATCAGCGCACTAAAATGAAAGGAATCTACGTACTCTGGCTAAGGGATCTGAAGAGATACACCAGAGCTAGGAGCAGATTTTTCGGTTCCTTAGCCATGCCCTTCTTCTTCTTAGCATTTTTTGGTCTGGGATTTCGGCGAGTTACTTTTCCATCGATTGAAATTGGCTACATGGAATTTTTAACACCCGGGATAGTTTCGATGGTCGTTATATTTTCCGGAACGCTTTCAGGTGTTTCGGTTGTTTGGGACAGACAGTTCGGTTTTCTTAGGGAAATAATGGTCTCGCCCGTAAGCAGGAGTGCTATAGTTCTCGGCAGAACGCTGGGTGGGGCAACGATTGCGACAATTCAGGCAACCATTCTGGCGGCGATATCCCATTTTCTGGGTTTCTCAATGGAACCGAGTATGATTCCAGTAGCATTGCTGGCGATCTTTGTCTTCTCCATAATCAGCACATTGACCGGGATCGCAATTTCATCCGTCATCACCGACATCCATGGATTCCAGCTCATAGTCAACTTCTTTGTCTTCCCGATCTTCTTCCTATCCGGTGCGATTTTTCCAGTTTCGGAGTTTCCGGGGATAGTTGAAACCATTGCGAGATTGAGCCCTTTCACTTATGGAGTGGATCTTGTGAGGTTCTCGATGGTGAACCTTTCTCTCTTCGATCCATTGGTCGATGTCATCGTAATTTTTCTTTATCTCTTTCTCATGCTTTCCATCGCTTCATATCTCTTTTCCAGAACTGAAGTGAGATGAAATCGTTCTGCCGATCCTAGTTCTGCTTTCGAGTACTTCTTCACCTCTGATAAAAACCATTTTCGGAAATATTGCCTCAAAACCCTCGTATGGAGTCCAGGAGCATTTTGAATGCAAATCTTCAGCTTTTATTTTTCTTACATCCTTTAGATCGAACACAGCAAAGTTTGCAAATTTTCCAACCTCTATTTCACCATAGTCGCTGAATCCAAACAATTTTGCTGGATTTCTGGCAATTTTTTCAACTAGATCTCTTAAATCTATGATTCCGAGCTTTGCAAGCCTTAAAAATATCGGATACATTGTCTCCACTCCCGGAAATCCCGGGCTTCCGGATTCCTTGTCCTCAATTGTGTGAGGGGCGTGATCTGAGGTCAGAATTTTTATTCTGGAAAAATTTTTCAGAAGCCATTCCGCATCGCCCTTATCTCTCAAAGGTGGATTTACGTTTACGAGATTTCCCAGTCTTTCAAAATCCCGGGTACTTAGCAGTATGTGATGCGGTGCTACCTCGAAGCTCGATGCGGTTTTTTCAACGATCTCCACAGCCTCTCTCGTTGAGAGGTGGCAAAAGTGAAAGTTGGAAATATCCAAGCATTTTCTGACTGCAATTATTTCTGCCTCCTTTGGACGGTATAGAAAATTGGGAAAACCGCTTTTTACAAGGGAGGGATCTTCAGCATGAACAGAAATTCTCCAAATTCCTTTTACTTTTGACAATTCTTCGTACCCTACTTCCAGCTTCTTGTTTTTGTTTTCTAGGAAAACTTCCCCGATGGCTGGCAAATGATATCTTGCCGAAATTCTTCTCAAAACATCTTCAATTCTATCAGCGTTGTTCTTTGTCAATGCCAAGTTCAGGGAATAGTCTACATAGCTTTTTCTTTCTGCGATCTCCATTCTTTTGAAATAGATATCCTCGTTATCCACCGGAGGCTTAGTGTTTGGCTGGTCAACAACTAAACAAATTCCGCCGTGCAGGGCTGAAAGCGAACCGGTTTCGATTGTTTCTTTCCTTTTTTCCTCGAAATCCCTGAAATGGACATGAACATCTATTCCGGCCGGTAGAATGATTCCCTGAACTTTCTTACCTTTAACCAGTTTGCCTATTCTCTTTATTCTCCCGTTATCTATCTCTATTCCAGCCTCTATAAAGGAACCCTTATAGAATATCTTTCCTTCCAGCATTCAGAAGCGCCCTGAACCTTTCAACAGCTTTTTTGACCCTTTCTTTATCCCTTCCGGAGAATTTCACCACAACATATCCGTATTTTGGATATGAACCGATATGAACATCGGGAAACTCTGAAACCACTTGGTTTAACTCCTTCAGTATCTTAACCTCGAAGCCGTCTATTCTAACCTGATCTTCAAAATAATCGAGCTTTTCGAATTTCTCCAGTATTTTCGAGAATGTGTTCTCCATTTCAGCCGGCACTCCTGGCATTACGGCAATGTTTTCAACAATGTAAGCAGGAGCAGCTCCAACATCGTTCCAGATTAGCTCACTGCCTTCAGGAATTGATGAAAGTTTTCTTATCGCCTCCTCCTCGTTGCTCACGGTTTTGAGGAAATTGTAGACCTTTTCGTTTATGACTAGCTTTCTTTTCAAAGCCTTTGCAATTGCCTCGTTTGTCACGTCATCGTGCGTGGCCCCAAGACCGCCGGTAACCAGAACGAAATCGTAGAGTCTTGAGGCCCTTTCAACTTCCTCCGCTATTTCATTGACGTCATCCGGGACCACTATGATCCTTTTCACCTCATGGCCCCTTTCAACGAGCCTCTTTGCCATGTAAGATGCATTCGTGTTAACGGTGTCCCCGCTTAGGAGTTCGTTTCCGACGTTTATTATAACGAACTTCATAGCTTTCTCCTCAAGTTCTGGTACATTCTGCCCTGAAGCCCATGAAATGCTGAAAAACCTTCAGCAAGCCTCTGATCTAGCGAAACCCTGTCGAAGGATACGAGTTCTTCGGAATAAAGCGCAAATGGCGAATATCTTGCCACGGGCATGGCAGAACCCTTGTATAGCTTCATTTTAACCCAGCCCGTTACTCTTTCTTGGGTTTTGTCAATGAATGCATTCAAAGCTTCGAATAGGGGGTCATTCGTGAGTCCGTAGTAAACAAGCTCAGACCACTCTTCCTCAACGATCTTCTTGAACTTCAGCTCCCTTCTGCTCAGTACCAGCTTTTCTAAATCCCTGTGGGCATTGATAAGAATTGTGGCTGCTGGGTGCTCGTAGTTTTCCCTTGCTTTCAAGCCGAGAACTCTATCTTCGATCATGTCAGTTCTTCCTATGCCGTGCCTTCCTCCGAGCTCGTTCAGATATCTGATAAGCTCGAAGCCATCGAACTTCCGATCGTTAACGGCAACTGGAATTCCTTTCTCGAAATCGATCTTTACAATTTCCGGCTCTTCAGGGGCAAATTTTGGAGATTTCGTCCACTCATATATCTCTTCAGGTGGAATGAAACTCGGATCCTCGAGTTTTCCTCCCTCTATACTCCTGCTCCATAGATTCTCATCAACGCTGAAAGGTTTCTCCTTTGTTGCGGGAACATCGATTCCGTGCTGTTTCGCATACTCTATCTCCCATTCCCTAGTTAAGTTCAGCTCCCTCACGGGCGCGATAACCCTGAAGCCGTATTGCCTGAACACGTTTTCAAACCTGAGTTGGTCATTTCCCTTTCCGGTGCACCCGTGTGCAATTGCATCTGCCCTTTCAATTAGGGCAATTTCGGCTACTTTTTCGGCTATTATCGGTCTTGCCATTGCGGTTCCAAGCACATAGCCTTCGTATTCTGCATTTGCCTTTATGAGCTTGTAAATCGCTTCTACAAACTCTTTTCGGGCTGGTACAGTGTAATGCTTGTCGGCGTACTTTTTTCCCCTTTCTTCAGCCCTCTTTAGCTCTTTTTCTGGGAGCCCTATGTCAACTGTTACAGTTACAACTTCATCGAATCCGTATTTTTCCCTCAGAAGGAAAATGCATACCGTGGTATCTAGGCCACCGGAGTATGCTAGGACTGCCTTCATAGAGTTAGTAGTTATGCGCATTTTAAATCTTCTGAATTTTGCAGAAATCTTTATCTATCTGAAAACAACTGGATTCATGTTTTTTGATTCTCATGTGCACACGGAAGGTCTGGGAGTTTCGGAATTGAGAAAAATGAAGGAAGCCGGAATAGAAAGGGTATGCAGTCTGTCATTTTATCCAATAAGGCCCCATTTTCCGCAAACCCTCATCGATAATTTCAGAAAAATGGAGGAATTTGAGAGACGGAGATGCGAGGCTCTTGGAATAGAGATGATCCCGGGTGTGGGAATACATCCCAGATGCATACCACCAAATTATGAAACAGTCCTGGAGCATTTAGAGGCTGGAGAATGGGTTTTATTCGGAGAAATAGGGCTGGAAAATGCAACTGAAGAGGAAATAGATGTACTAACTTCCCAGCTCAGGATTGCAATGGAAAAGGACATTCCATGCATAATACACACACCGAGGGGAAATAAGAGGGCTGTGACCGAGAAGATAATTCAAATACTGGATAAGCTTTCTTTTCCAGCAGAGCTTGCTGTGATCGATCATGTAAACTATGAAAACTTGGATCTGGTTGTTGAAAGGAATTACTGGATTGGTTTGACTGTTCAGCAGGGAAAGCTTTTGCCTGAGGATGTAGCGGAAATAGTGAAAAAATACGGAAATGAGAAGTTCATGGTGAATAGCGATGCGGGTTATGGAAATGAGTTCGTGAACGCGGTAGCGGAGACTGCAAGGCTTTTGGGGAAAGATGCTGGAAGAATTTGTTTTGAAAACTGTAGAAAATTCCTGAGATATGCGCCCAACCCTAGATGAGTACTTCATGGAAATAGCGAAAGTCGTTGCAAAGAGGTCAACTTGTCTCAGGCAGAAAGTTGGTGCTGTAATAGTCAAGGATAAGAGAATCCTGGCTACGGGTTACAACGGGGCCCCTTCAGGCCTACCTCACTGCGATGAGATTGGCTGCTTGAGGGAAAAGCTCGGAGTTCCGAGCGGAGAAAGGCAGGAACTTTGCAGGGGAGTTCATGCTGAGCAGAATGCCATAATACAGGCTGCCAAATTCGGAATAAGCGTTGAAAATGCGACTCTTTATTCCACGCACTGCCCGTGCATAACCTGCGCGAAACTCATAATAAATGCCGGAATAAAATGCGTCGTTTATGGTAAGGATTACGCAGACAAGAATGGACTGAAATTGCTTGAAGAAGCGGGGATAGAAATCAGGTTCTTTCCAAGCGATTGATTTTAGCGTAATAACAGTAATAATAATTAAACCGAAATGTTTATATTTTCACATGATTTTATTTAAATTGATGGACAATGCTAAGCTAAGTCTGGACATGTTAATGGGACTTTCGATATTCCTTTTCACATTCATCTTCATAGCCAGCTTTCTGCCGGGAGTTTTTGCAGATGTCCGAAACGAGATCGGTTTAATGCATGAAGCTTACCGCATGGGTGTTATTTTGGCTGAAATGGAGGGATATTGGAGAGATCAAAGCGGAAATGGTACAAACTGGCATGAGAAGTCGGACAGATGGTATGCTAGCGATTTTTATTTCTTTCCCGGCCTGAGCAAGGGCAAAGCTGATTACCTATCTTATTACAAAATCAGAGCGTTCGATAATCTAACCAAACAGAACTACGATTTTGTAAGAAATCTGCTTGGATTGAAAACCTTCGACAGGGAGTACAACTTCAACGTATCGCTCGAATCTCTTGACTCTACATCTTACAGCCCCGTTCTTGTCAAAAACAGAACAGGAGAAGTAGTTCTGCAGGCCGGAAAGCCAATTCCGTCTTCCGCATACGTTTCAAGGTATGAGAGGTTCGTGTGGATCGATCCGTACTACGATCTCATAGGTACATTTTATATAGGAACTGCGAGACCTAGGGATATTCCACACGGGTGTTCGGAGAAATTTGTAAATGAGAACAAACAAGAGGGAAACGAAGTGGGGATCCAATGTGATCTGACTTATCCAATCAAATTGTTTAGATTAAACGTTCTAGGTAAAGAACATGAAAATACTAGAGTGTGGTGGTTGGGTATTTGCTTCAACAACGGTGAGGTCGACATCCAAAATTGTAATCCTAAAGGAGATGGAAATCAAAATAAAAATGGTACGCTACAGGTCGGTTTTGGCTCTAAATTAGAAAGAGATAATTTGGTTTTTGAGGCCCCCCTTGTTGAAGGAAAGTCCTACGATCTTACGCAAACAATCAACAGGATGCTGAAGGAGAGGGGGTTTAGAATCGGGGATAAGGTAACAATGGGATACAATGCTAAGAATATCAATGTGACTTTGGACCTCTCGGACTCAGTTGCCCTAATAGCTGGAAAAGCAGCGGCCAAAATAGTGATACACGTCTGGTGATTGCGATGAACACAAAGGCCCAGGCTTTCACACTTGAAGGCGTTGCTTCTGCCTTAATACTGCTTTTAGCACTTTACACACTTTATCAGAGTTCCCTTGTTATTTCACCGATGTGGAGCGAAGCTGTAAACATGCAAACAAAGATAAAGGCTCAGGACACTTTAAAAATCCTCGATAGCTATGAGAAAGTTGACGGAAAATTTCACAACGACAGCCTTCAGGGAATGATAGTAAATCTGAAGGATTGCACTATAGGCGTTAACTGTACGCCGAATACGGAATTTTTAACTTCATTGAGCATAATTTTGGGGGACTACGATTACAGGCTTGAGCTTTACTGGGTCAATAACAGCACCATAAATTCCGCTGCGCTTGTTGATAAGAAACCGTCGCCAAATGCGGTTGCAGCGAGCAGGTATGTTCTGCTGAATAACAGCGAGCTCAGGAACTCGGTTTTTTATCGGGGCGGGGAAGACTGGAAACCTATGATATTTGAGGTGAGGCTGATATTATGGCGTCCATGAAAGATAGGGGGCAGATATTGATTCTTTTCACCCTTGTTGTTTCCACAATAATCATCTCCATCTCCGTTCTTCATGCACAGAATATACTGGCAGGAATGGAAACTTCAAGGACGATGATGCTGTTCCCTAAGGAGGAGATCAGAAACCTGAAAGATCTTGCAGATGTAGCTGTTAAAAAAATGCCATCGGCGAAGTGGCAGGAGTACTCGCAGGAGATTTATGACCAGATAAGAACTCTTTACTCCCAGAAGGGGGTATATGGAGATCTAATAATAGTGGAAAACGGTAACAAAGTTATTTTAAATTTTGTTTCCGCTGATGTGGAGTATTCTGAAACTATTTACTGTGTTGGGGGTGAATGCAAATGAGCAATGAAAGGGGAGTTTCGATGATGGTCGAGTATCTAATCCTCGCAGGAATCCTCACGGTTTTTGTTGCGGTAGCCACATTGGTGTTGGAAGATACACTAAAAAGATCTCAGGTTTCGAAGGTTGTTGAAAACCAGTTTTCAGATGTCGCATCGCAGATTTCCGCTCAGATAGTTGACATGGCAGCTCTATATCCAAAGAATGGTTCTCTTAAAGCGAGAGTGTACATGCCTTCGGCGATCGGGGATGTAAAATATACTGTAGGTTTTGATGAGATAAATGGGAGTAGATACATTTTCATTAGCTCTGACAGAGGCGAGTTCAAGAAATATCTGAGCCTTGGTTCCTTTGCCAGCCTGAGATTTGAAGACATGAGCGGCATAACCCATAGCCTACAAGAAAGGCATGAGTTAATGTTTTCGAGCGCGGCTATAATTTACCCGAAAGCTGTTTTGAAAATAAGACCTTCTGCAATTATCGAAGGAAGCAGTGTTACAATAGACGTCTCTGAATCTTACTCTCCAGCATATTGGACGTGGATTGTTAAAAGTTGGAATGGCTCCGAGCTAGTATCTGGAAACATGAGCGACACGATAAAGGAGATAAAGATCTACTGGAGTAGCGATATGCAGACTTACTGTGAATACAATTCTACCACACAATCTGCAGTATGCAACCTTACACTTCAAATCTTTGATTCAAGGGGGTATGTATCCAGCGATACAGAAGAGCTTCTTATAGCGAAAAAGAAAGATGTAGAACCGGAACTTTATGTCAAAAAATACGTAACCCCCGATGTAGTCCAGCCAGGTCAACCTTTTGAGCTCCATATAAGGATTGTTGGCAGGGGATTTGTTGTTGAGGAAACGAGATCAGATCTTTCTGTCGTGACAGTAATTGGCAAATCCGGAAGCATGCATGCAAAAAATTTAACAGAGGCACATACCGAGAGGACTAAGTTTGGTGAATTTTCCTACTCGCTGAACCCGAGTGTTTTGACCGCGAATTTTAGCGTGGAACAAAGGCATAAAAATGTTTACGTGGTAGCATACACGATAGAGGGAATGCAATTCTGGAACCCGTCTGCTACGGAGAATCTGCCATCAGATGTTACCCCAAACGGAGCTTTTACGCTTTATGTTAATGGATCGGAGGTTACTAGGGGAACTAATGTAGGACAAAAAGAAGCTCCATCTTATGATGGAATTAGATTTGAGTGTAACAACGGCACTCCTGAATTATTTGATAAAAACAACAATAGGATTCCGGCTTATGGTATCTGCTACGAAACAGAAGCTTCGACTGGAAATTGGAGCATAAGCCTTGTCGTTTCAAATCCTGAAAGTTTGAATGTGAATATTTTGGTATTTCTTAGCAATAATCCAAACAACTACAAAACTGCAGATATCGTGGTTAACCAAAAAGAATATACACCGAATTTAATAGAACATAAATTCAGATTCGAACCCGGCTACACAAAAAATAATTATTATGAGTTTGCTTATGTCTATATCCCAGGGCAGTATGCCGGGAAAATCAATGCTTGGTTGAAGAACGTTAGCTCAGGAAGGTTCTCTTTCTGCCAAAATAACACAAATCCAAGCGGAAAAGTGTGTTTTATACAAAGGGTTCCAGCTGGACAAGACATTCCGATCTACATTGTGCCGAGCAAGATTGATGCAAGCAGGGTTGAGGGCTCACTGTGGATGGAAAAGCTCGACGCTGCAAAGATTGCTGCGATAAGGTTTGTGAGGGAAAGTCTGAACGAGTCGGATTACAAGGGTCTTGTGGATTTCAGCACTTGCGCTTATGCTTATGAAGTTAACTCTTCCCCATACCTTAAGAAACTGACAACGGATAGTGGCAATGTGGTGGATAAAATAAAGAATATCACTGCAGGGGACTGGACGAATTATTTGGAAGCACTTGATTATGCTAGGGATGTTTTGAAGGAAAATGAAACAATTATCGGTGGAACAAAGCCCTTGATCATTCTGCTCAGCGACGGGAAGCCAACCTGCAGACAAGTTTCCAATAATCCAAACTCAAACTGCCCCAGTGGATGTGGATATAATTGCAGCAATTCTGCATGCAATCCTGACGACTGCGGAAGCCAAGTTATTCCAAAGGCGAATGAGCTTAAGGACACAACGATCGGAAATGAGTATATCGATATCTGCACAATAGGCTTTGGGGAAAGAAGCTATTATAACGAGACGATTTTGAGGGCTGTTTCTGGCAGGCATACTCTAGGTGGTGTAGTCGAATGCTACTATTCGGCAGAAACCCTTCAGGAATTAATAGAGGCATTCCAGAGAATAGGAAGGTTATACAAGGTTGCGGCAACAAACGTTTCACTAAATGATACAATTCCAGCAAATCTCAATCTTTACCTTTATCCGGAAGTCATGCCGGAGCTAAAAGAGAGAGGAAATTCTAGCTGCTCGCTAGACTGGAGTTTCCAGAGCGGGAGAACTCTGCTGAATCTAAGCTGTTCTGAGATTTACATTGACGACGAGATTGAAATCGTAGTAAAGCTTGTGGCACAGGAAACGGGCCTTGTGCCTATAAACTCTGGAGGGAACATTACATTTGTCGATGTAAATGGAAACAGGAAATCGATTGATTTGAACGTAATCTATGTAAATGTCACAAAAGCTAAGGGTGCTGAGGTGAGAATCTCTTGAAAATGCAGGGAAAAGCGGTTTCGGAGGTTGTAGGGGCACTGATGGTTTTGGCGATGATCGTTACTGTAGCGGGAATTCTATACGTTATCTCTTTTCCAGTTATTTCGTCTGGTCAAGATAACGTCAAATTCAGAAATGCTTTTTTCGATCTTTTTGAGCTTAGAGAAAAAATAGAGAGAGTAAGATCGGGACTGGAGCCAAAATCGATGCACAAAATTCAATTCTATGACAATTCCATAAATTTCAAAAATGAGCCGGTGATCAGGATTGGTAGTTCGAATTATACTGTGGCATCGATAAGCGTTGCCGGAAGCGGCTGGGAATTGATTTATGAGAACGGGGCAATAATTGAAAGGAGAATCTATGAAAGGATGCTGAGCGCACCAAACATAAACTACAACAACGGAACCCTGTACCTACCGATCATAATTCTCAAAGGAAACTTTTCTGCGGGTGGAAGGGGGGAGATCACGTTATATCTCTCGCTAAAAAATTCTTATGTTCTCACCGGCATTGGAAATATAGCTTTTTACTCAAAGAACCTGAAAGCTTGGAAGGAATTTTTTAACAAAACCGGTATTTTTTACGAGTCTCATCCTGACAGAATCGAAATTCCGAGTGCGAATTACTATGCTGTCGTTTACGAGGTGTCGGTGAATGAGTGAAAGAGCTGTTTCGGAGGTTTTGAGCTATATCTTAATTTTCGGCGTGGTTATGACTGCTATCAGCATAGTGTACTCACAGGTTTACACATCGACTGTCGAAACATCGCAGAAATTCAAAGTTGAAGGAATCCGCGAAAGTTTCAAGAAAATCTACAACGTCTTTGTCCTATCTGTCTACGGGGGTGCAGCCCTCCAGCAAATACAGATCGAACTCCAGGGAGGTACCATCAGCGTTGAAAACTGCACCTATGTAAGTATTAAGATAGGGAATGAACCTTACAGTATCTATACAAAATCCCTGAACTATCAGCTCGGAAACTATCGCATCTCCTTCGAAAACGGTGCTCTCTGGGAAAGCTATTACGGATACAACAGGTCCGTACAAACTCCCAGCATATACATAAAGTCGGTTCAGGTTCCGCAGGCAAGTGGTGTAGATCAAGTTTTCGTTATCGTTATCAATGAAATTGACGGCGATGTTACCGTTTCGGGAGAGGGTTCAATTGTGATCATTTTCAATTCCTCTCTTCAGTCTTCGGCCTTGTACAAGGAAAAGGATGTAACTATCAACATAACCTCCCCATTTGCCGATCTCTGGGAAGGATATTTTAGAAATTTTGGGAGCGTAAGCCGAGAAAACAATACCGTAATATTTAACAAACACGCAGATACAGTAATCCTGACGATTTACAAAACAAATGTGTCAACGAGAAGTATATAGACCTAGAAAGCAGTTACGCTACTTGCCCTTTCTCTCCTTAGATTTTGGCCTTAGTCCACGGTAGCCGCATTTTCTGCATGTTTCAGCTTTTATCGGGTTTCTGGCATTGCATCTCATGCATATCTTCACGTTGAAAAGTCTCGCCTCTGCCTCGGGAAACCTTGCTGCCATGGGGAATGCTGTGCGAATCGATATATAACATTTGCTAGGGCTTTTGATTCTGGAAAATGGACTCTCGCAAAGTATTTAAGCAGTTAAGGAATTGCTCATGCATCGGTGATCAGATGTTCAGGCATATCGTGAGGATAGCTGACACGGATCTCGATGGGAGGAAGAATGTGGTTCACGCGCTCACTGCAATCCCGGGTATAGGGATAAGGATGGCAAGAAGCATAGTGAACTCTGTCGGTTTGGACGGAAAGAAAAAGCTGGGATATCTTTCTGATGAGGAAATAGAAAGGCTGAGAAAATTGGTTGAAGAGGAGCTGGAAGAAAAGATGCCAGTATGGATGCTGAACAGGAGGTTTGATCCAATTACCGGGAAAAATATTCATCTCCTTTCAAAGGACGTCGAATTTGCAAGAATGCTGGACATCGAAAGGCTTATCAGAATGAAATGCTACCGCGGCATGAGGCATGCAAGGGGCAAAAAGGTTCGCGGTCAGAGAACGAGATCAACTGGAAGAAAGGGCAGAACCGTGGGTGTTGTTAGGAAGAAGAAGTGAGGTGATTTTGTGGGGGATCCAAAGAGAAACAGGAAGCAATATGTTACTCCGGTTCGCC
Organism: Archaeoglobales archaeon; assembly: GCA_011605865.1. GTDB lineage: Archaea > Halobacteriota > Archaeoglobi > Archaeoglobales > Archaeoglobaceae > WYZ-LMO2. The sequence goes on from JAAOZI010000043.1 coordinate 28,379, forward strand.
CTTGGGATAGAGCAAGACTTGAAAGAGAAGTTCAGCTCGTCGTAAAATATGGTCTGAGGAACAAAAAGGAACTGTGGAGGTTCCAGAATCTGCTGAGGAAATACAGAAGAGTAGCTAGGGACATGCTTGGTAAGATAAATCTTCCCGGGAAGGAAGGTGAGATCGCAAGAGCGACAATCCAGGCTGTTATAAAGAAGCTTTACAAGCTCGGAATTCTGCCGGAAAATGCAACTCTTGATGATATTCTCAGTCTTTCTGTTGAAAATTTCCTTGAAAGAAGGTTGCAGACAGTTGTATTCCGGCAGGGACTTGCGAAGACGATTAAACAGGCAAGGCAGCTAATTGTCCATGGCCATGTGGAAGTAGATGGAAGAAAGGTTACATGTCCGAGCTATATAGTTTCGAGAGATGAGGAATCGAAGGTTGGATTGAGGGTGAGGCAGAATGCCTGAAAAGATAAGGTGGGGTATAGCTCACATATATTCCTCCTTTAACAATACCATAATAACGATCACCGATATAACCGGGGCTGAGATAATAGCAAGGGTTAGTGGCGGAATGATCGTAAAGGCTGCAAGGGATGAGGGAAATCCATACACAGCCATGCAGGGAGCCCTGAGGGCTGCAAGTATCGCATTGGAGAAAGGGATAAATGCCGTCCACATAAAGGTTAGGGCTCCCGGCGGCAACAGATCGAAGATACCGGGTCCGGGAGCTCAGGCAGCGATAAGGGCTCTGGCAAGGGCGGGACTGAGAATTGGGAGGATTGAGGACGTAACACCTATTCCGCACGACACCTGCAGACCACCGGGCGGTAGGAGGGGAAGGAGAGTCTAATGGTGAGCATAGAATTTTTGGTTGAAAGGGAAGACAAAATCGTCTTTATTTTGAAAGATGCATCGCCAGCCCTAGTTAACTCGATCAGAAGGGCAATGAAATCTCTCGTTCCCGTGCTTGCAATTGATTATGTCGATTTTTATGTAAATTCTAGCTTTTTCTACGATGAAATGATCGCCCACAGGCTTGCGATGATTCCAATAAAAACGGAGCCCGGAAGATTTAAGATGCCGAAAGAATGCAGCTGCGGAGGAGTTGGGTGTCCGAACTGTCAGATATCCTTCAGACTTAACGTTGAGGGGCCAAGAATCGTTTATTCCGGTGATTTTGTTAGCGATGATCCCGATGTTCACTTCGTTTACAAGGACATTCCGGTGCTGGAGCTTTTCAGCGGACAGCAGCTTATGATAGAGGCAGTTGCAAGACTGGGAACTGGAAAGGAGCACTCAAAATTCCAGCCGGTTTCAGTCTGCTATTACAAGATAATACCCAGAATAGAGATAGGCGAGAAGTGCGATCTCTGCGGTGAATGCGTTTCTATCTGTCCAAGGAAGGTATTTTCTTTGGATGGGAAAATTAAAGTCTCAAACCCGCTCGATTGCTCTCTATGCATGGAATGTGTGAAAATCTGTGAAGCGAAGGCGATAAAGATAGTGGAAACGGACGACTACCTTTTCGTAGCGGAATCAACCGGTGCTATGCCCGCGAAGGAGGTTCTCAGGCAGGCGCTCCTAATCCTGAAAGGCAAGGCTGAAAACTTCAGGAAGATGCTGGAAGAGCTGAATGTTTAGAGTTATACCTGCTGTTGATATCAAGGACGGTAAGGTAGTTAGACTTAGGCAGGGAAGGGAAAACGAAATCACTTTTGAAGCCGAAAATCCAGTAAGAGTTGCAAAAAACTGGATCGAGAAAGGAGCAAAGGTTTTGCATGTTATCGACTTGGATGGAGCTTTTCAGGGGAAGCTGAGGCACGAAAGGGAAATAAGGGAAATAATCTCCCTCGGTGCAGAGGTTCACGTTGGAGGGGGAATAAGGAGCCTGGATCTGGCAGAAAAGCTTCTGAATTTCGGTGCAAGAAGGGTGATCCTTGGAACGATCGCATTTGAAAGGGTCGGTGAAGTCAGGAAGTTTGCTGAACGGTGGAAGGATAGGGTGATAATTGCAATTGATACCAAGCAGGGGAAGGTTGCCGTTAGGGGTTGGAAAGAAAAAACGGAAATCACTCCTTTGGAATTTGCGAGGATTTACGAGGATTGTGAAGTGTCCTTTCTCTACACGAACATCGACATTGAAGGGCTTGCCATGGGAATAAACAGGGAGAACTTGGAATTCCTCAGAAAAATAAAAAGGCCTTTTTATGTCGCCGGTGGAATCTCCTCGATTGAAGACATCCTTTTTATTAAAAAATTGGGTGCAAGGGGAGCAATTCTCGGGTCCGCACTTTACATGGGAAAGATTAAATTAGAGGAAGCTCTCAGGCTTGAGCATGAAGAGAGTTAGTAGGAAGACAGACGAAACGGAGGTATTTGCCGCATTTGATACAGAAAAAACTGAGATAAATACAGGAATAGATTTCCTTGACCACATGCTTTTGACCTTTGCCAGAATTTCAGGTTTTTGCATCGAAGTGAAGGCAAAGGGAAAGGATCAGCACCACTTGATCGAAGACGTCGCTATATGCTTGGGTAAAAGCATATCGGAAATCGAAAAGAAGGGAATTGAAAGGTTCGGACATGCAATTGTTCCAATGGATGAATCGCTCGCAATTTGCGCAGTAGATTTCAGCGGCAGGGGTGTTTTTGTCTTTGAAGGGGAAATCAAAGATAGCGGTATCAAGGCCGAGGATTTTCTGCACTTCTTCGATACGCTTGCAAGGAATTCGGGTTTAAACATCTATTTGGAGCTGAGAGGAAGGAACTCGCATCACATGATGGAGTCGGCATTCAAGGCATTTGCCATTGCCTTAAAGCAGGCATTAAAGAAATCCGGCAACGAATACAGAAGCGCGAAAGGTGTTCTCGATTGATAATCTGCGAGAAAGTTTCAAAGAGGTTTGGAGAGAAATTTGCGGTAAGAGATGTTTCTTTCAGATTTGATAAAAGCCTGGCAGTCCTTGGCTATAACGGAGCAGGAAAAAGCACACTTGCAAAGCTGATTGCCGGAATTTTGAAGCCCAGCTCGGGAAGAATAGAAGTTTTTGGAAAGGATCCCTATAAATGCGTTGAAGTGAGGCGGAAAATAGGAATAGTCACGCACAATCCGATGCTGTACAGGGAGCTGACGGTTGAGGAAAACCTTCGGTTTTTTGCGAACCTTTTTCGCATTGAAGAATGGGACTGGATTCTCGATGAACTAAATCTGAGGGATAAATCGAATAAAAGGGTCCTAGAACTCTCTAGGGGATATTTGCAGAGGGTTGCGATAGCGAGGGCAATGATCTCGAACCCACATCTCCTAATTCTCGACGAGGCCTTCTCTTCCCTCGACTTGGAGGGAAGGGAAATCTTGAGGAAGATGATAAGAAATTTTGAGGGATCAATTCTGCTATCAACCCATGATCTGGAAGAGGCGAAGTTCTGCGGGAAATTCCTAGTTCTTCATAATGGAGAGGCTGCTTACTTTGGTGAGAGCTACGATGAGGCCGTTGGCATTCTTAGAGCTCACAAAGAAGGATCTGAAGGTTGAAGTTAGGAGCAAGTCAAGTATAAATCAGATGGTTCTATTTGCCATCGCTTCAGCTTTTATTTTCAGCCTTTCAGTGGATGCCGAGAAATTTTTCGGACAGATACTGATGATAGTCGTACTCTTTTCCTCGATGCTTTCATGTTCCGCCACCGTTGTTCGGGAATTCGAGCTGGAAACTGTTGATGGATTGAAACACTCCATGAGTTCTAGGGAAATAATTGCGGGCAAGATCGTCTCAAACTCGCTGATAGTTTTCTTCCTCGTTCTCATCATCACACCCGTTTGTTATGCGCTTTTCAACCTTAGTGGCGACTTTTTACTTCTCTTGATTTCCCTTTTAATCTCATCCCTGCCGATATCCACGACTGTAACGCTTCTTTCGCCCCTTTCGGCATTCGCGAAGGGAAGGGAAATGCTTTTACCCGCCATGCTCTTTCCAATCATCTTTCCAGTATTCATACCATCCTTTAAGCTTCTTGGCTTTTCTTATGCCGGAATTTTTGATTTTATTAGTGCAATGTTCCTCCTTTCGTACACAGGACTGATCTTTTCGCTCTCTCTGATCCTTTCCGAGCATTTATTCTAAGCCTGAATCCGATACTTTTAAATAGCAAAGGTAGACGAACCTTAAGGAGGTTGGGAAATGCCAGTCCGTCCGCTTGACGTTCTGAATAAGTCCTTAAAAACGCCGGTCCTCGTCCGCCTCAAGGGTGGTAGGGAGTTCAGGGGAACGCTGGACGGCTATGATGTTCATATGAATCTCGTTTTGCTCGATGCAGAGGAAATACAGGGTGGCGAAATAGTTAGAAAGGTGGGAAGTGTTATAATCCGCGGAGATACAGTTGTCTTCATATCCCCCTCAGTGGGTGGTGAGTGATGTCAGACGGAACAGCCGCGATGGGCAGAAGGAATAGAATAAGGGTGCACGTGCGATGCAGAAGGTGCGGCAGGAATTCATTTAACTGGAGCAAGAGATACTGCGCAGCCTGCGGTTTTGGGAGGAGCAAAAAACTCAGAAGCTATAACTGGGTGAAAAAGAAGAAGGATAGCAACTGATGTGCGGTATAGCTGGAGCTTACAGTGAAAATCTTCTGGCAGGAAAATACGTTTATTATCTTCTCTTCTCACTTCAGCATCGCGGTCAGGAATCTGCCGGAATAGCTTTTTTTAGGGATAAGCTTGAATACAAGAAAGGAATGGGCCTAGTTTCAGAGGTTTTTTCCTCCGAAGATCTCGTTCCGGCAAGGATAGCTGTCGGACATGTGAGGTATTCAACGACCGGGACATCAAGGCTAGAGTGTGCTCAACCTTTCGTTGTTAAATCCAAGATAGGAAACATCGTCGTTGCCCACAACGGGAACCTTGTAAACTATCAGAGCCTTAGAAGGGAACTGGAAAATGAAGGAAGCGTTTTTACAACAGATACGGATTCCGAGGTAATTGCCCAGCTTTTTTCTAGGCTTTTGATGACAAAAGACTTGGAGGATGCACTTAGAAATCTTTCCGAAAAACTGGTCGGAAGCTATTCGTGCGTTTTGATGGTCAACGATGCCCTCATCGCTTTCCGAGACCCGCTGGGATTCAGGCCTTTATGCGTCGGTGAACTTGAGGACGGTTATGTTGTTTGCAGCGAAAGCTGCGCGATCGATGCGCTTGATGGAAGATTCATAAGAGATATTGAGCCCGGAGAAGCTCTTGTAATTCAGAATGGCGAGCTCGAATTTTTTAAGTTCGCCGAGTGCAGAAGGAGGGCATTCTGTGTTTTTGAATACATTTATTTCGCCCGTCCCGATTCTGTTATTGATGGCGTAAGCGTTTACAGGGCGAGGAGCGAGATGGGAAAGATTCTTGCTGAAGAGGCTCCGGCTGAGGTGGACTTTGTTTCCGCAGTTCCGGACAGCGGAATAACTGCAGCAATTGGCTACGCTACAAGGCTGGGATTGCCATATATGGAGGCGCTTATCAAGAACAGGTACATTGGAAGAACTTTCATAATGCCGAAGCAGGAGCTCAGAGAGTTGCTCGTGAGGATGAAAGTAAACGTGATCAGGGACAATGTCGAAGGTAAGAAGATTGTACTGATCGATGACAGCATTGTGAGGGCAACGACTTCTAAGAGAATTGTTGAAATGCTCAGGAAGGCTGGGGCCAAGGAAGTCCATTTTCGCGTTGGCAGCCCACCGATCATTGCGCCCTGTTACTTTGGGATAGACATGAAGACGAGGGAAGAGCTTGTAGCTTCCAGGCATTCGGTTGACGAGATAAGGGATATCATCGGCGCAGATAGCTTGGGATACCTGAGCCTTAGGGGTCTTCTTTCTGCAGTGGGAAAAAGAGGACTTTGCATGGCCTGTCTTACGGCAAATTATCCAGTCCCAGTTCCTGGCGAGCGTTTTTCACCTGAGGAAAGGCAACCATAAAATTATCAGCACTATAATAAGCAGCGCGAACATGAAAATCGTGAAGTTTCTCTGTCTTTTCCTTTCTTTATCCAGTTTTTCCTGACATTCCTCGCTGCAGACGAATTTGTCGGCTTCGATTGCTTTTCCGCAAACAACGCAGTGTCTGTGGGGAATGATAGGCATGAAGAGAATGAAGCGGCGGGGATAAAAATCTTTTCCAAACATCAAAGCTTTTAAGTTGATCCAACTTCCTCTTCGCATGAGCGATCTAATGGAAATGCTGGTGAGAAGGGGGTTCCTCTGGCAGTCTTTCGAGATATATGGAGGAATGGCCGGATTTATAGATTATGCTCCTCTTGGAAACAACCTAAGAAGAAAAATCGAAAACATCTGGCGTGAATTCTTTGTTATAAACGAGAGGTCCGTTGAAATCGACACACCGCTCATCGGAATCGAGGAGGTCTTCATAGCTTCCGGACACGCCACTTCGTTTGTCGACATAGCAATAGAGTGCGAAAAATGCGGAAGGGTTTACAGAGCCGATCATTACATAAAGGAGAAGCTAAATCTTGAAGTTGAAGCTTCGATGAACGCCATAAAGGAAGTACTCCAAACCTACGACCTCAAATGCGAATGCGGTGGGAAGTTCAGGGAACCTTTTTACATGAACCTGATGTTTTCGACAAAGATAGGTGCGGGAAAGGGAAAAAGCGCATATCTCCGTCCAGAAACAGCGCAAGGGATCTTCGTTGCTTTTAAAAGGCTTGCAACGTATTTCAGAGAGAAGCTCCCATTCGGGGTTGCGCAAATAGGAAGGGCTTTCAGGAACGAGATCAGTCCAAGACAGGGTGTTATAAGGCTTAGAGAATTCAATCAGGCTGAGCTTGAATTCTTTGTACATCCCAGGGAGAAAAAGCATCCCAACTTCCATGAAGTAGCGAACGATGAACTTACATTGGTTGACAAGTTCGAAAAAACGCACAGAATAAGCCTAGCTAAGGCTGTTGAGAAGGGAATAATTGCAAACGAGGTGTTGGCATACTTCATAGGAAAAACCAGAAGGTTTCTGCTCAAGATCGGAATAAAGGATGAAAAACTCCGATTCAGGCAGCACAAGGATGATGAGAGGGCACACTATGCAAGCGACTGCTGGGATGCCGAAGCTCTGACAAGCTTTGGCTGGATAGAGATAGTTGGAATCGCCGATAGGGGTAATTACGATCTTTCGAGACATTCGAAGTTCAGCGGGGAAGATCTAAGTGTTTTTGTTCCGTATCCGAAGCCTGTTGTTATTAAGAAAAAGAAACCCGTTCCGAAGATGAACGTTCTCGGTCCGGTTTTTAAGGAGAGGGCAAAAAAGATCGCTGAGGCTTTGGAAAGGGCGGAAGTCAGTAGCGATTTCATAGAATTGGAGATAGATGGAGAAAGGATAAGGCTCAGCAGCGAGTTCTTCGAAGTAAAGGAGGTCGAGGAAGAGGTAACGGGGGAGAGAGTAATCCCTCACGTGATAGAGCCATCTTTCGGCCTTGACAGGATAAGCTATGCAGTCCTCGAACACTGCTATGACAAGGACATTGTGGAAGGCGAAGAAAGGAGGGTGCTCAGGCTGAAGAGATGGGTAGCTCCAATAGAGGTTGCAGTCCTTCCCTTGCTATCGAGGGAACCCTTTACAACTAAGGCTTTGGAGATATTTTCGATGCTTAAGAGAAACGGGTTCTATGCGGATTACGATGACTCGGGAAGCATAGGGAGAAGGTACAGGAGATACGATGAGATAGGAACCCCCTTCTGCATAACTGTAGATCATCAGACCTTTGAAGATGGTACAGTAACGATAAGGGACAGGGATACAACTGGCCAAGTAAGGGTTTTGATCTCGGATCTGCCGAGAATTCTGAGGGAGCTGTTTTCGACTGAGAGGTCAATAGAGGATTTTGGAGAGAAGTTCAGATGATCGTTCTTTCAGGCGGAACGGGGACTCCGAAGCTTCTGAGAGGAATGAAGGAAGTCGCGGATTTCGAAGTTGTAGTTAACACGGCTGAAGACATCTGGATTTCGGGAAACAAGATCTGCCCGGATATAGATTCCGTAATATACTCGCTTGCGGAAATAATCGACGAGAATAGATGGTGGGGGATAAGGGGGGACAGCTTCAGAACGCATGAAGCGCTGAAGAAGCTGGGAGTCGATGAGTTCATGATGATCGGGGATCTGGACAGGGCAACGCACATAATGAGGAGCGAGCTTTTGAGAAAGGGTAAATCCCTTGTTGAGACCACATTGGAAGTTGCAAGGGCCTATGGGGTTAAACAGAGGATTTTTCCGATGTGCAACGAGGATGTTGCCAGCATCGTCGTTACAAGGGAAGGGGAGATGCATTTCCAGGAATTCTGGGTTAAGAGAAGGGGTACGCCGGAGGTTTTGGATGTTTATTTCAGGGGAATAGAGAAGGCAAAGATTCCGGAAGAGGTTAGAAGGGCTTTGGAAAAAGATGAAGAAGTTTTAATCGGCCCCAGCAATCCCATAACCAGCATTCTACCAATTTTGAGCGTCGAGAACATGAGGGAAATTCTGAGGGAAAAGAAAGTTGTTGCAATATCGCCGATAGTTGGTAGAAATCCTATCAGCGGTCCGGCTGGGAAGTTCATGAAGGCGAAGGGATTTGAAGTTAGCCCAATGGGTGTCTTTGAAATCTACAAGGACTTTTTGAGTGTTTTGATCGTTGATGAATCAGATTCCGCGCTCGTTTCGGAAAAAATAGTTGCGACGAATACGATAATGAAGAACAAGGAAGATGCTATCAGACTTTCGGAATTCGTTCTTAAGGTTTTTGACAGTTTATGAAGCTTCGATATCCGAAGCACTGCGAGCACTGCGAGGGGATTGAAGAAATTGAAAACCCGAAGCATCATCCGAGCTACGAGATAACTACCAACTGCAACCTCGACTGCATTTTCTGCTACTCTCGAATTGCGAAGGGAAAGATAAGGCCGGGATACTACGGGGACATGAATCCAAAAGCTATAACGATTTCGCAGTTCGGGGAACCGCTGCTTGTGGGGGAAAAAGAAATAATGAGAATTGCAAAGGCCCTGAGGGAAAGGTTCGGCAAAGTGAGACTGGATCTTCAGACAAACGGAATTCTGCTTACCGAAAAGATATGCGAGAATTTCGACATCGTAATGATAAGCCTCGATGCGGGAAGCAGGCGGAGGTGTCTGGAAATAACCGGCGGGGACTTCTTTGACAGGGTTGTTGAAAAGATAAGGATGAGCTCCGAAATAACCCATACAGCGGTAAGAACGATCTTTATGCCCGGAATAAATGAGGATGAGCTTGAAAGAATCGCCGAAATTGCGAGTTTTGCTGATGAACTCTTTCTTCAGCCAGTATCTATTTACAGGCAGAATGCTGAGCTTCTTGAAAAGATAGATTTGGAGAGGGCTGAAAGCATTTGGGAATTTTTGACAGTTGCGGAGAAACTCTCGTCGATTGCGGATGTGAGAATTCCTGGATGTTTTTTGTTCAATTTAAACAAAGTTTCGAAGTACATGGAACCTGAAGAGATGAGGTTTCTGAAAAGGAACGCATTTGCGGAGTTTCCGGAGATAAGAAGGGAATGGAGATTCGAGATTTGATTCCATTTTTATACTATTTAACTGAAGGTCACCGTTTAGGGGAGGTTAGCTGAAGAACCCATGGCAAGGGTTGAAACGGAGGGATTTGCGACAACATTCGTAAATTCTCTTAAAGAACGTCACCCTAAAGAAGGTTTGATAATTGATCTCTGTTTGAAAACCTTTGATATTAAGAAAAACTTAAATAAAAGTTTTGGTTATCTGACTAAAAAAATAGCCTCGAAAGGCGGGATGGCGCACAAGATGCTGAGGTGAGCGAATGGATATACTAAGTCATGTCTTTCTCCCTTTGATACTACTCGCAGCTATAGGAAGGCTTAAGGCAAAGTACACTCCTCTCGTGCTTCTTTCAATCCTTCCGGACTTTGACAAGCTCTTCTTTCTGGGAATACTGCATTCTGTCGTTACAACTGCCCCGGCTTTTGCTGTTCTCTTTTATCTCGAAAAGAGGATTAAGCATGGCTACGAAATTTCCGTGATTTCATCCTACTTCTTCTTCAGCCACCTTTTCCTCGACTTCCTTGACGGCTTCGTTCCGCTGCTTTATCCGATTTCAAAGATAGGAGTTGGAATTGTTTTCCCGGCAAAAGTTTTCATCGGAAACTCATCCGTTACTGTGGAAGATATTTTTCCTCAGCTCGTTTTCAGCGAGCTAAAGCCATCGAACTGCTACGATCTCTTTTCAGGCTTCGGATTCGCTTCGATGATCTTCTTTCTCCTAATCCTTGCATTGAGGAAAGGGTAAAAAGCCTCCCTTAACGTCGGAAGCCCCTTTGAAGGCTTTTTTTTCAAAAAATGATCAGCACCTTCCGAAATCATCTTCTATTCTTTCTATGTCATCCTCCTCTATGTATTCTCCTATTTGGATCTCTATTATCTCTAGCGGTATTTTTCCCGGATTCTCTATTCTATGCAAAGCTCCCGCTGGGACGAAGGTGCTCTCCCCGCTCCTTAGCAATATCTCCTTTCCATCAACAACTATTCTAGCAGTTCCCCTGACCACTACCCAGTGCTCGCTCCTATGATAATGCCTCTGAAGGCTCATCCTCTTTCCGGGCTTTATCAGGAGCTTCTTCACCTTGTATCCCTTTCCCTCCTCGAGAACGGCATAGCTTCCCCACGGCCTGTAGGCTGTTCTGTGAACCTCAGCCCTCTTGTCCCCCTTTTCTTTAAGCCTTTCGTAAACCTTCCTAACGATCTCCCCGTTTCCCCTTTTTGTAACGAGAAGCGCGTCATCAGTATCGACGACTATCAAATCCTCAACACCCGCGAGCGCTATTAGCCTTTGCGATACAACTAGATTGTTCCTCGAATCTATGAAGATTGCCTCCCCGCTGAGGGCATTTCCGCTCGAATCCTTTTCCCAGATTTCGTATATAGCATCGTAGTTCCCAACATCGCTCCATTGCACATCGATCGGAACAACCGCAACCCTTTCTGATTTCTCAAGAAGCCCGTAGTCCACTGATATTTCGGCTATTTCATCGTATGCATTCTCACCTTTTTCTAATACCTTCAGCATTTCCGGAAAATGCTTTTCCAGCTCTTCGACGAAAATTCTTGAATCGAAGAGGAACATTCCACTGTTCCAGAAGTATCCCATTCTAACGTATTCCTCGGCAGCGTTAGCGCTCGGTTTTTCCCTGAATTTTTCAACCCTGAAAGCTTCCCCGATTCTCTCACCGGGCTTTATATAACCGTAGCCAGTATGGGGCTTTCTTGCATGAATTCCGAATGTTACAAGGTAATCATCCGAAATTTTTTCCGCGATCCTGAATGCGGAGATATATCTTTCGTTTACCTCGATGAAGTGATCGGATGGAAGGATGGCAAACTTCCCTTTTCCAGCAACTTTCATTCCGAGGCAAATTGCAGGAAGGGTACTCTTTGCCTTCGGCTCCAGCACTATGTTCTCTTCCGGAATCTTTATTCCAATTTCCTCTAGGTCATCCATAACCCTGAATCTGTACTCCTTATTCGTTACAATGAATATCTCTTCCGGCTTTGAAAAAATTAGCGCCCTTTGCAGCGTTCTTTGGAACAAAGAGCTTCCGAATATCTTTAGAAACTGCTTCGGCATCATTTCCCTGCTTAGAGGCCACAGCCTCGTTCCCTTGCCACCGGCGAGAATAATAGTTTTCATGGTTTAGCATAGCCTTAAAATTTTAAATTTTTTATCCGAAAGGTGGAAATTTTGCCGTGAGATACGAAACAAAACTATGGCTCAGAACCGCGGAAGAGGATATTGAGGATGCAAGAATGTTCTACTCTGCCGGAAAATATTTCAGAACAGCATTTTTTGCCCAGCAAGCTGTGGAAAAAATCTTAAAAGCCCTTTTCATAGAAATTGCCAGAGAAGAGCCTCCGAAGATTCATTCAGTAACAGAGCTGTATAAAATCTTAAAGGAAAAGTCGGGATTTGAGTTTCCGAAGGAGATAGAGGAGCAACTTTTCATCCTCAACAAGTACTATACTGTTTCAAGATATCCAGATGCTGCAAATGGCCTACCATCTGAAAGCGTTGACAGAATAGAAGCCGAAAGAGCTTTGAAGATTGCTGAGAAAGTTTTGAGCTATGCAGGAAGTATTATCGGAGATAAAGGGGAAAGCAGAAATTCTGAAAGCTGAGCTCGAGAGAAAGGGCTTCAGCGTTGAAGCAATCTATCTTTTTGGTAGCTATGCGAAGGGTTGCTGGCTTAAAGAGAGCGACATAGACCTTGCAGTTATTTCAAAGGATTTTTCGGGAATTAAATTTTTGGAAAGGCTGGACATCGTTAACGAGATTGTTTGGAAAAGAAAACTGGGAAATATTGAGATTCTTCCTTTAACTCCCGAAGAGGCTGAGAGAGGGAGTTCCGTTGCTGTGAGGGATGCGAAGAAATATTGGATCAAGCTGCTTTAACTCTTTAAACCTTTGTTGTGATGTTGAGCGAAAGCTTTATATAGAAATACCTATCCACCAATCTCTGTAATCGGAGGTGATCGGATGCCCGTGCTTCAGGGGACACCGGTTTTGATCCTTAAAGAAGGCACGCAGAGAACAGTTGGAAGGGATGCGCAGAGGATGAACA
>JAAOZI010000017.1 GCA_011605865.1 Archaeoglobales archaeon
AGTAGAGCCAAAATATACTTCATCCATTTGCCCAAAATGCGGTTCCGAACTTAGCGAGAATAGGTACAGGGTGCTGAGATGTCCTGAGTGTGGTTTGGAAGAGGATAGGGACAGGATAGCAGTCTTGAACATTGAGAAGAGATTTGTTAAGTTCTTCCACTATCTCCCGAAGCTTTTCAACTGTTAAACTAAGTTCCTTTTTTGTCTTTAAAAGTTCTATCTGCATATTTGTAGCATTCTGACCTCCTCCCCGCCCTAAAGGGCGGTTCGGTTCCCCGCATCTGTTCGGGAATACATCTGTCATCTGCGGGGCAGTCGGGGCGGTCAGAGGTCCCCAGAAAGGCCCAACAACCTTAAAGCCCAATTCTGAATGAGAGATATGAGGACCTTCAGATGAAATATGAAGCGATCAGCAAAGAGTTGGAAGGGCTCTTGTACTCCTCAATGAGCCTCTTAATAACGTCGTCGTAGGTTTCCCTAGGGTGGACTTTCAAATTCTTCAACTCCTCTTTAGTATCCTTCCCGATTCTAATCGGCTCAGTAACAGGCATACTACAGAAATAGCAAACAGTAGCTTAAAAACTTTACCCCGCCCTGAAGGGCGAGGCTTGGGTCAGCGAGATGTCATTCACTAGCCTAGCGATTAAAGGGATGAGAAAATCTTGATTAGTAGCTCATTAGGGGCTTAAAGACTCATCCGAATTTGTGGTAAAGTTCTTCCCGAACCCTGCGTGCATTATGAAGCGGTAACTTAGATCTGGTTTTCCACCCTTGAATGCATCACCATAGCTTGAAGCAACTATTTCTCCAACAAAGAATGTGTGATCCCCGGTCTCAACTTCGTTTACCACCTTGCATTCAATGTTTGCCTGGCATTCTTTTATTGAAGGAACTTTAACTTTTTTCGAGGGTATAAAAGTCAGCCTAAGTTTTGAAGTTTTATCTTCTTTAGCACCACTGGTAGTTCCAGCGATCCAGACATCTTTTAGGAGTTCGATTGTTGGAACAGCCACTACAAATTCTTTACATTCCTTAATCAGTTTGTTTGTGAACCTTTTATGTCCGATTGAAACACCAAGCATGGGAGGATCAAAAGAAAGGGGTACAACCCAGTCAGCAGTCATCACGTTTACTTTCTCGTGCCCAGAAACGATTAAATACGTCCTAAGAGGGTATAGAAGCTCAAGCATTTTCACACCTCCCCGTTTTTTCATCAATTAGAGATATAAAATCTTCGGGTGAATCTATACAATTCAGTTCCTCTTTATGTACAAAAGCAACCGACTCTATTTTCTTTTTCATTTCTCTCTCGGTTATATAGGCTGCATCTATGCACATTACCTGTGAAACTCTGCCTATTAGCATGGCTCTTTTTTCGATTTCCCTTACCTGCTTTAGACCCATTAATATCTCTCTTCTCTCAAACTTTGAAATTGCATCGAAAGGTGTATGCTTTACGGTGTATACCGACATTCCGATCTCTCTCAGCTTCGAAATTATCTCATTGTCTTCTCCCAATTCATCCTCTTTTTCACTTTCATTTTTTACAAATTCGGAGAAATCTATTCTTTTTATTACATCCCCGAATATTTCTTCAATTTTTATTGCTGTCTCAACACTTGCGTCCCCACCCTCTTCGTAGTTCATTACAGTCCTTTTTGATACTCCAAGAATCTTTGCAGCTGCTCCAATGCTCATACCAATTGATTCCCTGGCTTTTCTCATTTTTTCTGCATCTATCTTTACGTAATAGCCACCCGGTGCTGAATAGATGTACGGTAGCTCCCCTCTTAAGTAATCATAGAAGGTTGCCAAGTTCACAACTGGAAGATTGTAGCGGGTATATACAACCCTCCTCTCAAGAAAGTCGAATTTAAATTTCTCCCCAATAACTATTGGAGTTGCATTCAGAAGTTTTGCGATTTTTCTCATTTCCTCAGCTGTTTCCAATTTTAGGGAGTCGATATTGTAGAGAACTTTTATCAGCAAAATCTTGTCCTTTTTTCTGGCTATTACATCGAAACATCTTGGTTTAGTATCAACTAACTCAACTAACTCGAAGCCCTCCTTTTTTAATATCTTTATCACATTTCCGAGCAGTAACGACTGCACGGCGAATAAATCTTAGCTAAGAAGTATATAAAATTTTTTAGCTTAAGATAAGCGAGCCTCGATTAACGGCCCTTTTGATGACGTTCTCAATTTTCATTTCTTAGGCCCTGATATAGCCAAAGATTGAAACAAAGTCGAGGTTGGAGTGAACGGAAACCTCAACAATGGAAAGAAAAGGATTAGAAGATTTCCAAAGCTAGACTCCTAGTTTTGCTCTGAAGATGGCTACGGATAAAAACTTTTAGCAGAGGCTAAAAAAGATTAAATTCAGAAATGCATCCTTTTGATATGGATTTCCTTCGCTTGGAATTTGACATTCAGCATCATCTAGTAATGTCCCGAAGGAATGGGTACGATCATGCCTTGATTAGGCTAATCCTTTCCACGCTTGCTGAGCCTGAGGAGATAGCTAGTTTGAGCAAGAAGGATTTCAGATTCAAAAAAGGACTCGTTACTGTCTGTTTCAAAAGAAATAGGGTTTCTCCGATTGATGGAGAGACTTTTAGGTTAATAGATTCGCTAAAGGGAGAGAAACCTTTTGACCTAAAGGAAGCGGAGATGGATGAGATTGTTTCCAGATACTCACCGAGGGATAGGAAATATACTGCGAAGAGTTTGAGAAAAGCGATGGTTAAGTTTCTTAGAGATGCCTCATTTTTTGATATCGAATTTGAGGAGCTAGATATCGAAAAGTTAAGGGACTTTATGGAGGATTTCAATCCCCTTTACTCCGGTGCTTGGCTTGATGAGGATGGTTTAACAGAATTCATACTTAACTATTCTATCGTCAACAAAATCGAAGATCCAGAAAAAATTTCAGAGGAGACGGGGTTGGATAGAGAATTTGTTTCCGAAGTTATTAAGACTGGAAAAAGTCTCTTCTCCTATATTGGAAAGTTCGAAGCGAAAAATTTATCTCTTAGAGATGAATGAAAAATGTGGAACTGATTGGCTTCATATTTGGAGAGAGCTCGATTAACGAGTTTAGTTTTGCGGTAAATCCTTCGAGAGTACCCAAATTTGGTGAATATGTAATAGCTGAGAATAGAGATGGTGAGGAAGTTTTAGGAATTGTGAGAAATGTTACTAACTTCAACAGACTCCTCGAAGATGCAATGAACTTTGAATACGCTTTAAAGAATATTAGCATTTCGAGGAGGGTTTTGGAGAAAAATGAAGTTGTAGTTGCAAATGCGAAGATAATAGGGGTGATATTTGAGGACAAAATTCTGCCTAATAGGGTTCCGGTCAAGCCAAATTCGGAAGTGAGAATAGCGGGTGATGAGCTTCTGAAGAAATTACTCGGCAACTCGTCTGGAATTCACATAGGCAATCTTATAGTCAGGGAAACCATACCGGTTTCTATAGATCTTAATCAGCTTATCCTTAGACACTTTGCAATCCTTTCCGTTACAGGTGGTGGAAAGTCCAATGCGGTATGCGTAATAGCAAATGAAATAGTGAAGAAATTCAACGGAAGCGTAATTCTCATAGACCCTCATGGAGAGTACGTTGGATTTGTTTTTGAGGACAACACTGAGAAAAAGAAGAACGTAATACCTGCCGGAATAAGACCAGAAAGACTTGAACCCTGGGAGTTCTGTTCTTTGGTTGGTATAGACCGAGATGCCTCTGTTCAGAGAATGCATCTGGAAAGGATATTCATGACTGTGAAAAGAGAGAGAATCGGTGGAGCTGAATTCATGAAAAGAGTTCTTGAAATTGCGGAGGATTGGATAAGCTCTCAGGGTGAAATTGAATATTTGGATGCGACGGGATCGGTTAGGAAAGCGAGAATAACGAGAGAAGATCTAAATCCACTTTACAGGGTTAAGGAATATGTTCTAACCTTTTTGAGGAGATACGAGGATCTGCTAACCCAAAGTGACATGCTAGCAAATTTGAGGGATGGGTATCTGAACATAGTGAATCTCAGCGGATTCGATGAGGAGCAGATGAGGGTAGTAGTCGCATATCTTCTTAGGAACATTCTTCTTGGCAGGATCAGCTATCTGAAAAACAAGAATAGAGATTACTGGGAGAGGGTTTGTCCAATTGTCAGAAAGCCGGTTCTTATAATATTCGAGGAGGCGCACATCTTCGCCGGAAAGGGTGATGTCTCTCTGTGGATGAGTAGAATTGCTAGGGAAGGCAGAAAATTTGGTATAGGGATTGGGATAGTTTCTCAGAGGCCTAAAAAGATAAGCGATGATATTTTAAGTCAGTGTAACACAAAGATAATCCTACGGATAATCGAACCCAGCGATCAGAAATACATACAGCAAGCGAGTGAACAGATAAGCGAGGATCTTCTAACCGACATTTCTTCCCTGGGAGTGGGTGAGGCAATAATTGTAGGACCGGCTGTGAAGATTCCTGTAGCGGTAAAAATAAGGAAGTTTCAGGGAAGCTATGGTGGCAGGGATGTTGATGTGGTTTCTGAATGGGGGAGGGATATGAGGGAGTTCAGGTTGGAGGATATCTTATGAAATTTGCACACTTTGCCGACATACATCTGGGCTACGAGCAATACAATCTCCCTTGGAGGGCTGAGGACTTCTTTCAAAGCTTTAAAAGAGCTGCAGAGATTGCGGTAAAAGAAGGGGTAGATTTTGCAATCATCTCTGGAGATTTATTTCACAGAAACGTTCCAAGTCCTAGGACTATTCTTGAGGCCATTGAAGTTTTGAGAATTTTTAAGGAAAAGGGAATACCGGTGTTTGCAATTGAAGGAAACCACGACAAAAGCATGAGGGAGTCTGCATATCATCTGCTTGAGAACTTGGGCCTTTTAAACTTGCTGGGGTTTAGAAAAGAGAGAGTGGAGGGAGATTATTTAACGAGCGAGAAAGTTGAAGGTGCTTATCTCGTTAAAGGAGTTTTTAAGGATCTGGAGATAATCGGAGACAAGCACAGGACTAAATGGCAAATAGAGAAAATTCTACCCCTTCTTAAGGGAGAGGGGAAGAGTATTTTGGTACTACATCAGGTCGTTAAGGAAGTAGTTGACATAGATTTGGAAATGAGCTGGGATATAACCATCGACCAGTTGCCGGAGGCGGATTACTATGCATTTGGCCACGTTCACATGCACAGGGAGAAGAGGGTAGGAGACTCATTTCTGGTTTATCCGGGCTCTCTTGAGAGGTATGATTCCAGAGAGGCTTCAAAGTTTATCATTTACTTCGACAGGCTGGAAATTAGGGAGGGTGAAGAAAAGGGCTTTTGTTTGGTGGAGAATTTCAGGCCGAGATTTGTAAGAGTTGAGACTAGAGACCTCTTCTCGATCTCGCTCGATGCTGAAAAAAAGGAAGAAGCTGAAATGAAATTCTTGGAAATCTTGAGAAATTTGAATAAGTCGGCTATTGCCGTTGCAAAGATAGCCTGCAGCGAAAACTTGGATTCAAAGAAACTTCTAGAAATTGCTCTTGGCAATTTAAAGCATGCAGAGATAAGCGTAAAAAGAAAAGGGCTAGAAGAAATCCCTGTGATAATTCCCGAAAGACAGTTTTTTAACGATTTTGAACTTAAGCTCCTCGAAATCTTGAGAGAAGAGGAGGAACACGCAATAAAAACGGCCATTGAGATGATAAAAGAGCATCTGGGATTTGAAAAGAAAGAAAAAGGAGAAAGCACAAGAGAGGAGGAGGTTAAGGAAGTAAGAGAAGAGAAAAGAAAGAGGGTAACACTCTTCGATTTCCTATGATATTAAAAGAAATAGTAATTAGGAATTTCAAGTCGCATTCTAACACCAGAATAAAGTTTGAAAAGGGTATAAATCTGATCGCCGGCAGAAATGGGGCTGGAAAAAGTTCAATACTGGAAGCAATCCTTGTCGCACTTTATGGCATAAGGCCACCGATGAGAAAAGACGATCTTTTACAAGTGGGGACTAGTGAATATACAATAGACCTCAGATTTGAAATGAATGGAAGAGATTACAGAATAATTCGCAGGAGTTCTGGAAATTCGGAACTTCAGGGAGAATTTTATCTGGAAGGAGATAGGAAAATAAATGAGTGGGTGGAAAGAAACATCTCTCCCTTCCATGTATTTACTGGGGCTGTTTACGTCAGACAGGGGGAAATAGAGGCAATAATATCAGATGAAAGCGGGAGAGAAAAGATTATAAGGAAGATAACTAGAATAGAGGATTACGAAAATGCGTGGAAGAATCTTGGACAAGTGATAAGGGAGCTTAAGGGTGAGATGGACAAATACATGGAGATTTTAAAACAAAAGGAGGATGCCGAAAGGAGATTTAAGGAAAAAGTTCAGGAAATTGAAAAATATAAAATGGAAATAGGAGATTGCCAGGAGAAGCTGGAGAAACTTAGGATTGAACATAAAAAGGTTTTGGAGGAGAAAAGGGTTTTTGACGAGTTTAAAAGAGAAATGGAAAAATTAAAAGAGCAAGTTCTAAGATTGGAAGGGGAAATAAAGGGAATGAAGCAAAGGCTCGAAGTTCTTCAATCGCAAAAAGAAGAACTTGAAGTCAAGAGCATGGAAATAAGGGAAAAATATGAGAAAATGATAAGCTTGAATGAAAAGGCCAGGTTATACATGGAACTGGAAAAGATTCACAAAGAAATTTCCAATGCCCATAAAGAGCTTGATAATAAAATTAAAAGCCTTGAAATAGAAAAGGAGAGATCTCTGAATGAACTCAGGAAATGCGAGGAAGAGAAACGAAACCTTGAAAACTTGAATAAAGAGATTTCGGAGCTGAAAAGCAAATTCGAAAATTTGAGACCGAAAACCCAGAAGTGGGAACAGATAAAATCAAAAGTTGAAAGAAAAGCGCAAATAGAGAAAACCCTATCGGAAAAGGGTTATAGCATTGAAAAAATCGACCAGATGTTCTCAGTTATTCAAAGGGCAAGGGAAAGAGACAGAGGATTGAAGGAAGCCTTTTCTAAGGTTTCAATGGAAAAGGGCTCCCTCCTTACTGAAAAGAGAAGACTTGAGGAGGTAATTGAAAAGATAAGGACAGTTGTGGGAATTTGCCCCGTTTGCGGGAGAGAGCTGACGGATGCGTACAGAGATGAGTTGTTGAGGAAATTCTCAATGGAGATGGAGAGGTTGAAAAATGAGCTACTGAAGGTTGAGGAAAAAGAAAGGAAGCTGATGGAAGAGAGAAAAAAGGTTGAAGAATTGCTTGGAAAACAGGATGTTGTACTTAAGTACAAACAGTTGGCAGATGAATTGAGGAGGATTTCGGAGGATCTGAGGGGTTTTGATGTTGAGAAACTAAAAGATGCAAGTGCTGAGGCTGAAAGAATCCTTTCCAGAATAGCATTCCTCGAAGAAGCTGGAAAGAAATCTCAGAAATTTGCAGAAAAATACGAAGAGGCGTTGAAAAAGCTCAAGGAGATAGACAATGAAATTTTGGAACTCAAAAAGCAGCTTAGAGAAAGAGTAGATGAGAGAATTTTAAATGCGGGATTCGGAAACATTGCCGAATTGGAAAGAGCGTTATCGGAGCTAAGAAGTTATTACGAAGATTGGATGTCGCTGAGGAGTTCTGAGATTGAGCTGAAGGAAGTCGAAGAAAAGAAAAAAGCGGTAATTGCGGAAATAGAGAAATGCGAGTCTAGCTTAAGGGAACAAACCAAACAATATGAGAAATGCGTAGGAGAGTTTAAAAAACTCCGTGAAAGATATGATGAAAGAAGGCATTTGGAATTGGAAGATTTGGAGAAGAAAATTTCAAAGGAAATTGCTGGACTGGAGGAAAGACTCCAAGTTTTAAAGAACAATCTAATATTGCTGGAAAAAGACAGAGATTACCTTCAGAGGCAGCTTGAGGTTATTTATGAAAGTGAGAAAAAAGCCAAAGCGATCGAGAATGCAATCCCAGAACTCGAAAAAATTAGGGAGAAATTCTTGAGCTACAGAAATAAGGTAGCTGAAGCTGCTCTGAAAGAAGTTGAAAGGTACGCAAGCGAGATATTTGAGGAGTTCACCGGCGGGAAGTATTCAGGGATAAAGCTGAAAAGGGTGGTGGAATACGGAAAGGAAAGACTTAGGATCTTTGTCCTGCATCACGGAGCTGAAAGAGAAACGAGTTTTCTTAGCGGAGGAGAACTGATAGCACTCGGAATAGCATTTAGACTTGCTTTATCAATGTTTGAATCGGGAGGAAGAATTCCTTTGCTCATTCTTGATGAACCAACGCCGTTCCTGGATGAGGAAAGGAGAAGAAAACTCGTGGAGATAATGACGGACTATCTCCGCAGGATTCCGCAAGTTATTGTCGTCTCCCATGATGAGGAATTGAAAGACGCTGCCGATAGGGTTATAAACGTGGAATATCGCGGTGGTGTTTCAGTTGTGGAAGCTTAGCGATGAAACTTTGAAGAAATTGGAAAGTGAGATTGAAAGAATCTTTGTGAGGGCTGAGGAGATTGCTGGAAAAGTTGAGGATAAGTGGAGAGAAATACCTGAACCAGTAGAATGCAAAGCCTGCGGGGTAGATGGAAGCAGGGGATTGGAAAAGCTCTCTAGTGCGATCTTGTATTTTGTAACTTCTGTGGGCGTTGGAGAGGATTTGAAGGAAATGAGCGAAGTGACGGTTTTAAAGCCGCACATCAACATAGAGGAGCGAATAAGGCTTCATATGCACACTTCTGAATTCAGAATTGGAAGTTTTGCGGACGAAGAAATCGTTCTATTAGATGGTTCACTTAGAGGGGCTTTTATAAGACCCGCTTCGTATATAGATGATCCGAAAAAACTTAGGGAAAGTTACGAGCTTGAAAGTTTTGTTCAGGATTTTTTGGAAATTCTGGACAAACATTTTGAGGCTATCGGGGATGATCTGAGGAAAGATAATGCCAAAAAGAACTACCTGCTCTCCAGAGAGGAGGTATTTTTAAAGATGGAGGAGGGATACAGAAAAGGAGAAAAGAGGGTGGAAGACCTGATGATTTTTGCAGAATATCTGGAATACCTCCATTCCCTGAACAGATTACTAGAAAAAAACGCTGTTTTCATAGCAAAGAACTTTTACACGCATGAATTCGACAGCGAGATTACAGATGCGGCTATACTTGAGCTTTTGTCAATAAAACAGTTTGGATTTGAAAAGGCCGGATATATTATTTTTAAGCCGAGGATTGGAAAGATTTTGCCTTGGTTTGTTCAGGAACAAAAAAGGAGCTTTAAGAATCTCTTTAAAGAAATTAACCTGGCTTTTGTTCGGTTTGAGGATCATGGAGGCATATATCTTGTGGAGAGCACAGAAAAGATCGATGAGGATTTAATAGCAAAACTAAAAAGCCTCGAAGTGGACGGCTATCCCCTTCAGCTGCTGCAGGCACACAAATTGGCAAAGATAAAGAGGGCCGAAATAAGAAAACTCGTTTTTAGCTTAATTTCATCTTTAAAACCAGAATATTTTCCTCTGTTCAAAAGAGGAAGGGAGATTGTCGAAGATCGGTAGCATTAATATATTTTGGTGAGCTTACCATTTTAGGAATGAGAAAAGCATAAATAGAAAGTCTAAATAGAATTAGCTAGATGGGCAACTTCGAGGCCGACGTTAGGCAAATTCTGGATGAAAAGTTTATTGAGAAAGCTAGGAATCTGAAGAAATCGGGGCATATTTTCAACCCAATCTTTTATCTGTTCTTCACCCGTTTAGTTGAACTTTCGGCGATATTTAGGAATATAGTGCTACCCAATAGATATGAACTCGAGGAACTCTTTGCTATGAGGCGAGACTTCCTTCAAATAGACTACAGAACGCTTATAGAGATCATTAGAAGAGCTTGGGTCTATGAAAGAAGTAAGGGTACTGAATTTAGCTTTAGCAAAAATGCTGACGATATGCTTTACCTATTATACAGAATGGGAAGGATTCAGAAGGAGCTGGATGATGTGATACTGAAGCATGCAGAGTGGAAAAGGGAGAAGCTTATAGAGCTCTATATAAATCTCCTGAGAATCCTACTTGAAATTGAGGATGAAATAAACAAGAGTATAGGTATAGAGGTCTAAGATTTAGTTAAGATCGCATCTCGGGATAGTCATAGATCAGACAAAGATATCTGGCAGAAAATATTCCGTAGAAAGGAGTCAGCACAAAGTTTATAACCCCCCTATTGCAGGAATGTGGGCAATTATTGTCTGAATAATTAAAAGAACAACTTGCAGAATTATTAAGGCTAATATATAATTTGCCCATCCAATGCTGTTAATTCTTTGATTTATTTCACTGAAATTGAATGCCTCCTCAACTTTCCCAGTTCTGGCAAGTCTGATTATTCCGATTGTCGCAAAAATTCCAACTATTATTGCAACTATTATAACTGCGATAAATCCGGTAAAAGCGGCGAAGGCTGTGAACGGATTAAGGATAAGGAAGGTACTTATTCCTGAAATAAAGGCTACTACGATCACGGGTATTGCGTAGATGATTACTGCGACGAATATTTTCAACCCATCAATAAACATCTTTCCCCAGTTTTCGAGTTCTGGAGCTGGTTTTCTGCCTCTAAGTATCTCAGCAACGTATCCGAGGAAAAGTGGGAATATTATGCAGAATACGATCAGCAGGAGCCATTTTATCCATTTTCCCCATATCGCATCTTTTGCATAGGCAAAAGAATCTTCTAGAATCCCCACTATGTTCATAGATGTTGCGATTTGCTAAGTATTTAAGATTTTTGTTTTTAAAATAATTGTTGCCCATCCGGTGGAATCCCCCTCATTCCTTCAGGGGACGCATGGCTGGATGGGCATTTAACATTTGACTAAAACAAGTATTAAAGGTTATCACCTTGAGGGCAATGAAAAAGCTTAAATAAATAGAAAGTTTAAATAAATGTCCAAATCTCAGGAAAGTCCATTGAGAAGAAACTTCAGATCTGCGTGATCTTCGAATAAATCAAAATGCTGGCTGGGAGATAGAGAAGGAGTAAGCTTCTCTTAACGCTTGAAACCTAACCGAAGAAAACCATCCGCTTAAAAATCCATCGTTGAGCGAAGAGCTTTAGGGCTTAATTTTTTAACACGGTAGATTTTAGTTAAAACCGATGAAGATAGGGTGTTGCGGATTTCCGATCTCGATGGAGAAGTATTTCAAGAGTTTTGAGGTAGTTGAGGTTCAGAAAACATTTTATAAACCTCCGGGCATAGAGACTGTGAAAAAATGGAGAGAAATGGCTCCAGAAGATTTTGAGTTTACCGTAAAAGCTTGGCAGGTAATAACCCATCCACCTTCAAGTCCCACTTACAAAAAGGCGAAGCTGGAGGTAAGTGAAGCGGGATTCTTTAGACCAATAAAACCCGTTTTTGAAGCTTGGGAGGTTACAAGGGAAATTTCAAAGGTTTTAAAAGCAAAATTTATCCTGTTTCAGACTCCAAAGAGTTTCAAGGAAAGTGAAGATAACATAAGGAACATGAAAGAGTTCTTTGGCTCGATTGAGAGGGAGTTTATTTTTGGTTGGGAAGCCAGGGGCTGGAGAGAGGAGGCTGTAAGAAAAGTATGTGAGGAGCTCTCTTTGATTCATGTCGTCGATCCTTTTGAATCCTCTCCTACCTACGGAGAGATAAGATATTTTAGAATACATAAGAACCATACTGACGAAGAAATCCGTTCCCTGCTTTATAAAGCAGACTACATAATGTTCAACAACCCTTATATGCTCAGGGATGCTGAAAAGCTGAAGAAATGGAGGGATGAGATTGAGAGAAAGAATTCTGAGGGTTCTAGACAGTTACGATCATAAAAAAATAAGGATAGCAACACTTGGAAGCCATTCCGCGCTCAACATTCTTCGTGGAGCAAAGGATGAAGGTTTTGAGACTATATGTCTATGCAAAAGCGAAGATGCGGTAATTTACAGAAACTTTGGAGTCGCGGACAATATAGTGGAGCTTGAAAGCTTTTCCGATCTTTTGAAAGAGGAAGTTCAAAGCTTTCTGAGAGAGAAAAATGCGATCCTGATACCTCACGGCTCTTTCAACGCCTATATTGGAAAGCTAGACAAGCTTGAAGTTCCGATTTTTGGAAACAGGATGCTCATGGAATACGAAATGGACAGAGAGAAACAGAGGGAATGGTTCCTGAGGGCAGGTGTGAGAGTGCCTAAAGTCTTCAGAAGTCCGGAGGAAATAGAGGGGCTATGCATTGTCAAATATCAGGGGGCAAAGGGAGGAAGAGGATATTTTTTGGTCTCTTCTTACAATGAGTTCAGAGAAAAAGTCGAGAAAATGATTGGGATGGGATTGGTAAATGAAGACGACCTTAAAAAGGTCGAGATTCAGGAATACGTTCTCGGTGCGAATGTCTATTTCTCTTTCTTTTATTCACCAGTTAATGAAAGGATTGAACTCATCTCCGTGGATAGAAGATACGAACATGCTGATGCATTGGGGAGAATTCCAGCAAAAGAACAGCTGAAGATCGATATAGAGCCTACTTACACTGTTATAGGAAACTTTCCGATTGTGCTGCGGGAAAGCCTTCTCAGGCAGGCCTTTGAGGCTGCGGAAAGAATTGTTGAAGTTTCAAAGGAAATAGCATATCCCGGGATGGTTGGGCCATTTTGCGTTGAGACCATTTTCAACGAGAGAGCTGAAATGGTTGTATTTGAAATTTCTGCCAGGATAGTAGCCGGAACGAACGTTGGAATTCCGAATTCTCCTTATTCATACATACTCTTCGGAGAAAACATGTACATGGGAAGGAGGATTGCAAGAGAGTTAAGAATTGCAATCGAAAAAGATATGCTCGGAGAAGTTGTTTACTGAGCATGGAGGCAATTGAAAAAACAATAAAGGCTGGAGAAATTCTGAAGAGGGTTGTAAAAGAGGCAGAAGAAAAAGTAGCGGTCGGATCAAGGATATTGGATGTTGCGGAGTTCATAGAAAACAGAATTGTTGAGCTTGGCGCGAGGCCGGCTTTCCCGTGCAACATATCGATAAACAGCGATGCAGCCCACTCAACGCCGGCTAGAGGGGATGAGAGGGTTTTCAAGAAGGGGGATCTTGTAAAAATAGATATCGGGGCCCATATAGATGGTTATATAGCGGATATGGCAATATCCATAGATCTGGGCGATCACGGCGATCTCATAAGGGCAGCAAGGGAGGCTGTCTTCAATGCGATCGATGTTGTAAAGGCAGGGGTTGATACCGCAAGGATCGGTAAGGTTATCGAAGAAACTATAAAGAATTACGGTTTCAAGCCAGTTGTGAACCTCTCTGGCCACGGTTTGTTGCCCTACCTAGCACATGCGCCGCCCAGCATTTACAACTATGCCACGCAGAAAGGTATCGAGCTTGAGGAAGGAATGGTAATAGCCATAGAGCCTTTTGCAACGGATGGAGTTGGAAAGGTTGTTGAAAGGGGGGAATGCGAGATTTACAGCCTTTTAAATCCAAAACCCCTCAGGCTTAGAACTATGAGGGAAATTGTTTCCGAAATATCGGAAAAATACAAGACTCTGCCGTTTGCCAAGAGATGGCTGAACGTTTCCGATCTCTGGATTTCAAAGCTTGTGAGAGAAGGAGTGCTGAGAGAGTATCCGGTTCTCACGGAAGTTTCCAGAAGAGCTGTTAGCCAGTGGGAGCATACGGTTATCGTAGAGAAGGATTGTGCTAGAGTTGTAACACTCTAGAAATTATGTCGCCATACCAGATCTGGAGAATCAGGATTATAATGGGATGCTGCAGTAGATAGATCTTTAATGAATTCCTTCCAAGAAGGCTAACTATCCCTCCTCTGTAATCTGATGCGTTTAACTTTACCTTTTTGCCAAAGTAAATGCCAATGAGCATGAATCCAAACCATGGAAGGAGAGGGTAGTAGTCTAGCGTTCTGAAATTTGTTGGAATAATCCCCAGCCAGAGGAGATGGTAAAACGGAAATCTAAACTGCTGGATGTAGAATCCAGCAATGATAATCAGCACACCAATCGGGAGACATAGATTTGGCTTTCTGGAAAATGGAACTGCAATTACAGATGCGAGAGCAAAAAAGTGAATTATTCCAAAAACAACGTATTCTTCAGGCACAAAAATGAATGTTACGAACGTTATTGCGAGAGCTATCGCTGAAAACTTTAGAAATCTTTTTGGATTAAATCCTTTAAGCGTTTTGGCCATTGTGAAGCCCGAGATGAATATGAACATTCCGCCGATAATCCTTGGAAAGATGAACCAGAAAATCCCATCCAGTTGAATTTTTTCAAAATAACTTGCGTCAAAAAAGAAGTGAAAAACGAGCATTAAAATTACTGCTATCCCCCTTGCAAAATCTATCTGCCAGTAGCGCATCAGCGGAAGTATCTCAGATCTTCATCGCTTCTCCACTGCTGGACTGCAATTTCCTGCATCTCCTTTATTTGAGCTATTATCTTTTCCATCTCCTTTGCTCTCTGCTCCAAAGCTTCGAAGGAGACTTCAAGGTTTAGAATCTTTGAAAGGACTTCGAGAACAGCTTTAGCACTCTTCGGATCCACCATGTAGCCAGATGTAACGCCCATCAGGCAAACGGCTTCTATATTTTCCAGTTTTGAAACACCGAGAAGAAGCCCTGCTGCACCAATTATACCTCCTCCAGGCTCTCCGGGCTCGAATCTAACTCCATATCGTTTCATTTCTTCGACTAGGTCTTTTGAATTCGATGCTCCTACAACATACGGCTCCTCAACAAGTCTTCCCACTCCATAACCGCCCAGAGTATATATTCTTTTTACCCCAAAGGCCTTTGCAACTTCTATGTATGCATTTACGAGCTCGAAATGTCCTTCGTTGCTTATGCTCTGGAAATCTCCAACCAGGATCAGCAAGTCCGGTGATTTGTTTTTCGATTTCCAGGCATAGACCTCGTTTCTGGGCATTCGTATTGTTCCATCTTCCAATACCATCACCTGAGGCGGAAAGTGATGCGAGTAAATTTCCACTACTTTTTCAGCTTTGAGCTCTTTTACGAGGTGATCCGCTACAAGCTTACCCACATGTCCGATTCCGGGTAAACCTTCGATCAATATCGGGTCCCTCAGATTGACCTCCTTCGGGTCTTTCAGGTAGCGAACATCCACTCTCTTTATCATCTCACCACCTTCTCAAGTAGAACCCTTTTTCCTTTCGGAGCATCCTTCTATATTTCCCATACGGGTCCTCCGGTGAGAACTTCGGCGGGATGGGTGTTAAGGTTTTCTCCCCACATCTCGGGCAAAAATCTTTAAGGGTGTACTCGTTGCATTTTGGACATTTCTTCATTATCGATTTCATGCCTCCTCCCTCACGAAGTTGCATTCACCCCCGAGCTTTTTAACAAGTTTGGATACATTGGTTGTTATCTTCTTCAAAGCGCTCTCAACTACTTTGTAATCCTCAC
The DNA here is from genome assembly GCA_011605865.1 of Archaeoglobales archaeon. Lineage (GTDB taxonomy): Archaea > Halobacteriota > Archaeoglobi > Archaeoglobales > Archaeoglobaceae > WYZ-LMO2. Next base: position 15,464 of record JAAOZI010000017.1, read on the forward strand.
CCTCAACGACAATCCTGTACTTCGGGGCTCCGATGTAGTATATTTCGACGCTGACATTATCCTCGATTTTTAAGTCCTCGAATACCTTCCTTATTCTTTCCACACCGTCCGACTGGAGGAATTTTATTTCGAAGTATCCTCTAACCTTCACTTTCTTTGGCTTAAGATTTTCCCTAGCTATTTCAACCATTTTCTTCGCAAAATCTTCTCCAACGACTTTGGCAAGCGATTCATGCCCCTCTGTTGCAGCCTCTTCGAATGCCGAATAAACAGAGTCGTACTCTTTTAGCAATTTCTTTCCAATTTTTATAATCTCCTCTCTGCTCAATTTTAGTTCATTGCCAGCAATTTCAAGCCATTTGAATGCGCTCATCTCATTTTTCCATTCCATAATCTTCTCTTTTCTCTGTCTTTCGTTTACGTCTTTTATGGATAAATCTATGTGTCCCCTCTTCGGATTCACGCTTAAGACTTTGCAGACAACTTTCTGCCCTTTTTTCACATGTTCCCTGATATCCTTTATCCATCCCGATGCCACTTCGCTGATGTGAACCATACCCTCTTTGTTCTCGTATTCGTCAAGAGAGACAAATGCTCCGAAATCCAAAACCCTGGTGACAGTTCCTATTACTATTTCACCAACGGAAGGATAGCCAGTCCTTTTTATAATTAATCTTTCCTCCTGCTTCTTTTTTTGGTTTTCTTCTTTCATCCTCTCAACCCTTTTGGCGGTGAATTTAAGTTTTCCTTTTAAAATTCATTCCTTTTAAAATTCATCTAGATGTTCCAGATTGGCACTCTCCACGGCTAAAGCCGGGCTAAAGCCGGGAGATTCTTGCTTCTAAGGCTTTCATCGATTGGTTGTTCACAGTCCTTTTAGGCTCCCACCTCATCCCGTTCCACCTCAGAAGCAAGGGGTGTGCCACCACCCTGTTAACGCTACCTCCATGGAGGTAGCCTATGTTCAAAACTCCTGCAGCATCCCTATTCGCTTCCAATCCGCAGGAGAGGCATTTTAGGAGCCTCCCTCTCGTTATTATATCCTCAGAATGGCAGCGCGGGCATATGCTTGATGTCCTGTATTCGCTCTTCTCATCAACTTCCATGCCGTATTCTTCTGCCTTCTCCTTAAACCTTCTGATTATGTAGCTGAAGCTCCAGAAGTTGTTTATCATCGCGTTTGCTTTGCTATTATTGCGGCTTTTGCTCCTTACACCTCCCAATCTTCCAAGGATTATCTTTGAAATTCCGAGCTTATATGCATATTCAACTATGGCCTTTACCATCACGTTTACAGCATGCCTGAACCTCTTCTGGCGGATTCTGTACAGCTTTCTGAGCTTCTTCGAAGTCCTCGCTCTGTTGACTCTAGCCAATCTGCTCTGCTCTTTAGCTATCTTTCCTGTCCAGTACCACCAGTCAGACAGAACAGCTTTGCCCGAATACGCTATTGGCTGTTTTAGGCCTTCAAACCATATCGTTGCGAGGTTTATCACGCCGAGGTCGATGTAGAGGGGCTTGCTGCCCCCTCTAGCGGGAGGCTCCTCGACTTCAACTGCCATAAAGTCCCTCCACACTTCATCCAACTCGTCGTAGACTATTTCCAGCCTTCCCTGCTTTCCTTTCCACCTAAGCATACCTTTATATTTTAGCTTAAGCCCTCTTGGAAGGTATATGTATTCATCATCAATCTTATAGCAGTCTTTTCTTACGATTATCCTCAGCTCCCTTTTGCCGTTTCTCTTCCAGTATCTGGGCATTGAGATCTTCTTTATGTGCTCCGGAAGCTTTCCTTCAGCTTCAAGCCTTTTCAATGCTAGAAAGCTCCTCCAGGCTTCGTTGTTCTTGTTTATTATCTGCTGGGCAGTTGCAGAGCCTATCAATGGGGCGTATTTTTCGTAGAGATGCTTTGGATACTCGAAACGCCTGTAGCGTATATAAGCCTGCCTCCTTTCAAAGTTCAGCTTATTGTACAGCTTGGCGCAGCTGTCAGCGAGTTCCCACAGGGCAGGGCAGTCTTCGATTATGAAAGTGTTTGTTCTCTTCACTTCAGACACCTTTCCGGCTTCAATGTATTTTTCAGGGTCTATTATATATAAGCATATCGACAATTCATCCCACAGTTAAAACCGTAGGCTTTCTTGTCGATTTTCATGTAAAAAAGCCAATCAGAAAATTAATACTGCTGAAAAATCAAAAAATTAAAATTCGACTTCATGGCTTTCAGCTATAAAGCCCCGCCTTTTAAGGCGGGGAGGAGGGTTGGGAGTTATGATAGAGGAAACTCTTAGGGGAATTGTGAGGGATAGAATTGTCAGCATACTCGAAAAGAGGATTGGAAGGGAAGAAGCGGCTGAAATTGAGAAAAAGATGACCCATGAAGACAGAGGCAAAATTTTGAAGGAGTTTGAGAAAAAAGGGAGCATTTCGGAGGAAACGTATATTTATATTCTTTCAAAGTACTATTTCAAAGATTTGACATCCCTTCTTTTCGGAATCCCCTCGGATTTGAAGGTTTATCCCCAGATCACGGATTCTATGATCGGCAGCGGAAAATTCGGAATTAGAGGTTTGAGGAAGCACGTTAGAGAGCTCGGTTACACTGATGACAAATTCGAAGAAATACTGGAAGCTATTTATGCAGAAGCAAAAAGGAAGTCTAGAGAAAACGGAAATTATGAGCTTTTTGCAACCGCATGTCTCGAAATCGGCAGTTATTATATTGAGAATGATTACAAAAAGGCTGAAAAGTTTCTTTATGAGGCTTATGAGCTTAGGAGCATTCTTGATGAAAAAAGAGCGAAGAAGCTTCTTAATTCCATAGCAAATCTGGGTTTGCTTTATTGCAAGCTAAGAAGGTTCGATATGGCAAAAGTTGCCTATGAAAAGGCCAGAAATATGGTTGAGGAGCTTGGAGTTGAAGATAGCACTTTTAAAGAGCTCGAGAAAATGCTGAGAAGTTTTTAGTCTTAGAGAGTTTTCTTCCTGATGCTAACTTTTAGAACCGACAATATATCTTCTATAACAAGTCTTGGGGCTTTAAATATTGTGAAAATCTGCGGGGGTGAGAATTCGTCGTATAAACTGGTTGCAATTATTGGCAGAATGGAAATTGCAGCCGAAATTAGAAAAAGAAACCTAAAAGCGAAATCTCCGTGTGAATAAAGCGAATCCAGCAGAAATCCGGCAAAAATACTACCCAAAGCCGATGATATGTCTGAAATCCAGTTTATTATAGCATAGTAAGGCGCTGAATGCTTTTTGTATGTTAGATCAGCAACGGCATTTGCGATTGCTATTGTTGGGGCTGAGATGTAGAATCCGTATAGGATGTAGGCGAGTATCAGGATTTGGAGCGATTCGCGACCGGAAATTGCGAATATGACTGCAGAAATTATGAAAGATATGCAGGAGAGTGAAAAAAGCGGTTTGTTTCCAAATCTGTCAGAAAAGGAACCAGAAAACCTTAAGGCATATATCGAGGATATATGGGCAACAAAAGCTAGAAAAAGAATCGTGTAAAGCGGGTATCCAAGAGTGAGTAAATAAACTGCGAAGAAAGTTCTGGCGGAACTTTGCGAGAAAAATAGAAGCACAGCAATTAAGAGTAATATTAGGAAACTCGGATTTCTTAGTGGTTCTGTAATTCTCGGCTCGCTTATTCGGCTGCTCTTTACATTTTCAACGTTTCTCAGAAAAAGAATTGCGATGATTCCGAAAACTGTTGCCGTCAAAAATAGAAGCGGAAATCCTTCTCTTTGAAACTTTTCAAAAACAAAGATCTGGATGAATAAAGCGGGAATTGCTAAAATTCTGCCATATGCTGATCTTTTCGAGAGAACTTCTCCCCTTTTCCCTGCCGGAATTAGATCTCTGGCCCAAGAACTATAGGTGACTGTGTATACATCCTCGCAGACATTGAAAATAAAGTAAAAGATGGCGAAAATCAGAATTTCATACATTCCATCGATGAATGCGTTGAGTGTTAACACCAGAAGGGCCATTTTTGAAACTAGGCTTGCGAAAATTGCAATTCTCTTTCTGTTCTTTCTTTCGACGAACTTGGCCGAAATTATCTGCGCTGCTGTTGTGAAAAATGGAATGGATACCAGTATGCTGATTACTATTGGAGAAGCTCCGGCTGTAGCTAGATATGCGCTTATGATTGTTACACCGAGCAGGGAATAAACGACTTGGAGAAAAGAACCCTCAATTACAAAGTTCCTGATGCTTCTTTCTAAATCACGTAGCTCTACATTTATGTGCATTGCAAAAATGTGTTGGTTTTAAAAATTTTATTGCGAATTGAGAATTTCGAAATGCACTATTGTGACGAATTCTGAATCGCTCACTTCTCCGTAAATCCTTCTCAGGGCATTCAGAAGTTCTTCCCTGTTTGAAAAACCGTCAGATCTCGCATCCTCATCGCTCAGTTCGGATATCCTTTTTACCACGACTTTCTTTATTTTTGCCAGTGCAAATGGCTTGTTGTCAACCGTAAGCTCAACGGCTTTTCCCACGGGATAGCTTCTGATACCCTTTCTTATCGTGGTTTTCTTGGATCCCTCTAGGATTACTGGAACGAATTCGGGATCGAAGTTTATTCTTTCCATCACTCCAAAACTACGACAGCGTTCGGATTTTTGACCCTTAAATCCAGAGCTTCCATTGCTACGAAGGCTATCTTATCTCCTTCCGGTCCGAGTTCTTTTAGTTCAACTTCATGGCCGACTACAATGTCCGCTACGCTGGGAGTGTTTGCGAACACAACGACCTTTTCCTCAATTGTCGGGCTCACTATTATGCCGCCATTGAAAATCTCTCTCAGGACCTCTACGACCATCTTTCCTCCCTTTTCATGAACCTTCAGCAGCTTGGAAAATCTTTCGGGGCTCAAGATTACTGCAAATGGACCGGATGAAGCTTTAGCTACTTCTCTCATAGCCTTTAGGAGCTCCTCTATGCACTCCTCGCTGGTGTCCCATTTTCCAAGCTTCATTTTTCTTCCCACCATAAATCCGCTTATTATATGTTTCTCCTCATTCTTTGAAAGCATTTCTCCTGCTCTGATTGCAATTGCAGGATCAAAACTTCCGTCGCTAAGCTCTCTGAGTCCTAAGAAAAACTTCTGCATAAGTAGTGGAATTGCCCTGAATTCCTGCCTGACAACCTTTATTTCACCATCCCCATCGATTATATCAACCCTGTAGGATTGCGCTGAAATCCTTGTTTTTGGTAGAACGTTGTAAAGCCTTCTCCCTCTCGCAAGACCCTCCATGAACGCGTTTGATAGAATCGAGAAGTATCCCTGGTTTCCCCCATCTAAAGCGGTCTTTATTCCTGTTTTTTCCTCGACTTCCCTAAATCCCCCCTTCAGCTCGGATACCTGTTCTGAATCGAGGCTTAGCAGGAGTGCTGTGAATTCGCCAACGTGAGCCTTCTCCTCTCTTGCAACGTCCAAAAATATTTTTCTGCAGTTTTCGTCAGAGCTAAATCTTGCCATCTGTTCGTATAGGCTTATCGCATCCAGTTCGGCTGATATGGCCAAACGAAGGGCTTCCATGAGTTCCTCTTTGGTGTAGGGCTTATCCCTAACCAGAAGTGTTGGATTAACTGCGAGCATATCCCTTTTTGTTTTGGAGATTTATAAAATTTTTCCTGTTTAGAAAAAATATTCAGTCTATCCTTCCCTTGAAGAGCACACCAATCCTTTCGAGTATTTTCACAGCTCTTTCTAAGTTGTCAACCCGGAATATTATTAGGGCTTTGTGCTTTTCGGATGTGAAGGCGTAAACGTAGTCGATGTTAATGCCTTCATCCCCCAAAGCCTTTGCTATTCTGTAAAGCTCTCCGGGTTTGTCTTCTACTTCGACAGCCAAAACTTCGTTGATCGCAACCGTGAAGCCCGCCTCCTTCAGCGCTTTGTAGGCCTCATCCGTTTTATCGACAACCATTCTGATGATCCCGAAATCCCCTGCATCAGCGATCATGAATGCCCTGAGGTTTATCCCCTTTTCAAAGAGAACACCGGTAACAGAAGCCAGCCTTCCTGGCTTGTTTTCAACGAAGACGGATATCTGCCTTATCATGATGTCACCTCAGATCTTCCTCCTGTCTATGATTCTTTTTGCCTTCCCTTCAAACCTCTGCAATGTTCCCGGGTTGACGAGTTCTACGTTTGCATGAACTCCTAGAACACTCTTAAGCCTCTCCTCAACTTTTCTCTTCAAATTCAGTATTTCTCCCGGTTTCTCTATCGAAACCTTTTGGTTGAGCTCGACCTGTATTGTCATGACATCGAGGTTCTCGATCCTGTCTAGGATTATCATGTAATGCTCTCCGAGCTCTGGAATTTGCATCAGTACATGCTCTATCTGGCTCGGGAAAACGTTTACGCCGCGGACGATGAGCATGTCATCGCTCCTCCCGAGAATTCTCATTATCCTGGGATGAGTCCTTCCGCAGTTGCATTTTTCTGTTTCAAGGATTGTAATGTCTCCTGTTCTCCATCTGATCAGGGGCATGGCTTCTTTGCTGAGAGTTGTTACAACAAGCTCTCCTTTCTCCCCTTCACCAACGTTCTCGCCGGTTTTCGGATCTATAACTTCCACCAGGAAATGGTCCGCCCATATGTGGAGACCGTTTCTTTCCGTGCATTCCGTGAAAAGCGGTCCGCTAAGTTCTGAAGTACCGTAGACATCGTAGGCGGTGATTCCGGTCTTCTCTTCAATTCTTTTTCTAGTTTCTTCACTCCAGGGTTCCGCACCAAAAATCCCTATCCTGAGACTCGTCTCCCTTATGCTCGTCCCCATTTTTTCGGCATATTCCGCCATGTATAGCATGTAAGATGGAGTGCATGCGATTACAGTAACTCCGAGATCCTTCATCAGCTCTATCTGTCTCGCCGTATTTCCGGTTGAAATCGGAAGAGCTGTGGCCCCGATTTTTTCCACAGCATAGTGAAATCCGAGCCCGCCCGTGAACAGGCCATATCCGTATGCTATCTGAACTATATCCTCATGCGTGACTCCGCAGCTAACCAAACCCCTGCAAAGGCTTTCTACCCACATCCTTATATCGTTTTCAGTGTAGCCAACCAGCGTCGGTTTTCCAGTGGTACCGCTTGAGGCGTGAAATCTGACTATCTGTGAAATCGGAACTGCAAACATTCCGAAGGGATAGTTATCCCTTAAATCCTGCTTTTTTGTGAAAGGAAGTTTCGGAAGATCTTTGAGTCCCCTTATATCCGAGGGGTGCAACCCGAGTTCTTTGAATTTTCTTTTGTAAAATGGAGAATAGTTGTAGACGTTGTTGACAAGGGCCCTAAGCTTCTTTTCCTGAATTTCCTTCAGATCCTCCACCGGCATTCTCTCCATGCTTGGATTCCAGAACATTTTTTCACCCCAGCCAGTTCATCGAGTGGACTTTCTTTGACTTAACAGTTGGTATTATAAAAGCATCGATTATGCGAAAGACTTTTCAAATTAAAATTTTCCGTGGACGAATATGTGATCCCTGTGGTACGGTTCTAGGGTGTCATGGTGGAGGATTCGGAAGTCCTTTGAAAGATCTTTCAAAACTCTGGAAAAGACCCCTCTTGAATCTGCGGTTGAATCTATGCTTTTTGCCTTGACCATTATCAGAAATTCGCCCCCCTTTTTCAGGAAAAATTCCGAATTCATTCTTAGAATCTCTATCTGGTTCTTCTGCGCTATATCTTGGTAAATGAAGTCAACCTTTTCAACGATTCCGCTGTAAAGCCATGGCTTGCCTGCATCGAATAGAAGCGGTATTATGTTTTCCCTTTCCCTTGCCAATTCCAGAAGCTTGAGAAACGGCTTTGCGGAGTATTCAACAGCGTATATTATCCCCTCATCAACTATGTCCGCGAGATGGCTCAGCGTAGTCCCGCTGGCAGCTCCTAGGTAGAGAATCTTTTCCTCACCCTTCATCTCTATTTCGTATCCCTTCAGAATCATCGCAGAGAGCTTGCTCCTCCATGGAATCCACTCCCTGTATCTTTCGCTTCCGAGCAGAAATATCCTCTCTCCGTAGTGGCTTCCGTATCTGCTCTTCGTTGCTGGAGTCCCGTTTATTATCCTAACGTTTCTCATGCCCTCCTCAGCTCCTCATACCTCTTCTTCAGAGAGCTGAATAGCTCCTCCTCAAGCTCTCCCCTGAAGTAGTCGATTTTTGCCGCGATGGATATCTTTGTGGCCAGAAATCTGGCCATCTTTCCCCTTTTCTTTTTCGGCAGGCTCCTTACAAAGCTGTGGAGGAATATTATGCCATGCTTCGGAACCCTCGCTTCCTTTCCCCTTTTCATTCTTGAAAGTGCTTTATAAAGGCTTTTTTCCGCACCGGCAATCTGTATCTTGCTTGCTGGAGCAAATGCAAGCTTTTTAAGGCTTCCAAACTTTTCTATGAGCTTTGCTCCGATTTTCGCTCCGGCAATTTCGGTTAGATTTGGCGCGATTTTCTGCATTACTGCATCGATTTCCTTTTCTATCTGCGATCTCAGCCTTTCCATCTCAGCCAGCGCTCTTTCAAAATGCTCGGCAAGATCCTCCTTCACAAGCCTGATATCCTCATCCTTTTCCCTTACCATGTTAATTGCTTCCTCAACCTCTTCCAGGGCCTTTACAAGGGCTATGACGTACATCTCATCGCTTCCAAGCTCTTTTCTGACCCTTTCCTCAGCAACCTCAATTGCCGTTTTTCTGAGAATTCTGTAGTAATCCCTTCCCAGAACCCTTAAACCCAGCTCCGAAACGCTGAATGGAAGGGGGGACTCGTTTGAAGCGAGGAGAAAGCTTTTTTTAAAATCTTCCGAAATTCTGATCCCATCATCAACTGTGCCGAACCAGAGGTTGTACCTCAAATTTTTGCACCTCTTTTCGCTTTTCAGAAAATTCGAGAAAAAGATTAAAAGCTTTAGCCCAAAAGCAGTTCATGGAAGAAAGGGTTATAGAGGAACTTTCAGAGATGCTGAGGGGTAGAGTTGTTGTCAGTGAGGAGGAGCTGAGAACAAAGGCCATTCGCTCAGCCCTGAGGGTTCTTGGGTTCGGAGCTGTGAATTTTGGAAGGGAGAATTTGAATGAAGTCGTCTGCAGTTTTATTGACTGCCCGATCACGATAAAAAGCCTTCACTTCTCAGAAAAGGTTGAAGTCAATGGTATAAGCTTTTATCACCTTCACACAGTAAAGCCGGGGAGAGAGGATTTCCTGAAGGCATACGAGGAATACGTTAACGCCAGAAGCTTTTTGGAAAACCTTGAAAATATGGTATCTTCCCTTGACAGCTTTTTTGAAGGCTACAGAAGTGAGGGGGCTTTTCTGAAGATATATTCAAACAGGAGCAGGTATTCCGTCTTCTTCACAACGATTCGCGATGCATTTGAGGACATCGACGTCCATCTGGATCTTTCATCGAACTTCAATGGGGAATACGTTATCGCCGTGAAGGTTGAGGAGAAACCGGATGAATTCATAAAATTCTTCAAATTCCATTCCGAGAAAGTAAAGAGGGCTGGAGCCAAAGTTTGGGTTGTCAATCCCCAGAAGAAATCGGTAGATCCTTTTATAGGTTATCCGAGGGATTTGAGCCTTATTTCCAGATTCAGGAATCCGAAGTTTGCAACTGTGATCAATTCCCTCTGGAGAACAAAGGTTGAGGAAATAGACTAGCTCCTCAGATACTCCAGCGCAGTCTTAACGTCGGCATTCTCGTGGACGATCATAGCAATTGCCCTCGTCATTTTTGTCGGATTCTCCGCCTGGAATATGTTTCTCCCGATCGCAACCCCGCTTGCCCCGGCGTCCATTGCCATTCTGACCATCTGCAAAAGCTCTTCCACGCTGTTCATCTTCGGACCTCCGGCAATCACAACAGGAACCGGACAGCCCTCCACAATCTTTCTGAAGCTCTCGACATCTCCTGTGAAATTCGTTTTAACTATATCCGCCCCGAGCTCCGCTCCAACTCTTGCTGCGAGGGCAACAGCTTTGGGATCGAACTGGTTTATCTTTTCCCCCCTCGGATACATCATCGCAAGAAGGGGCATTCCCCACTCCTGGCATGTCTTGGAAATTTCCCCCAGCGTCTTCAACTGCTCCGCTTCCGTTTTGCTTCCTATGTTTATGTGCACGCTCACACCATCTGCGCCGAGCTTGATTGCCTCCTCAACCGTGCAGACAAGAACCTTCTCATTTGGATCGGGGGACAGCATGGTTGATGCGCTGAGATGTATTATCAGCCCGACATCTTTTCCATAACCCCTGTGCCCGTATGCGACTATTCCCTTGTGCACGACAACTGCATTCGCTCCCCCTTCCGCTACCGCGTTTATTGTCTTTGCCAGATTCTGAAGCCCCTGTATTGGCCCCATAGAAACCCCGTGATCCATTGGAACTATCACCGTATGTTTCGTGTTTCTGTCTATTATCCTTTCAATCCTGATCTTTTTCCCAATCATGCTACTTAGTTTCAAAGTAGCAAATATAAGTTTTTCCAATTTAGAATTTCATTTTTAAACAATAATTTTTTTTATTGTTATAAAAAATTTGAAAAAACTTATTTAAGAGGTGGAAAAACAATATTGTGCTTGTTAAAGACTCGTTTTCAAGGTTTGGAACGGTTGAGGATCATCCCGAAGTACTTAAGATTTATTGTTACGATTTTACGCTCATTCCAAGGATCTTTTCGAGATTCATAAAGAGGCCGATCATAGTTGTGCAGCCGAGAAGCGCTGAGGATGTTGCCGAGATAATGAGGATCTGCGAAAGGCATGAAATACCCATCGTTCCAAGGGGGGCTGGAACCTCTGCCTACGGTGGCGCAATCCCTCTGAAGAGCTGCGTTGTGATGGATTTTAAAAGGATGTGCAACTTCGAGATAAGAGATGGCGAATTGGTTGCGCAGAGCGGGGCTGTATGGATTGAAATGGAAAGGGAGCTTAACAGGAACGGTGAAGCGCTGAGAGTTTATCCCACAAGCGCAAACGTTTCAACCGTTGGCGGCTGGATAGCCCAGGGCGGCTATGGAATTGGGAGCCTTAGATATGGAAGCATTGCAGAAAACCTGAAATGGCTGGAGATAGTTGATTTTGAAGGCATAAGGATAGTTAAAGGGGAGGAAATGAGGTATTATGTCGGCACCTTCGGCTGCCTGGGGATAATAACTAGGGCATGCATCAAGACTAGGAAAAATGAACCAATTAATTGCAGAGCAGTTCACTGCAGCTTTGAGGAAGCGATTTCAATGCTGGAAGGCGGATACCATGCTTCATTCAAGAATTCGAAATATCTCAGCCTTGAGGGTTTCGGAGCCAAGGATGTCCTTCTAATCTGCTCCGAAAAAGGAGATGGCGATGAAACCGGGAAGATGATGTGGGGGAGAAGGCTTATCCCGCTCAGGATTGCGAGTAAGGGAAAAAGGATTTTCCCGGAAGTGGTTCTGCCTCACGAGAATGCAGTAAAATTCTACGAGTACGCTGAGAGAATTTCCGAGGGATTGGAAGTGGTCTTTGCGAAAGACTGCGTAGTCTTCATAGCAGCCCTCGGAAACGGATACAGAAACATGCTGAAGGCTTTAAAGATTGTGAAGATCGCTGAAAAGCTGGGGGGGAGGGTTTACGCAAGGGGAATGCTTTTCTCCAGCGGCTACGGAAAAGATATCTCGGATTACAAAAAGAGAATTGATCCGAAAAACCTGCTGAATCCCGGGAAGATGGGTTGGAATGCGTTTTCGATGTCTATAGGACTTCTGGGGAAGCTCATATGGACTGCATAAGGTGCGGTCTCTGCAACGTCTGCCCGGTTTTCAGGGTTGAGAAGCTTGAATCCGTATCGCCGAGGGGGAAGATAATAGTGAGCAAAAGCATTGATTCAAGAATTGCCCGGGATTTCTTCAAGTGCAGCGTCTGCGGACTTTGCGAAGTCGTTTGCCCGGTTAATCTGAAGCTCACGGAGTTCTGGGAAAAGAAGAGGGAGGAGCTCTTTGAAAAAAAGCTCGCACCTTTGCCGATACACAAAAAGCTTAGGGAAATGACTTTCAGGGATTTCAACCCATACAGGGGAAAGCAGGAAAAGAGGGCTGAATGGCTCGAGTTTCCGGTTGGAAAGTCAAAGACACTTTATTTTGCCGGATGCACAGCGAGCTACAGGCTGCAGAATATGGCTAAGGCATCTGCAATGGCTTTGAAGGAGCTTGGAATCGAATTTACAGTCCTCGGCCCCGAGGAATACTGCTGCGGCTCTCCATTTCTCAGAACGGGCCAGAAAGACATAGGGAGGTTTCTCTTCGAGAAGAACATCCGGGCCTGGCAGAAGGCGGGGGTGGAGGAGATACTAACCTCCTGTCCCGGCTGCTACAAGACAATTTCCCAGGATTATCCCAGATTTGCAAGGGAGCTCGGATACAGTTTTGAATTCGAAGTTAAGCACGTTTCAATGATATTCTCCAAGCTGGCCAAAGGGAAACTGGGATTTAAGGCAACATATCACGATCCATGCCATCTGGGAAGGCACATGGGAATATACGAGGAGCCAAGGGATGCGATAAGGAGATGCGGGATAAAGCTAGTTGAAATGGAGAGGAACAGGGAATTTGCCCTTTGCTGCGGTGCGGGAGGTGGATTGAGGAGCCAGTTCAAGGAAATATCGATCGCAATATGCGAGGAAAGGATAAGGGAGGCGCTTTCAACTGGAACGGATATTCTTATAACCTCATGCCCATTTTGCGAATACAACTTCACAAGAACGGGAAAGGAGAGGATTAAAGTCTTTGACCTATCTGAGATAGTATGCATGACACTCTTTCCCTGATCTTCTGCCTCCTTCCATCGAAGAAAGCGTTCAGTATTGCCTCCTTTTTTGGAAATTCGAGATAATTTATGACAAGGCCAACCTGATTTGCCGAATGAGCATCGCTTCCGCCTATTCCCCTTTTTCCGTATTTTTCGGCATACCTCTTTGCGAGGAAGTTGAAGTAGCTCTTTGCGTTGAAGATTTCAACGCAGTCAACGTAGGAAAAATCCTTTCTCCTCAAAGTCCCATTTCTTAGCAAATCGAATGGGTGAGCAAGCACCGTGATTCCTCCGAGGGATCTAACGATTTCGCAGCTTTCCCTCATCGAAAGCCCGGCTTCAATTTCTTTTTCTATGCCATAGGCAAGGAGGTGGCCGCTTGAAGTTGATATTTCAATTCCCGGGATTACAAAAATTGGTATTTTCTCCTCAATAACGAATTCGACTGCGCTCATAGATCCGTTTAGGGTGTCGTGATCCGTTATGGAGAGCAGATCTATTTTTTTCCTTAAAGCTTCTAGGATTATTTCCTCAACGCTGCTCTTTCCATCGCTGAAATTCGAATGGACGTGAAGCTCTGCCCTTAGCATTTCAGAGCTCAACGTAGGTTGCATCTATTATTCCGTCCAGCTTCATCATCTCTTTCAGAACCTCATCGCTTGGCGGATCGTCGACAAGCAGTAGCATCAGCTGAACACCTCCGGGCTTGTCACCGACTCTTCCCACGATCATTCCGGCTATGTTTATGTTGTTCCTTCCGAAGAGGGTGCCAACCCTCCCTATGACCCCGGGCTTATCCTCGTGGAGCGAGATTATGTAATGCCCCTTCGGGATGAAGTTCACATGGTAGACATCTATCTTAAGAATCCTGTACTCCTTTCCGAAGCAGGTTCCCGCGAAGTATATCTTCCCTTTCTCTGTTTCAACTTCCACCTCCATCAGGTTTTCGTAGTATTCGCTCTTTGCAATCTTCGAGATTTCCATCTTTATCCCCCTTTCTTCAGCGATGCTCTTTGCTGAAACTATGTTTATTCCCATCCCAAGGGTTCTCTCAAGCAAACCTTTCAGCAGATGCCTCAGCAAAAGCTCGGAATTCTTTTCGGCAATCTTGCCGCTCAGGATCATTCTAACTTTCCTTATGGCCCCTCCAAGCCTTGCGTTTGCAATCTTTCCCATCTTTTCCGCCAGCACTGCGTAGGGCATAAGGAATTCGAATTCCGCCAGATCTATCGGCGGAAGATTGACGGCGTTCTTCGCGGGCAAGCCTTTTGCAACGTTTACGATGTCTTCAGCTATTATCCTCCCAACGCTCTCCTGAGCCTCCCTTGTCGAGGCTGCGATATGAGGAGTTGTGACAACGTTTTCGAACCTGAAAAGCGGGCTTTCAAAGTTTGGCGGTTCGTTTTCGTATACATCAAGCCCGACACCGAATATCTTCCCGCTCTTAAGCCCCTCAACGAGAGCTTCCTCGCTTATTATCCCCCCTCTGGCCGTGTTTATTATTATGACCCCGTTTTTCATCATCTCTATTTCCTTCTTCCCTATCAGCCCCACTGTTTCCCTTGTTTTTGGAACGTGCAGCGTTATTATGTCCGATTCCTTCAGAAGGGTTTGAAGGTCGACGAGCTTTACGCCAATTTTCTGAGCCCTCTCTGCTGGTATGTATGGATCATAGGCAATAACGTTCATCTCTAGGGCCTTGCATCTCCTCGCAACTTCATAGCCAACCCTTCCGAGGCCTATTATTCCAACTGTTTTTCCCCTTAGCTCTATTCCCTCGAATCTCTTTCTCTCCCACTTCCTTTCCCTCATCGAAAGGTATGCCTGCGGAATTCTCCTAGCGACTGCGAACATCAAAGCGATTGCGTGTTCAGCAGTCGAGACAGTATTCCCACCGGGGGCGTTGACAACTATTATCCCCCGCTGCGTTGCGGCATCGATGTCTATGTTGTCAACTCCAACTCCAGCTCTTGCAATTATCTTTAGCTTCTCCCCCCTCTCTATTATGCTCCTGTCAACCCTGATCTGGCTTCTCACTACTAGAGCATCGTAGTCTTGGATTATGCTGAGCAGATCATCCTTTTTAAGGCCAAGCTTTACGTCTACGTGCAGTCCGTTGCTTTTCATGAACTCAATTGCTTCCTCGCTGATCTGCTCCGCGACAAGCACTTTCATGCAATTACATTGATTTCGGAATTTAAAAATTCGCCGTTGTTTTTGTATAGTTTAAAATTAATAAAGCTCTTTTGTCTGGTTTCAACTCAAAGTCCCCTAAAATTAGTACCTAAATTAGTTATACGATTTTTTAAATATCTTAAGACAAAAACAAAATGTAAAAAATGTAAAAAAATAACTTTTCAGGAGCTTGGAGCTACTAGTTTGGAGCTGTAAACGACTTGTTGAGAACCATCTGTGAATGTGCACACAATTGTAAAGTCAAAAGTCTTACCACTCTGCCTATGGGATATCGTGGAAACGGCACCAACAGTAAGAGTTATTGGATCAGTTTTAGACTCACCATTTACCGTTGCATTGCAACCACTAACGTATGCGTGATCTGGGCCTCCTATGTATTGTACAGATACATTGTTAGAGTCAACTCTCGTAACCGTGAATCCTATCACGTATTTTCTCTGCATTGTTCCTGAGAGCCCAAAAACAAAGCTCGCTATCACCGCTGCCAGAATCACTGTTATTGCCACCATCAGTATCACGCCGATTACCGGCAAGACACCCTTTTCATCCTTTCTCAATGCCATCATATCACCTCCATAATTATAGTAATTATGAACGACTATATAAAACTTTCGACTAATAAAAGTAATTTAACAGTTTTGATATAAAAATTTTTTGGTCTATTTTTAAACTAGTTTTTAAAATTGAATCTTGTCATACAGTTTGAAACTCAAAGCAAGTAATTACTCAAAATCGGGATTGGAATAGCTTTCCAATTTTTCTCCCCTAAAAATTTAAAGAAGACCCTCTAGGATTTGAACCCGGGATCTACGGCCTTAGGCCTGTTCTTTATATACTTCAGTTCACGCTTATTTAAAGTAGTGAACTATAACCCAGATAAAAGTTACAATGTGAACTCATGGCATACTTTTGTGAACAGCAAATTGATATTTTTGCAAATAATTAGCAAAGAATACTTGGAGTGCAAAGAATAAAAAAGCTTCTCAATCACAACAGACAACTTTTCCAAAATCTTCAAGAGACTCAGCTTTTCAGTAGATGAGGACAAGTTTTGGGGTGCATACTCAAGCTCATGGACAGCTTTGGAGCTACCTTGAATGGCCCCCTTGAAGATTTTTAAAAAAGAGATCTTAGGAAAAGCGTGAAAATCTCTGTCATCCCTGAAGCTTTCAGGCCAGTTGGTTTTGTTGAGGAGCAAACTTTTTAAAATTGTGAAAGAAAAATGCTGATGACCGATCGGGCAGACTTCGCCGCTATCCTATTCGACAAGCCCTTTGAAGCGCTTATATACGGATGTGCAGAATGCGCTTGCCGTACTAGATGAGTCTCCTGCAATAGAATTCAAAGAAACTTTCGGGAATGAAAAGGAGCTAAAGGAGGGAGTTTTGAGGAGCATAGTAGCATTCCTGAATTCAAATGGCTATGGGATTCTGGTCCTCGGAGTCAGAGATGAGAGAGGCGAGAAGAGGATAGCTGGCATATCCACAAAGCTTGTAAAGGGGAGAAATCCAGCAGAAGTCGAAGGCCATTTGCGCAACATCGTTTTCAATGGGCTGAAGAGTTATCCTCCAGCCACTGCACCGCCGCTTTTGTGCATCAAAGTTTTTGACTGCTCTGAATTCGGGCTGGGCGAGGGGTGGCTCATACTGATTTACGTGAAAAGGAAAGCTGATGTGCTCTACTATTCTGAATTTGACGGCAGCGCATACGTTCGCGAGGGGAGCAGCACAAGAAGGCTGAGCGTCGCAGAAGCAATCCAGATAGCTGAATCAAAAAGAAAGCCGATAGTAGTTTTACTGTTGGAACCTTTAGCTTTAGAGCTCCGCAGCGAGTCGGGTATAATGCGGTTTAGGTTATTTTTAGTAAACATCGGTAGCAAGCCGAGTTTGATGACGAGTTGTACTCTGTGCATTCCCAATCTATTGGCCCCAACTTTGCTATTACAGATGTTATAACAAAAGGAACTATAACAAAAGGGAGGGGGATAAAAATTTACTCCCCACCTCTTGCCCTACCTCTTGATATCTTTAAAAACGAAAAAGAATTTAAAGTAAAGATTAAGTAAAGATTAGACTTAATCACCTAACTTGGCCGCCACTTTTTCCAAACCTCTTTCTTCTATTTCATGCCCAAGACCAAGAGCTGGAGATGTCTCTACACGGAGAACTTCCAGATGAAGTTGATCTGAACCTCTACGCCGAAATATATACGGAGGAAACGAAAACTGAAGAAAAATATGTGGTCAAATTGAGAAAATCCAAGGAAACTATAGAGGATTTTATAATAGAGGACATTAAAGTTGTGGACTATACTGGAGCTGTAATACTTGAACGGAAAAACTGGGATGCAAAAGATCTTCTCAAAAGGCTATAGTTAAGCAGTTGTAGGCAGATAGCAATCCTCAATAAGGCAAGATGCCAATGCCTCTTGGAGAATATAAGTATTCGAATAGAAAGTGTTTAACTGCTTTGGAGCTTCTTCAGCCCTTTCCTCAACACTGGAGGGACTTCGAGCCACTTGCCGAGCCTTTTTCCATCTCTAGGCTTGAAAAGGCGAGTTTTTCCAGTCAGAAACCAACTTAAAAAGGAAGAGAACCTTTATAATACTCCTTAAAAGATTAAAATGGTATGAGCTCACAGGTCATCTTTCCAGCAATTTCACTTTCTCAGCTTCAAATCATAAGTAAACCCGGATCTGAAATTTATTCAACCCTCGGAAAGCACTTGGAGCCATATATTGAGGAAACGCTGAAAAACCCGGAAAATGTGAAAGCTGTTGCCGGGAAAATTGCTGATGGATGCAAGAGTTTTATTTCTGCTTTTCAGCGCACTCCAGAAAACCACATACGAAGCTGGAGAAAAGGACCTAATTGAGGCTTTTAGATTTCTCAAGTCCCTTTCCAGGAAGTTCAAAGATGCTGGAATCGATGTTGATGAAGCCTTCAGCATAATTGCCGAGCACGAGGAGTGGAAGTTTAAAAAGCTGAAAGGGGAGTTCGAAAGATTCGTTACCATGGCCCTCGACTTCATGAACTACCCAGAAGATTTATACGAATACGCGGTAATTTACTTCTCGCTCTTCCTTCTCTTGCTTGCCTCATACGAAACGGAAGCGCATGAGAAGCTCAGATCCATTGGAAAAGAATTGAAAAACCTGGCAGACAAACTCGAAAACTATACGCTCACTTTTATGCTGGCTTTTGAGGAAAACGAGAAAATCGCTGCGACTGCAAGGACACCTGAAGAAGTTAAAAGGGTGCTGAGAATTGAGTGAAAAATACAGACATGTAGCAGAATTTCGGCGCAGTTTCGAAAAAGATGTGGAAAAACTGGATAGAGAGATGAGAGATCGGGTATTTGAGAAAATAGATCAAATCCTGAAAGGTTCTCATATCGGAGAACCTCTAAAAGGAAAGTTTAGGGATTATAAAAGTCAGAATAGGCAAATACAGGCTAATTTAAAGCGATAAAGAAAAATGCAAGATAGTATACGACGAACTGGATAGATTATTAAATTAAATGGCGCAATTTTGTGGTGCAAATCAAATAAAAGTATTCATTATAAAAGCGGATGAAAGAGATGCGCAGGCTTAACCCCGCCCCCCTCCATATGTTGGACTTTTCTCTAACTCCTTGAGTTTTGATCTTCAGATCCTTTTCTTCAGTTGCCTTGGACGCTTTTGCTACACATCTGGGCATGTTTCGGCTTCGAACTAAGCTCCGTATGCTACTTTAAGTTTTTCATGAATTCCTCCTTGGTTATTCTTGCAAGTTTTAAAATTCCCAACAGCGTGCCAGTTTTTATTTCTCTATGCATTGGTACTATGGTAACTATCTTTTCGCCATTTTTAAACTTCCTTAAAACAACATGCGAACCCTTTTGTCTAGCCACTTCGAATCCGAACTTTTCAACCAAAATCTTGACTATTTCTTTACCTGACAGTTTTGGTAATCTCGACATTTAATGTACCCACGGTTTCTATGTTTTCTATTTCAGCGGCTATTTCTGGCATCTCCTCCAAGTAGAGTTCTATCGCCTCCTTTAGATTTTCCACGGCCTCTTCTATAGTCTTACCCTGAGTGGTAACGCCAGTAAAGACTTCCTTGATCACAAACATGTCTTCTTCTCTCCAAATTACAGCATAAAGCTTCACAGATCTTTGTAAGTGATGCCCGTATTTAAGAATTCCGTTGGGAATAGGTTTGTTTCACCTCTAGCCATTCCTAGTCCTTTGTCCCTACTTTTTATGCTCGCCCCCGATATACACTAGGATTCCTAATACTATTTCACGCACCCTTCGAAAGGGCTGTAAATAAGCTTAGAATTGAGAGTATTGATGAAAACAAGTTTATAGTTTGGTGTGGCAGCTACATATATGAAAGATTTATTAAGAGTTTTTGAAAGATGTACGTTTGAAAAATGTACGAATGGATTACCGCAATAATAACTGCTGCAGCTTCAATTGTAAGGGCTATAAGTACCGCTATCACGGCTCGAATTCAGAGACGTGCTTCGAGAAAACAATTGATTGTTGAAGTATTAAATAAAGTTGTAATTCCGCTTCTTAACAAGATTGAAAACTATGAAGGCAGTGTGAGTTGTTCAAGAGATCGCAGCTGACAGTTACAGAGATCTGCAGAATCTAGGAGTTAAGAATTGTAACAGGTTAGGGTGTACAGTTGCAAAACTGATCACCACCCCTCTTTTCAAGCTCTGTAGCCCTGATCTACACTCAGACACTGGGTTGGTTTATAAATACATTCTTCTAAATTTTTATTTTTTAAATTTATATAAGCCATATCTCTCAACTTTCAGGAGTTGATTTATTTTCTTAAATAGCGGGTCTCTCATCTTAGTGCGTTTTGAGCAGAGCGAAAAGCTCTGCCCAGACAAAAAATTTCGATAGTTTGGGGGTAATCACGGATGGGCTACACAATACTGTTAAAACCGTTGCAAATTCTGCTAACTTTTAAAGCTCTAACACAGTTTAACCCGAGACCAGACAAAGCTCACAGCCTCTGCAAGAACTTAGAAATTAATGAAGGATATTTTCGGACTTGATAAAGAATACCGTTTCCTTTCATAAGGTCTCTCCTGATCGAAAGATATTTATCCTTCCGAATTCATTCAAAGCGATGGCATTGAAGATAACAATAACTGGCAAGGTCCACGGAGTCGGCTACAGGGCCCTCCTTCTTGAGGAAGCGGACAGCTTGCTTATTCCGAAATTCGAGGCGAGAAATGTAAAGATAAACGGAAAGGAAGCTCTGATAGTTCTCATCGATGGAGAAAAAGAGCAGATCGAGAGCTTTATCAGATTCTTGAAAGAGAACAAGCCGGAGAAGGCAGTAGTTGAAGAGATAAGGGTTGAGGAATACCATGGTATTGTGAGGGACATCGAGAAGTTCAGGGCAAGCTTTAACTCAACGCAGCTCTCCAAGATAATCCAAGTTGGCCTGGTGATGGTG
>JAAOZI010000032.1 GCA_011605865.1 Archaeoglobales archaeon
AGACGGAAGCCAGCAGATACTTCTGGATACTTTTGTCTGAAAAATTTTTATTCTAATTTTTTTAATTATTTCAAGGTAAGTCGAAAGTTTTATTTTCGCTTCGAAATTCTGGTTCTATGGAAAAGGAGATCCTTACTGGAGTACTCTTGCTTATCTCTGTCGCGATGCTTTTCCTTTTTTCTCGGTCAATCTATACCTTGGAGCACACAGCAGTCGAAATCGAATTTTCAGATGGATCGGAGAATTGCTCGCCCGAAGTTTTTGTCAGGCCTAAGAGACTTGGAATAGAAAGCGTAATTTCTAGTTGCCTAGTTCAGAGAGAGCCATTCTATGCAAACTGCACCGCAGCGAAGCTTTATGGAATTTCAGAGCTCGATCGTGTGTGCCTCAATGGAAGTGCTACTTGGCATTTGGACCTATACGCAAAACACACGCTTTTTAAGGTTCCGAAGATTGAGTTGGAAAATAGAACTCTTTGGAAGGTATGAGGGTATTTATCGTAGTTTTTTTGAGCCTCCTGTTGTTTTTGAATAACGGCTTTCTTCTTAACGATGAAATGCTCGTCGTTCAGCAAGTTAAGAGTATAGAGAATGGTTTTAAGATAAATGTTGAGGAGCTAGTTGGCTACACCGGCACACCCTGGTTTGAAATCAACGGGAGCAGATACGCACCCTTCAGCTATCTGTTGCCAGTCCTGGCGTATTCGGTTTACGGAGTGCTGCTATACTTGAACAATTTTGGATATCCGGATCTCCTTCTGGCCCTTATTCCCCCGGCTGGCTTTATTATCTTAAGTTTGAAAATTAAAAGATACAGAGGCTTATCTTTTGCCTTTTTTGCAGGATGCGTTTTGCTTTTCAGACCAATTTATTTATTTGAGGATTGGGCAGCAATTTTTGCATTAAAGCTTGTGAACATCCTTGCAACATCTTTAACAGCCGAAGTTATGTTCAGAATATTTAAAGAAGAGACCGATGAAAATTCAGCCCTATCTTCTGCAATCTTACTGACTTTTGCAACACCTCTTGCTTATTGGACTCTCTCAGCAAAGCTTCATGCGCTAACACTTTTGACAATTGCAACGATTTTTTACTCCCTAAAGAGACACTTAAAAAGTAATGACGGTCGGTATTTACTCCTCGCATTGTTTCTTTCAGGATTTTGCTTCTTCCTTAGGGCCATGGACGGATTAATAATTTCCGCATCCATTATCTTATGGCTAATTATCTTTAGAAGGGAAAAATTAATTTATACCGCTTCCATAGCTTTGGGATATCTGCCGTGTGCACTTTTTGGCTATCTGGTCTTTGGGATTCCTTTGCCCGTAGAGGTGGTAGGAAACGTGTTCTCTAATGTAACCTATGTTAAAGCTTCGAGTTTTAATGAAACTCTGTTTACGACTCCACTGGTTTTATTCGGTTTAAACAATAATACATTTGGAATTCTGAACTACTCTCCAATCCTGGCTTCCCTAGTCTTGCCGTTGATTGGAGCTATTAATAAGAAAAGTTTCTACCATCTCGGCGAATTTGAAAAGTTTTTGCTGCTCTTCACATTCATGTGCATTCTCCTCTATTTGCCCTATCTGAAGGTTGGCGTGGTTGATACTGGAGTCAGGGATTACCGTTTTCTCCTGCCCATCTATCTAACTTTGATGTATTTTATTGCCGTGAGAATAAAGCCGGAAATAGCTTTGAGTTCCGCTCTAATGTCACTATCCTGCTTTTTGATTTCAATGATAGTCGTTTCGACTTTACTACACCAGCTCCTAGAAAAGATTTATCTAGGCATTCTTGTTATCTCAATAATTTTAAATATAGTCTTTGTTTTTATTAATAGATTTGAAAGAAGAGAAGAGGTCTTCTCTCTAGCCTTCTTTAGCACTGTCTTTTTTGTTTCAGGTGTTATAATGGGCTACTTTTCTCCTTACGATATCCATTTCACGAATCCCGTTCTCAATAGTTTTGTTGAGATTTTGATGTGGATACATGGGTCATTTATCTGATGTTGGTATGTTTGAAATCTCAAAAATAGTTGAAAAACCCATGCGGAGGGGGGGATTCGAACCCCCGAATCCCTGCGGAACTGGACCCTAAATCCAGCGCCTTTGTCCACTCGGCAACCTCCGCTTGGAAGATCCTTGCGGCACCTTCTTAAATATCTTGCGTCGGAGTAAAGTTTAATAGTTGCGAGTCTACCGCATCTCGGGCTCGTAGCTCAGGGGTAGAGCGTCGCCTTTGCGAGGCGGAGGCCGCGGGTTCAAATCCCGCCGAGTCCATTCGATCTCTCTACCTTTTCAGAAGCTCCTCAATCGCCTCCCTACATGCGGCAACAGCCTGAGCCCCGCCAGCCACGAAGATGACCCGGATAGCCTCGACTAGCTCCTCCCTGCTGGCCCCGCGGTTGATCGCACCCCTCATCGCCGAGCTAACGCATTCCCTGCAGTGCCTCTGCGCTCCCATGGCCATAACGAGCATGAGCTTGAACTTCGCCGGAAGAGCCCCATCCTCCTGCACAACCTCGTCGCAGAACTCGTAGAACTCGACAGCCTTGGGATCAAGCTCCCTGACATCTCGCTGACCCAAGCCTCGCCCTCCAGGGGGGTAAAGTTTTTAAGCTACTGTTTGCTATTTCTGTAATATGCCTGCTACTGAGCCGATTAGAATCGGGAAGGATACTAAAGAGGAGTTGAAGAAGTTGAAAGTCCACCCCAGGGAAACCTACGACGACGTTGTTAAGAGGCTCATTGAGGAGTACAGGAGGCGTGGGCATGAGAAGGACTAACGCAGTTGAACT
>JAAOZI010000025.1 GCA_011605865.1 Archaeoglobales archaeon
AGCCCGCTTCTTCACAACAACGTAAGATACACCGAATATCTTCGCAACTTCACCGGTCGTGTAGAGCTTCTCTGGCATCTGGTTATTTAAGTAATTCAAGTTAATAAACTTACGCTAGGGAGAAACTGCTTCATAACCCCAAGGCTGAGTATAGCTCAGCTAATGATCATCCGGAATTTACTAATTTAGCAAATGAACAGATTTAGAAAACTTGCAAAAAAGATTAAACTATACCCGCATCCGCTAATTTTTACATGTTTTATTTATTTAATCTTTTCTCATCCAATCCTGAAAGGCAAGGTTTTCGGTTATAATTTTTCTATTTTCATAATCCTTTGTTACATTTTTCTGTGTACAAAGTCTTTTCTATTTTGTAGCAATCGAAACCGAAAAAATCATATATTCTTAAAACCGAAAAAAAGCATGGAAATGTTATGGAAACCCTCTGAAGAGACGATTAGAAACGCAAACATGACGAAGTTCATAGAATACGTGAACCAAAGATTTTCAACAAATTTGGAAGATTACTGGGATCTCTACAGATGGTCGGTTGAAAATATTCCTGAATTTTGGTCATCTGTCTGGGAATTCTGCGGAGTGATTAGCTCAAGAAAATTCGAAAAAGTCGTAGATGATCTCAAAAAATTTCCCGGAGCTCGCTGGTTTGTAGGAGCAAAATTGAACTTTGCAGAAAACTTACTAAGAAATGAAGAAGGATTAGCATTTATATTCAGAAATGAAGCAGGTTTAAGGAGAACCCTGAGCTATAAGGATCTGAAAACCCAAGTTGCCAATCTTTCCAACGCACTCAAAGAGCTTGGAATTAAAGCTGGAGACAGAATTTGCGCTTACATGCCAAACATTCCTGAGACTTGCATTGCAATGCTATCAACCACAAGTTTAGGGGCTGTATGGAGCTCCTGCGGAACCGAACTCGGACCAAGCGCCGTTGTCGACAGAATAGGTCAGCTTGAGCCAAGGGTTTTATTTACAGTTGACGGCTATCTCTACAAGGGAAAGGGCTTTGATTTCTTAAAAAATGTCGCAGAAGTCGCGAAAGCAATTCCATCCCTAGAAAAAGTGGTCGTCTACCCCTATCTCAAAAAGGAGCCAGATATCTCTGAAATTCCGAATGCAGAGCTGTGGGGCGATTTCTTATCGGAAGATGAAAAGATTAGATTCGAGCAAGTTGAGGCAAACGAGCCTGTTTATATAATGTTCAGTTCCGGGACTACGGGAAAACCAAAATGCATGGTCCAATCAGTTGCAGGAGTGCTGGTGAATCATCTAAAGGAGCTGATTCTCCACACTGACTTAAAGAGAGGAGAGATTATAAGCTATATAACTTCTCCGAGCTGGATGATGTGGAATTGGCTTATGAGCTCGCTGGCGGTAGGTGCGACGATCGCACTCTACGACGGAAATCCACTCTTCCCGGACTGGAGAACGATGTTCAAGTTTATCGATGAGGAAGGAATAAATGTCTTCGGGTGTTCAGCAAGCTATATATACGCTCTTATGTCATCGAATGCCAAACCAAAAGATGAGTTTAGTCTAAAATCGCTGAAAGAAATTTCCCAAACCGGTTCTCCGCTCTCTGCCGAGGGATTTAGATGGGTTTATGAAAATATAAAGAAAGATCTTTGGTTCAACTCTATTTCCGGAGGGACTGACATAAACGGATGTTTCTGCGCCGGGTCACCGACTTTACCTGTTTACGCCGGTCAACTCCAATCCCCAGCCCTAGGGATGAAAATTGCAGCATACGATGATAACGCAAATCCAGTCTACGATCAACCCGGTGAACTCGTTTGCGAGGCCCCTTCACCCTCGATGCCAATATATTTCTGGGGAGATAAAGATTACAAGAAATACAGAGAAACTTACTTTGAGTTCTTTGCCGATAAGGGAAAAAATGTGTGGAGGCATGGGGATTACGTAATCTTCCATTCAAAAACTGGAGGCATAACATTCCTAGGTCGATCTGATGCTACGCTGAAGATTTCCGGTGTTAGAATTGGAACTGCGGAAATTTACAATGTTGTAGAAAAGTTACCAGAAATTGCCGATTCCTTGGCAACTTCCCAAGAATGGAAAGGAGATCAGAGATTGATTCTTTTTGTCAAGCTAAAGCCTGGCTACAAGCTAACGGAAGAATTAAAGACGAAGATTAGAGAAGAACTCAGGAAAAAAGCTTCTCCCCGGCACGTTCCAGCTTTGATAATCGAAGTTCCAGACATTCCATATACTGTCAACATGAAGAAGGTGGAAATAGCTGTGAGAAACATTTTACACGGTAAGCCTGTCACGAACAGGGGTGCATTGATTAATCCTGAAAGTTTGGATTACTTTGAAAAGATTGCAAAGGAAATAGAAAAAATGGGTTAGATTATTCCTTCCTTCTTTAAACTTTCCAATTTTTCTTTCCCTAAACCGAGGTATTTCTGATAGATGAACTTGTTATCAGCTCCAATAGGTCTGCAGATCCACTTTATCCTTCCAGGAGTCCTTGACATGAATCTGAACAGAGAATTCTGCACGAGTACTTTTCCATAATTCGGATCTTTCCTTTCAACGAACATTTCCTTAACTTTGAAATGCTCCACTTCAAGAACTTCTTTCGGTGAGTTCAATCTACCTGTAACCACAGTCCCTTTTCTATCCGGTTTCTTGGAATAATCTAGAACCATCTTCAGCAGTTCCTCGGAAGTATACTGAGTTGTGAATTTTTCAATTTCCTTTTGAATCACAGGCTGATTGTAGGGATTAAGTCTCTCCCTAATAGTCGGGTACTGCTTTTGAAGGTCTGGTCTGTTCATTATTTCGCAGAGAGCTGCCCAGTTCGGATCTGTAAAGCCTGACATGAAGACATAACCATCCTTCGATTTAACGTAAGTGTAAGGGAAAACCGCATAATCGAAGTTCCCAGCTCTGACCATCTTTTTCGGCTCTCCTTCCATTTTAGTCATGTGATAGTACTGCATCAGATAATTTGCTATCGCAATTAATCCCTCGCATGGGGAAACATCTATGAACTGCCCTTTTCCAGTTCTTTTTCTATAGAACGCTGCAAGCAGTATACCAAACACAGCCCACATCCCTCCAACATACCACCCCATCCAGTTTCCTGCTTTGACGGGTTTCTTAAACTCCTTAGGGATGTCTGGATCGAGTTCTGGTTCTCCTGTGACGCTCATAACAACTCCTCTTACTTGATCTATTAGATCGTAGCCGGTCATTTTTCCAAACTTCTCAGCATCCTTCCCGAACTGTCCAAAGGATGTTATAGCACAGTAGATCAGCGACGGATTTATTTCTTTCAACTGTCTATATCCTATGCCGAGGGAATCCATATATCCGGGCCTGAAAGTCTCGATTAGAACATCTGCTTTTTTAACGAGCTTCTTCAGTATCTCCCTTCCCTCTTCCTTTTCAATGTTGAGCGTTATGTGGTACTTATTCCTAGCCTCTACAATGTAAGCCAGCCCAGCATCCCCAATCATGATTCCTTCCGGTGTCATCTTCCGAGCTAGGTCGCCATTTGGAGGTTCGATCTTTATAACCTCGGCTCCCAACTCTGCTAGGAAAGATGATGCAACTATGCCCGCAAAGTTACCATAGCTCAGATCTAAAACGACTAGATCATCAAGAGCTTCAGGCTTCCCTAAAATGTCTGCTGGATTAGTTATGGAATGGATAAATTTCGCATATTCCGGATCGATTGCAAAGCCAACTATCTTCCTCTCTTCCATAAAATCACCTCACGGATATTTCAGTCCCTTCTTCCCATCCCAGTCCTTTGGCGGACATTGCGATGGTACTGCGGGGTTCCACTTGTAAATTACCCCCTCTTCGTAGAGTTTCTCAATCTCTTCCATACTCATACCAAGAACCCTTGCCAGTACGTGTTCATTATCGAACCCCATCGGTCTTGCACCCCATTTTAGCCTTGCAGGTGTTTCCATTCTCGGTGGATAGCAAGGTTCAACAAGATACCCGTACAACGGATCTTCGTATTCTTGGATCGCTTTTCTTTGTCTGAAATGTTCGCTGTTATATGCTTCCTCCATATCTACCACATGATAAGCAGAGAAACCATATTTCAATGCAAGCTCTTCTATTTGTGAGACCGTTTTATTCCTTGCCCATTTTGCAATTTCAGCTAGTATATATCTAGCATTTTCATCTTTTAGTCTAACCAGTGGATCTGCGAATTTCTCATAAAGATCCATTCTGCCCATAGCCTCACAAAGTCCTTTGAATTCATTCTCAGAGAAAGCGCATATCGCCACCCAGCCATCTTTGCAGTCAAAGAGATCTGAGGGGCAAATTGCTAAATCTCGATTGCCAAATCTTTCTCTGTTCTTTCCAGTTAAGTAAACGTATAGCCACGTCCAGTCTAGGTATCTAATCACAGTTTCGACTTGTGAAATATCTATGAACTGACCTTCACCTGTTTTTTCCCTGTAATAAAGTGCTGCAACTATTGCAATTGCACAAGCCAAGGCAGTCGTCCAATCAGCAATCCAGACACCGGATTTCAGCGGAATTCTGCCTTCTAGGCCGGTTATATAGGCTAAGCCGCCCTCACTTTGAGCAATTGCATCATAAGACGTTCTACCGGTAAACGGGCCCCAGCTACCGAAGCCTGAAACGTGGAGCTGTATAATTCTAGGATTTACCTCCCTCAGCTTGTCGTAGCTTAGGCCCCATTTTGCAAGCCTTCCTGGAGTTAGGTTGTCTATTACAACATCACTCTTCTTAACAAATTTATAGAATATTTCCCTTGCCTTTGGATGTCCAAAATGCATTCCAACCCAGTATTTATTGTGGTTCTGCTCAAGTAGCCCTGGGGACAGGTTCTTGTAGAAATATGCATATGGTGTAACATATCTCATCTGATCTCCACGCTTTGCTTCGAACTTTATTACCTCTGCCCCAAATTCGGCAAGGTAATCCGCCGCAGCTGGACCCAGAACGACGCTGCAAACTTCCAGAACTCTTATCCCCTTTAGTGGTTCTGGCTTTTCAAAAATGTCTCCAATCAATTCCTCCATTTTACCACCTATTAGCCTTTTGAATTGGAATGGTTAAAAATTTTTCTCTTTTTACATGTTTTATACAATTATTCCGAAAAGTCCAGAAAAAATATAGATTTTTTTATATTTATAATAAACTTCCAGAGTTTCTGCTGAGAAAAAAATTAAATGGATGCTACCGAATACAAAACATGCGCATAGCTGTTACGGGGAGGCCGGGGATAGGAAAGACCACACTCTGTCTCAAAGTTTATGAATCGCTGAAACCTAAAATCAGGATTTCCGGTTTCATAACTTTAGAGGAGAGAGTCAAAGGTGTTAGAGTTGGTTTTAAGCTTTTGGATTTGAATACAAACCAAGAAGCAAAGCTTGCAAGGATTGGTAAGGGTAAAGTGAACGTCGGCAAATACGAGGTGCTTATTGAGAGTTTTGAAGATTTTTTAGATAAGCTTAAATTCGACGGGGATTTAATCATTATAGATGAGATTGGCCCAATGGAGCTAAAAAGCAACAAATTCATTTCAACTGTCAGAGATTTGCTCTCAAAAGAAAATCTGCTATTCACAATTCATTACAAAGCGAGACACCCGCTTCTGGATACTATAAGGAAGGATTTCAGGATATACACTATTGATGAGAAAAACAGAAATTTGGTTGCGGAGGAGATTGCGAAGATATATGCTCGTTGTTGAAGGAAAAGCAAAAATAATAGTTGATGGAGCATTCTATAACCCAAAAATGAGTTTTTGTCGCGATCTAGACATGCTGATTTTTTCGACACTTGGAAAACACAAAATTCTCGATGCACTTTCAGCCACTGGTGTCAGAGGAATCAGAGCCATGCTTGAAGCAGATTGCGAGGTTGCTTTTAACGATGCAAACCCAAAGGCAGTTGAAATTATAAAAAAGAACCTAGAAATAAACAATCTCAGTGCAGAAGTGTTCTGTTCTGATGCATCGATTCTGATGAGAACAAAAAAGTTTGAACACGTGGATATAGATCCTTTTGGTAGCCCTGCAAATTTCATAGAGTCTGCATGCGTTCATTCAAAATTTTTGAGTGTTACCGCAACTGATTTAGAGGCTCTATGTTGCAAGACTTCTGCCGGTTTGAGAAAGTACTCTGCCTTTGTTTTAAAAACCGATGTTCCCCATGAAATAGGCCTGAGGGTGCTTTTGGGCTTCATCGCCAAAACCGCTCTAAGATTCGAAAAAGCCATCTATCCCCTAATTTCTTGGGCTAAAGAACACTACTACAGAGTTCATGTTAAAATAAAGAGATCCAGTTCTGAAGCAACAAAGACTCTAGAGAAAATTGGTTATATATCCTTCTGCAGAAAATGCTTTGCAAAAAGAATCACTAAGTTCGGTGAGACCGTAGAAACTTGTCGTTGTGGAGATAGACCTATCCTAATCGGCCCGCTATGGCTTGGTGAACTTAAAAATAGAGATTTCGTCGATAAAGTTATATCCCTAGCAGACGGGAAGCTAAAGAATTTTCTTCTAAAAATCCAAAACGAAATCGATTATCCCCTCGCCTACAGTATTCCCAAAATCTGTAGCCTGATTTCAAAAGCAGCCCCTTCAACTGCCGATGTGGTTGAAAAGCTTAAAAATATTGGATACATGGCTTCTCCAGTTCATTACTGTGGATACTGCATAAAAACGAATGCGGAAATTGATGAGATAATCAAAATTTTAAGCTGAAAACTTCGCTTTTAGAGAAAATATTGAAAACCTTCAGGCCCCAGACACGATCTTTATTACGTCATTGTTTCGAAGCTCATAATCGTCTGCGATTCTGATCTTTTTCTTCGCATCAACCGCGTAAATAAATTTTTTACCAATTTCAGTGTGAATC
Organism: Archaeoglobales archaeon; assembly: GCA_011605865.1. GTDB lineage: Archaea > Halobacteriota > Archaeoglobi > Archaeoglobales > Archaeoglobaceae > WYZ-LMO2. Next base: position 6,901 of record JAAOZI010000025.1, read on the forward strand.
TTAAAAGCCAAATCTCTGGGAGTCGCTCCTCTTTTCACCAAAAAGGCATCAGGCAAAATGTTTCCTTTGGAATCTGTGAACTTCGACTCATTTTCAACTGGATAAACAACTATATACCCCAGAACGTCAAAGACAAGTTTGTTTATTACATCCTGTACACCTGTTGTCTTGAACTCGTCTAGATAACCCTTTATCCTCTCCAGAACCTTTCTCTGTTTCTCGTTTAGCTCCTTTTTCACCTCAAAACTGGAATCCCCAGGAAGATATTTTATGAAACCGGACTTAGCAGCAGTTCTTAGGATTAGCTCATAGTTTGCGGAAGTTGGAATTGCTCCGATTTTTTTAAGCCTCTCTAAAAAGTCTCTTGGAGCTTTATCTGCCTTGTTGGCCGCTATTACCATTTTCATCCTATTCTCCCTCAAAACTCTTGCTATCTCAACGAGCTCTTCATCTCTAAGCTTTTGAATATCGACGTCTGCGAACGCTTCTCTCACCATCGCCTCGGTAAATCCTAGGCCTGCCAAAGCTTCAGTTATAACTTTTATCTCCCTTTTTTCTGCTTTAGCCTTTCTCACAATCTTTTCCCAGTTCCTTTTCAATATACCATATATCCACATGTCTAATTCGCGCAAGAGAAATTCAACGTCTTTTATTGGATCTCTTTCACCAATCCCTATTTCATTGCCATTCTCGTCAGTCGATCCAGACGCGTCGACTACGTGAATTATCCCCTCGCTTTGTCTCAGGTCATCTAAAAACTCGTTCCCTAATCCTCTCCCTTTATGGGCATCAGGTACCAAACCAGCAACATCAATCAACTTTACAGGAACAAATCTCCATCCATCGATGCAGTTTCCACAATCTATTCCCAACTCCCGGCACACACATTTAACCCTCACATGTGCAATTCCAATGTTTGGCTTTATTGTTGTAAAGGGATAATTGGCTATCTCCGCATCAGCAAGAGTTGCGGATTTAAAAAAAGTCGACTTTCCAGCATTTGGTTTTCCAGCTATCCCGATCTCTATCATAAAAGTCCCCTTGACTCGTATTCGCCTCTCCTTCTCTTCCTTATCAAACTATTCAAAAGAGAAGGATTGTTACGCAAAAAAGATGCGAATTCTCTAGTTATTTCGCCTTTTTTCTCGAAATACTCTATAACCTCTATCGCCTCTTCAAGGCTCTTGCAAACCTCAAGATGGTCTATAACCGTAGGTATCAGCCTGTCTCCTATTTCAGCGTAAAGCGCCGGAAACATCTTCCTGAACTTCTCTCTGTCCCATTCCACCTTCCTCACCGATGTCAGTTTTTAGGATTACAGAGTCTTTAATCCAGACCCCACCCTTCGCAACTATTTCCCCACCTACCCCCACCTACAATACATCTTCTTTCCATGTGAGCTGCCCCGCCCTAAAGGGGGAGCTTCCAGCGTTTAGCTGGGGCTTTACGCCTCCAGCCTCATCTGCTGGTTCGGGGGGCCCACAGCTCCCCCATCCCATGCCTCTCGTTAAGGCATGGGCTATGTTGCAGCCTCATCTTGGGCAACATGCCCGCATTCGCTAATTTTTACATGTTTTATTTATTTCAGCTTTCTCATCCCTGCCCTAAAGGGTTTTCGGTTATAAATTTACATGAAAATCGAACAAGAAAGCCTACGGTTTTAACCGTGGGATGAATTGTCGATAAGTCTAAATATTGACAGTTTATGTAGACATGTGAAGCCTATCAACATTCGAAGAGAAAGTCTTCCTAATCTAGTACCACATAGTCTGGTGCCCGAAGAAGAGAATTAAGGGCGGAAGCTCAAACATCCAGAAAGGTGTTTGAAGTGAAGAAAACGAACATTTTCATAATCGAGGACTGCTCTGCCTTATGGAAACTTGCTGACAGCTGGGCTAAGCTGTACAATGAACTAAACTTCGAAAGGCGGGCTTACATACGCTACAGGCGTTTCGAGTGTCCAAAGCATCTCTAAAAAAATACGCTCCATTGATAGGCTCTGCAACTGCCAGCAGATAATAAAAAAGAACAACGC
>JAAOZI010000001.1 GCA_011605865.1 Archaeoglobales archaeon
GAGGGGGGAAGAACTGAAGTGGAAAGGTTCTAAATTAAAGGTTCCAATTGCTTCCGGATATACCTTAGAAGTGGCATTTATACTGAGCGGTATGTATTCAATCCCAGAATGTCAAGTAAAATCTGGGGACATCGTATTCGATGGTTTTTGCTAAATTAATTCTCTTTTTAACTTCGCGGATATCTCCGATAATTTTGCCTGAAATGCATAGAAAGATAAAATGCACAAGATATCGAAAGACTCGGTAGTCCATGTGCGAGTATACAATGTTTGTCTTATAAAGATATTTTGCTTTGGAAGAAATCTAAAAGAAAAAAAGGACCGGTTCGCCTTCGCCTTTATCCACTAATTTAAATTTATAATCATTCCTTATCGATAAAACAAGCTCCGGGATCACTTTCTTGTCATCTGGTAGATGGTAGGCTGCTATTGCCATTCTTGGCTTGAATTTCTTTATTGTTTCCTTTGCACCCTTTATTATCTCCCTTTCTGATCCTTCTGCATCTATCTTTATGAAATCAACTCTTTCGACATTGTATTCTTTACAAAAGCTGTCCAAAGTCATTGTTTTAACTTTCACTTTCTCGCAATTCTCTTCCTCTCTTAAAGTAGACGAAATGGACAATGGAGCTGGTATAAACAGATCCAAGAATCCACTTGATGAATAGAGTGCAAACTCTAGCGGCTTTATTTTGTCACTCCAAATTTTAGCATGCTTTTTCAGAATCTCAAAAACATATGGATTTGGTTCGAATGCATAGACTTCCTTAGCACCTTTTTGTACTGCATAGTAGGAAAAGAAACCAAAATGCGCTCCAACATCGAAAACTGTATCATCTTTTTCTATATTGCATTCTGGGATTGAATACTCCCCAACCAGAGCTAGAACTGTGCGTCCATAAACAGGAGAGGCTATAAATTGTGGAAAGACAACTTCAATCCCTTTCCATTTTAATTAACTGATAAATTTAACTGATAAATTTGCGATAAAAAAGTCGTAAGTAATTTAAAACATATGCTATAGGATTTGGAAGGGTTATGGCATTTGAGCCTTCGATCCAATACGGACATTTTTTATCCTTCCAAAACAATTTTCTTATTTTGGGTAGGTTAAAAACAAGGATCTCTTTATAACTTAACCTTTCTGCTAATTTAACGTAATTTGTATGTGAAATATCGCTTGCATGTTCTAGATTCTCAAAAGCGGTAACTTCTTCCTTGTGGGGAGAATATATAAATTTGGACATCAGAACATCGATTATCTTTCTTCCGTAGTCATTGACGAGTTCAGGGCTTATTTTATAAAGAAAAAGAGCATTTGAAAATTTGTTTGAAAAAGTTTTGATTGATTTATGTTGGATTTTTGTAAAAATTATTTCCATATTATTTAAATTGTCCTCAAATATTGGAACTACTGTACCATTCATCTCCTTATATCCAATGCAGCTTCCGTGGTCTGCAGCTGTAAATCTTTCGATTAGCTCAGCATGATAAAGATGGCGATATTTTTCGAAGTTTAAAAATACGATTTTTTCATCGGAGTAAAGGTTTTCTACAGGATTAACTAAACCAATATAAATCCTTTTATCCCATCTATATCGTTGTAAATACCTTCAATTTTAAGAACTTTACTGATAGCTGCTTGGAGTCGCCCTCTCCAACCAACGTCAACAACACCACTTTTCGAATTTTTGCTAAAGCCCTCCTGTTTTAGAAATTTTACCAGAATTCTTCTTTTCTTTTCAGCTGTCTCTAAGCAAATATTCAAAAGTTTTTGGTTTTCAAGAACATCATTGAAGCTCAAAAATTCTGAATTAATTTTTCCTGAACTTATTTCAAATATTTTGCAGAAGTATTCTTTGTTTATTCTTTTATTCTCGAAAATCCATTTTAAAGGCTCGAGGTAATCTTCCGAAATCGCTGGAATAAATAAGGATCTTCTTGAACACGGCAGATATCGCAATTCTATATCAAAGTTTGGAAAGACTTTTTTCAAGATTGTGGAGATTTCGTAAAGAATTTTACCATCTCTTGATAAAAAGAAAAGTTTCTCGAGCCCAAATTTTTGAGCTCTCTCCAGAACCCATAGACAGTATAGATTTAAAAATGGTGCCATAACGTTGGATGAGATTTCGTGCCATCTTCTCTCTATGTTGTTCTCATAATAGATTGCCAACCTAGTTGCCCTCATCGCTCCAGCTATTAAAGCCCTTACCTCGAAAGGTATGCTTTTCTCGTGATAGATTGATTTTTCGTACCTTGTTGGCTTTGAAGAAGTGTAAAGCTCACACATTATGCCCAATCCTTTGGGAACTCTGAAGTCCGAGTGCGGGTTGTCTCCGACATGCTTACGAATTTTAAACTTTTTTGCTATGAGCTCGTACATTTTTCCTGACGCTTTAGTAAACTTCGTCTCGGAAGAAGCGAAGATTTCTCGGTATGTGTTAATTTGACTTTTATTTAGCAGAGTTTCAAGAAAGAATTTTGGAAGATAAGTATCGGAAACTAAGATAGAATTAGCGTTGATTTTTCTAACGTTTTCAGCGATTGGTGTGGATTCTAAGAGTTCGAATTCAAGTTCTTTCTTTTTTATTTCTTGTATAATTTTGTCATCAAGCCCGGTCATAGCTTTTAAAACATCGTATATTTCGTTTATTGTCACTTCTTCAAACTTACTTATTTTTCTTGCAACTTTTTCTGCCTCCATTCGCGCTTTCTGAAAGTCATTCGGTTTTAGGGCTATTATCCCATCCGCATAAAGACTTAAACCCAAGAAGTAGAAGAGGTCTTCAGGTCGTACAAAATTCCGAGTTAAAATTGTGTCGAAGAAATCAAAGCTCTCTACTTCTTCCATGCAACCACCCTTATGTTTAGAGAGAGAGGCATCTTAAAACCGTAGGAGCCAAACTCTGCTACTGCCTCTAGTCTTCGCACAAATCTAAAAAATTTCAACAATATAAAAGCTAGAAAAGGCCTCGGTCTAAGTCTGAGCTCCGGTTTTATTTCTTCAACCTCAATCTCCTCAAAACCAGCATTTTTAAGTAGAAAGTATATGCTATGTTCTGTATATGCTATGTTCTGTATATGCTATGTTCTGTATATGCTATGTTCTGTATATGCTATGTTCTGTATATGCTATGTTCTGTATATGCTATGTTCTGTA
>JAAOZI010000041.1 GCA_011605865.1 Archaeoglobales archaeon
ACTTTCAACTTCTTCAACTCCTCTTTAGTATCCTTCCCGATTCTAATCGGCTCAGTAACAGGCATACTACAGAAATAGCAAACAGTAGCTTAAAAACTTTACCCTGCCCTGAAGGGCGAGGCTTGGGTCAGCGAGATGTCAACTATGCCAAGCTGTTTTGCCTCTTCTGCGTCCATCTGATCCCCAGTTAGACAGTAGCGTATCATCCTTCTTCCGATTACGGCCAAACCTAGTGAAGATGCTATTGGTGGCATCGCTCCGATGAGTCCTTCTGGAACTGAGAAGACGGCATCATCGCTGGCAATTACGATGTCAAATGCCAGGTTTAACTCTAACCCACCGCCAAATGCTATCCCGTTCACCAAAGAGATCACTGGCTTCTTATAGTTCGAAATTGTGTTTAGAAGCGGCATCGCTATGTTTGTGAAGAATTCCTTTCCATCCAGGAACGATTTCCATGAGCCCATTACAGCTATATCGTCACCGGCACAGAAAGCCCTCCCTTTTCCAGTTATTACCACGGCTCTTACTTCCGGATCCTTCTCAGCCTCTAAGAAGGCCTCATTCAAACCCTCCCACATTTCCTCGTTAAGCGCATTCAGCTTATCCGGTCTGTTCATTGTGATAAGCGTGTAATTGTCCCTTTTCTCGTAAATAACCGGTCCAAACTCTTTTCTGTAATATCTCCACTTGTAAAACCCTTCTCCGGTCTTCTTTCCGAGCTTTCCTTCTGCAACTATGTTCGATAGCAGCGGATCAACGCTCCCGTCTAGGGCCTTTAAAACGTTGTCAATTCCGAAATCGTCGGCCATTTCCAGTATACCCTTAGGATATCCCATTCCGAGAACCATTGCTTTGTCTATGTCTTCTTTGCTTGCAACTCCATTCCTTATAAGCCATGCAGCCTCGTTTATGCCTGCAGCTAGCAGCTTTAGCGGATTTACTTTGTATGCAGATCTTGGCAATATTTTTGCCCTGCTATAAAAGCCCTCATATTCATAGAATCCCTTTCCTGTTTTCATTCCAAATCTTTTCTCCTCCATCATCTTCTTTAGGATTTCCGGAACTTCTAGGTCCATTCCCCTTTTCCTAAGTTCGTTTATCACATTGTACAGAACATCAACTCCGCTGAAATCGGCAACTTCAAGGAGTCCCATTGGCATGCCAATCCTGTATTTAACCGCCGCATCTATTTCCTCGGCTCTGTAACCCTTTTCCATGAGCTTCATCGCTTCGCTGAATATTCTCACATTTATTCTGTTCACCACAAACCCGGGAACATCTTTCTCTACAACAATGTAGTCCATCCTGATAGATTTCGCGAATTCGACTGTCTTTTTTAGCGTTTCATCGCTAGTTTTCTCACCTCTTATTATTTCCACAAATCTGATCAGAACTGGCGGGTTGAAGAAATGCAGGCCTATAACTCTGTCCTCCCTTTTCGTGGCGGATGCTATATCGGAAATCGGAATTGTTGAGGTGTTTGTCGAAAGCACAACTTCAGGTTTGCAGTTTTCATCGAGCTTTTTAAATACCTCTTTCTTCACTTCAGTCCTCTCAACCACGGCCTCTATTACAAAATCGGCGTTTCTTGCGCATTTGGCTAGATCGGTTGAAGTTCTTATTTTATTCAGCACTTCCACAGCATTTTTTATCGACCCCTTTTTCCTCCAATTTCTTAAGGCTCCATCCGATTTTCATCTTGGCGGATTCCAGTATTTCATCCGAAACGTCAATGAGGTCAACCTCGTGGCCAGCAATTGCGCAAACGCTTGCAATTCCGTGTCCCATTGTTCCTGCACCAACTACGAGAACCCTCATAAGATCACGATCAATTTAAGACATAAAAAGTATAAAATATTGCTAATCTTTTGCCTTGCATCCTTTTTGGATGTAGTAATCCTTATAAGCTTCCCTTAAAGTCCTTTTGCTGAATTTTCCAACGCTGGTCTTCGGTATTTCATCGACAAATATGATATCGTCGGGTATCTGCCATTTTGCAAACCTCTTCGCTAAGTGTTCCTTTATTTCCTCTTTCTTTATGCTTTCTCTGTACTCCGCCTTTGGAACTACGAGTGCAAGAGGTCTTTCCTGCCACTTTGGATGCGGAACACCAATTACGCACGCTTCGAGAACTTTTGGATGGGCCATGATGTAGTTTTCAAGATCTACACTGCTTATCCATTCTCCGCCGCTTTTTATCAGATCCTTGAACCTGTCCACGATTTTTATGTATCCGTGCTCATCGATCGTTGCAGCATCCCCGCTCCTCCACCATCTACCGGTTTCATCTTCTAGGAAGGATTCAAATGTTCTCGGGTCTTTGTAGTACTCTCCGGTTATCCAGGGTCCGCGAATGCAGAGCTCCCCTACTGTTTTTCCATCCCATGGCAGCTCTTTTCCGCTCTCGTCGACTATTTTAACATCGACCCCAAAAACTGGTATTCTCTGCCTCCTTTTTATTTCCCATTTCTCTTCTTCACTCAGATTTTCAAGCTCCGGTTTCAGGAAGTTGTAACAGACGAGAGGACTCGTTTCTGTTGCACTGTATGCATGGATGATCTCAATTCCGAATTCCTTCAATCCTTTCATCATCGCCAATGGCGGTTCTGTGGCTCCGCTAAAGGCCCTTATGTTGAATTTTGGCTTTGGCTCAAGCCTGCGGAGATAGTTGAGCATCGGTATGAATATTGCGGGAGCACCGGCTGTAACTGTAACTTTTTCACTCAGCATTATATCGACCAAGGTCTTCATTTCTTCAAGCGTATATCTGCCGGGAAAAACCAGCTTTGCCCCGGCTATCGTTGCTGCGAAAAATGCACCCCAACCAGTAGCATGGAACATTGGAACGATCTGCATGAAAACGTCATTTCTGCTCATGTTTAAGGCTGTCAGCATCGCCATGGAGTGCAGCACAATTGATCTGTGTGAGTAGTAAACACCTTTTGGCTTTCCCGTTGTTCCGGAAGTATAGCATGCGGAAAAAGCTGACCTCTCCTCGATAATAGGAAAATCATATTTCTCTTCCTGATCCTTGAGCAAGTCCTCGTAACTCAGCGTCTCGAAAAACGTCTCAGGTGGCTTTCCGTTGCTCATAACGACAATTTTGGCCTTCAAAGCTTCAACCAGCGGAATTACTAAAGGTAGCAGGGATTCATCGACGAAGAACATCCTCGCGCCGCTATGCTTTGCAACGTAAATCAACTCCTCCGGATGCAGTCTTAAATTCATTTGAAGCAAAACCGCGCCGATTCCGGGTATTCCGAAATAGAGCTCGTAGAACCTGTATGTGTTCCAGCTGATAACACCTATTCTGTCTCCAACCTTAACTCCGAGACTTTCTAGCGCATTTGCGAGTCTCGAAACCCTTTTTAAGGCTTCTGAATAGTTGTACCTGAAAATGCTGCCGTCAAGTTTTCTTGATGCGATCTCTCTGGTCGGAAAATACTTCGCTGCATATTTAAGCATGTCTATAACGTTCAGCTCGTACTCCATCATTGTTGAGGGGAAGCCTTTAACCATCATAACTTCCACCACTAAATCATTTTAATTTTCATTTATAAATTTTTTGAATCACAAAAAATTTTTATACATTGAATAAATTATTTTTGTTATGTTCGAGCTACCTGAGGACATAAAGCTTCTGAAAAATGCGGTAAGGGAATTTGCTGAAAAGGAGATAAAGCCCTTTGGAAAAGAATACGATGAGAAGGGCGAATATCCATGGAAAATTCTTAGAAAGGCTGCAAAATTGGGTTTTGTAGCCCCAGATCTACCCGAGGAGTATGGCGGCTCAAATCTTTCAGTTCTGGGCTGTGCTGTAATTGTGGAAGAATTTACGAGGGCGAATAGCAGCATAGGTACTGCAATCTTCTCATCTTCTCTGGGCTGTCCGATGGTAAAATATTTTGGAACCGAGGAGCAGAAGGAAAAGTATCTGCCAAGAATTCCGAAAGGGGAGGCCGTTTCAGCAATTGCGATAACCGAACCTGACTGCGGGACAGATGTTGCGGCTATAAAGACAAGGGCCACGAAAAAGGACGGAGGGTGGATTTTGAATGGCACAAAGACTTTCATAACTAACGGAAGCATTGCGGACTGGGTTGTCGTGCTTGCGAAGACGAATCCGGAACTAGGATACAAGGGTATGAGCGCCTTTATCGTTGAAACATCGTGGAAGGGATATGAAGCAAGGAGAATAAAGAAGATGGGGCTTAACTGTCATGATACCGCGGAGGTTTTTCTTAGAGACGTCTTCGTTCCTTCCGAGAATTTGGTCGGAATGGAAAACATGGGTTTCTATCAGCTAATGCGCTTCTTCAATGAAAGCAGAATTGGAGTTGCAGCTTCCCAGCTTGGAATGGCGGAGGGAGCATACGAAAGGGCTTTGGAGTACGCTAAGCAGAGGAAATCCTTTGGAAAGCCTTTGATAGAGCATCAGGCTGTTGCGTTCAAGCTGGCTGACATGTTCACGGAAATAGAGGCTGCAAGGCTGCTTGTTTATAGAGCTGCGTGGCTCGTGGACAGCGGTTTTCCGAACCCGGCTCTAAGTTCTGCTGCAAAGCTTTTTGCGAGCGAGGTTGCGGTTAGAGTCACATATGAAGCTGTTCAGATCTTTGGTGGCTATGGATACAGCAAGGAATACGATGTTGAAAGATATTACAGGGATGCAAGGGTTGGAACAATTTACGAA
>JAAOZI010000037.1 GCA_011605865.1 Archaeoglobales archaeon
CTCTGTTATCTCCTTTATCTCATCAACACTCAAATTTACATTCGCGAGGACTTCCATCGTATCAGCCGTTCCGCTTGCAGAAGTTATTGCTCTGCTTGCTGTTTTTGGAATCAGCAATCCAGCCGAAGCTACTGTCGGAACCGTTATTAGAGGGAATCGATTACTTGGTAAGCCTCCCACACTATGAACGTCTACAATAACTCCTTTCGAAAAGATGATTCTTTCACCGTTTTCGACCATCGATTCGATCATCCATTGGAGTTCCTCATCGCTTAGACCAACTATTTCGTTGGCAAGAATAAAAGCTGAAATTTCTAGATCGTTCAATACGTTTTTGGATATATCGGAAATTATACTTTTGATTTCATAACTTGAATACTTCATTCCGTCCAACTTCTTCCTTATAAACTCAACGGATTTTGGCCGAGATATTGGATATACTTCTGCAAGACATTCTCCTTTCAAATTGCAAACTTGGGCGGTATAACTGCAAACGCCGATCTCCCCTTCTTTGACAATTTCGGCAAAATCTGCATCAGCAACAAATAATTCCTTTCCTATTGAAACTTTAACTCTATCTCCTGGCTTCAAACCCAATTCCTCAGCATCCCTCGGATTCATTATTACGCTCAATTTCTCGCTTCTCAGTGGGAGGATCTTTATTTGGAATTTCATCGAAGCTTCCAACGAACGAAGAAATATTAATCTTTCTGTGTATTACTGAATATTTTTCAATTTTTTTGGTAATTTTTTGAAAAATTTTCCATGAACAAAGTTAAAGATATTTGCACAGATTCTTACAAGTGAAAGCTTCTTCTTTCAAAGCGGGGATGAGAAAAGCTTATAAGGATTGTAATCCTGTTGTAAAGGTGTCTTGGAGGGTGAATCTTAGTATACAGACATCGAAATCCGTGTATCTCCTTTTCCTCCAAAAAGCGAGCTTCACGCAGATCCGGCGGGAGTCGGAGGAGGTAAGTCATGCGAGTTGGCGTTCAACTTCCGGATGGTCTAAAAAGAAAGGCCATCGAAATTTGTGATAAGCTGGAAGGGGACATCATTCTGAGCGGGGAACATTGCTTTGGAGCTTGTGATATAGATTTAAACTTGTTAAAAGAAGTCGATATAGTCTACCATTTTGCGCACACTAAAATTTTAGACTTGGAAAAAGTTGTCTATGTTCCCTACTTCATCGATTATAATGTTGAGAAAATCTGTGAAATTCTATCAAACTTGAAGGAGAGAAGGATCGCGCTAATCTCAACAGCACAATATTGTCATAAGCTTACTGAGATTAAGGAAAAGCTGGAAGCGATAGGATACTCTGTCGAGCTTAGAAAAAGCAGAAGGACCGAACTTCCCGGACAAGTTTTGGGTTGTGATTACTCTGCGATAAAGAACTCTGAAGCCGAGGCTATTGTCTTTGTAGGAGACGGAATCTTTCATGCAAAAGGTGCTGCGATTTACTCGGGAAAGAAGGTTTATGCTTTGAATCCCTTGAATTTTGAGCTAATCGAAGTTGATGGAGCTGATTTTCTTAAGGAAAGGTTTCTTCTAATTTCAAAATGCGTTGGACTTAAAAAGTTGGGAATAATAGTTTCCTCAAAACCCGGACAAAGAAGACTGAAGCTAGCTGAGGAGATACAAAAAAAAGCCAAAGAAAGAGGTATGAAGTCCTTAATTGTCTATTTTGGAGATATAACTCCAGAAAAACTTGAAAACCTTCCATTTGAATTCTATGTCAATACCGCATGCCCAAGAATAAGCTACGATGATTACAGGAGATTTAAAATACCAATAATTACTCCCCAAGAATTTGATATTCTCTTAGGTCTTAAAAAAGACCTGGAGCTCGACGAGATCTAAGAATCTTTCCGTTACCGTTAAAAACTTCCAAACACTCCAAAACACAAGAATAGCCTGAAAACGAGGCTTTCAGTTTGTGAAACCATTTTCCAAACTCGCCAATTGAGTGCTGTTGAGAGAGTTGAGAAAAGGTAAAAAGGAGTAAGCGACCTTTTTTAGGATGGTGATTAAATGGGCAAGACCCTTGCTGAGAAAATAATGAGCGAAAAAGCAAAAAAAGATGTTTACGCTGGAGAAATAGTAGTCGCAGAAGTCGATGAGATAGCCTTACAGGACGGCACGGCACCTTTAGCAATAAGGCAACTTAAGGAGATAGGGATATTCAGGGCAGTAAAAAAAGCGCATTTCTTCATTGACCATGCAGCACCATCGCCGAGAAGAGAACTAAGTAATGATCAGAAATTCATATACGAGTTTGCAAAAGAATACGGGGCTGACTTCAATCCACCCGGAGAGGGGATAATTCACCAAGTTATGGTTGAAAAATACGTGAAACCGGGTATGCTTGTTGTGGGCGCCGATAGTCATACCTGCACATACGGAGCTCTAGGAGCATTTGCAACTGGGATGGGATCGACTGATATCGCAGTTGCAATGGCCCTTGGAAAAAACTGGTTCAGAGTTCCGGAAAGTTTTAGAGTGGTTTTCGATGGAAAAATGGAAAAAGGTGTTTTTGCCAAAGATCTTGTCCTTTACTTTATTGGAAAGATTGGGGCAGATGGAGCTGACTATAAGTCCTTAGAATTCCACGGGAGCACCGTTGAAAAAATGAGTGTTGAAGAAAGACTTACAATTGCCAACATGGCAATTGAATGTGGGGCTAAAGCTGGGATTTTCGAGAGTGATAGTAAGACCAAGGAATTCTTAGCAGAACTCGGTAGAGAGAAGGATTTCAGGGAATTAAGAGCCGATGAAGACGCCAACTACGAAAAAGAAATATTTATAGATAGCTCGGAAGTGCCTCCAGTTGTAGCGGTACCACATGATGTCGATAAAGTCGTTCCAGTTGACAAAGTAGTTGGAACTCCGGTAAATCAGGTTTTTCTTGGAACTTGCACGAATGGTAGACTCTCCGATCTTGAAATAGCAAGTAGGCTCCTAAAAGGGAGGAAAGTTAAAGAAGGTGTTAGGTTTATTGTTGCCCCAGCAAGCAGGAGAATCTATCTTAAAGCAATAGAAAGAGGTATAATAACAACTCTGGTAGAGGCTGGAGGGATAGTTCTTCCTCCGGGTTGCGGTGCTTGCGTCGGTATTCACCAAGGTATTCCGGCAGATGGGGAAGTTTGCATATCAACCCAGAATAGGAACTTTAAAGGGAGGATGGGAAATCCTAATGCTTTCATTTACCTAGCTTCCCCGGCAACAGCCGTTGTAAGTGCGATAAAGGGTGAGATAGCTGACCCCAGAGAGTTCTTATGAAAATGAAAAAAGAGTTGCTTAAAGCAATTCTCGAATCGGCAAAAAGTGCATATCCATACGAGTTTGTAGCCCTTCTAACTGGAGAGAAGGGTATTATTAGTGAACTTGTTTTTCTTCCATCTATTTCCGGAGAGGAATCTGCACTAATACATTTAGAAATGCTACCTCTGGGTCTAAGAGTTTATGGAACTGTTCACAGCCATCCATCTCCTTGTTGCGAACCGAGCGAGGAGGACTTCTTTCTGTTCACTAAATTCGGCAAAGTACATGTGATAGTTTGCTACCCATTCACCATGAAGGACTGGAAGTGCTTCGATTCAAACGGGGAAGAAATAAAACTGGAACTAGTCTAAATACTAAAAGATTTATGATAAACCAGAAAATTTCGCTTGCAAATCCATGAAATTGCCGAAAAATGGAGTTCTGCTTTTTTAGATACGTTAAGATGTCAGTTTTATTATTTCCTTTAGCCTTTTCTCACCTTCTTTAACAGCCCAACCAATGAATTTCTTGAGGAAAGCTCTTGGAATTATAGGCATCTTTGCAAGATATTCATCGGCTAGAATCCTTATCCATCTTAAATCATGTTCCCAGCATTTTTGCATCAATTCCCAGTGATAAGATTTTAGATCCTCACTTCTAAAGGGTCTCTGATCCTTTAAAGCAGATAGAGGAACAAAAAAGAGCGGAACCACAAGACTTTTGTATCTCCTAAGCCTATCAAGCAACTCAATTGTTCTCATGACATCATCTTCAGTTTCTTTCGGAAATCCTATGACCAAAGTTGCGCAGGGAACCCAATGATTGTCGGAGCAGATTCCAAATGCCTGTTCAACGATCTCGCACCAATCTTCTGGTTTGAACGGGAGTACCTTTCCCGCCATATACTCCTTTACAAGCCTAACACTACCAGTTTCAATACCCGTTTGTCCAGCAAGCCAAGGCTGCTCTTTATTCGGAATACCAAGCAAGTTTGAAATCTCTTCTATAAGTTTTTCAGCAGAAGCGAGTGATGCTAATGAGAAATGGCTTATTCCAACTTTGCTAATTTTTGCTACCGAAGAGAATAATTTCAAAACTTCCTCTTCATTTACCCTAAAACCTTCAGCTTTATATCGAAGTACATCTTCCGCATGAAGCGTGACGAATCTGTTTACCCTAGCATTTATTTCTGCCTCTTTTAAAATATCTTCCAAGCTTCTGCTTCTTAGTCTTTGAAGCGTTGGTTGACAGAACTTACAACCTCTCCCGCAACCTCTTGCGATCTCTACTATCCCCCCAACAGTCGCACCTTTTATAATTGGAATTCTTTCAGCCACCTCTCCATAAAAGATCCCTTTTAGATTTTCACCGTTTAAAATTCTTCCAAAAAGCTCTGGAACGGTTTTTTCACCCTCGCCTATAACAACTATGTCTATTCCCAGTTCTTCCATGACTTTTTCGTCTGCAAGCTGCCATGCACCGGCCCCTCCAACTGCTATCTTTGCCTTACTTTGTCTTAAAGTGGTTAAGAGGTTTCTAAAACAGTAGGCATTGTATGGTTCCTCCTTAACAAGTCCATATTTTCCGGCAAAAGTCGTAGATGCGGGACCGAGACCGAGCGGGTCATTGGTAGTTACCCCAATTATCTTTGCTTTATCTAGAAATTTACTTATTTTTTCAGGCGGAACAACAGTAACATTGAAACCGTTCTCTATCAACGCGGCTTCTATCTTTCTCGTTCCATAAGGAGCTATTACAGCTTTTCCATCTTTGACTTTTACAGGAGGGAAAAGGATGTTAAAGAATATCTTCGATGGTATCAGGTTCCTGGGTGCGCAACTCATGAAGCCTAGGAATAATGCACCATGATAGTTGCTCATGAGACACCTTTCAGCTGTGAGAACTATATCCATATTACCTATGAACTATTTAGTGCATATATTGGTTGCGGTCTTCAGAAAACAAAAAGATTTAAAGGAACGTTAGCAATGAAGATTATGGAATTCGAGTACATATTTGAAGAAGTTAAGATCAAACCAAGCAATGCCCCGAAATTCACCTTAAATGGAGAAGAGATTGACATTTGGAGCGAAAAATTTGCAAATTATCACTCTAAAAGTATTGTTGATTACGTTCGTGAAAATTTGGTTCGTTACGAGCAAATGCAAATCGATCCCTTCAGTGAAATAGTTGGAAAGAAGGTGGAAAAAGAATTGGTAAAAACGGCCCTTATGAGTGGATCAAACATACTCTTTAAGGGAAAGAAAGGATACGGAAAGACTACTTTTTCAAAGAGTATCCTGAAACTCTTACCAGAAAAAATACTAGCTATAAAGGGTTGTAAAATCCACGATGACCCAACGCAACCTGTTTGCTTTTCGTGCAAGAAAAGAGTGCTTGAAGCGAATTCAGTTGAATTGACATTCGTTCCAAGAAAGTGGATCAGAATTCCAGGAGATCCAATGATGACGACTAGACAACTAATAGGTGGTATTAGCATACAAAAAATTAGAGAGG
Organism: Archaeoglobales archaeon; assembly: GCA_011605865.1. Classification (GTDB taxonomy): domain Archaea; phylum Halobacteriota; class Archaeoglobi; order Archaeoglobales; family Archaeoglobaceae; genus WYZ-LMO2. Next base: position 5,782 of record JAAOZI010000037.1, read on the forward strand.
GCTATGATTTGGACCATCCTGAGGTATTTACTCCGGGGAGAGTCTTAAAGGCACACAGAGGATTAGCCTACTTTGATGAGCTTGGATCAATCCCATCGGCTCTACAAACCTTACTTCATGAACTTTTTGAAGAAAAACAAATAACGACTCCAGAGGGGGATATAATTCCGATGAGAATCGATGCTCTAATTATTGCATCGACAAACCCGGCAAATTACAAAGGAGTTTCAGACATAAAAGAACCTCTGCTAGATAGAATGGAACAGATTGATATAGGTCCTCCTGAGACAATTGAAGAAGAGATTGAAATAGGATTAAAGAATATGAGTCTGAAGAAGGGTGCAAGGATTCCAGAATGGCATTTAAAGATTTTAGCTAGTGCAGTTAGATGTATGAGAAGCAAGAACTGCAGATATGCAAATAGAATTGAAGTTGAACCGAGTTGCAGAGCTACAATAAAGCTCTTCGATCATGTAAGAGCCTCCGCTACAAGAAAAGGGCACGAAGCAGTTATGCTTTCCGATTACGGTGAAAGATTCGAAATCGTAAAGCTAGCACTGAGAAGTAGATTTGAAATAGATTACGATGCAGAGATTTCAAAAGATGAAATAGTTGAAGCAGTTGTCAACGATGCAATAGATTCTGTATGCAGTTCTATATACGCATCTATACCAAGAAACGTCTTTAACGACATTATGGAAGCTATAGCTGAGATGAGAGTTGTGAATGTTTACAAAGCCAACGGCTTTTCGCAATTTGCACATTCTATGTGCAAAGATAGCAACGAAATAAAATCTGCTCTCGAAATTCTGCTTGAATCAATTGCAAGATGTTCAGGCTTAGTTGAGAGAATAGGAGACGGAATTTATGCATACAAGGCATATGATAGACAAACCAGAGTGTAGGGCTTGCAAACAGGAAAATCCACTTCAAAGTATTGCAGAAGACGCTCTCTATTCCCTGTTTAACCCATATTATAGGGAAAGCGGCAAATTCGATTTGTCAGAATTCGTGAGGAAATACCTGAAGGACGATTTTATACCAATGAGAGATTTTACGAGAAACGTTGGGTTCTACAGCAGTTACTGGATGAGGAACTTTGAAAAGCTCAGGGATCTGAAAAAACAAGCTTGGCAGGAACTGAGAAAAATGATTGAAAAGGGAGAAATAAGCAGAGAAGACATAAGCATGAGCCAGCTTGTTGAAATTTTCTTTGAAGAAATCGTTGAAGAACTTGAAAAAATGGGATATGTGGAAAGTTATGAGGGCAGATTTCATAAAAAGACTGTTCGCTATAAGGCAATTGCAGAAAAGATAATAGGAGACAAAATCTTATCAATAGCACTTGAGAATCTCGAAAAAAGAAGACCAGGAGACGAGATGACAGAAAAAGAGGGCACTTCAATTTTCATCTCAGAAAAAATAGTTGATTTTGACGAAAATATTCATACATTTGATAATGTAGATATAATTGAAACGTTCATAACTTCCGCACTCAAGAAAAAAGCGGACTTTGAGGAAGTTGTTGCGAGACAGTCAAAACATGCTGAAAAGTGTTCTTACGTCATGCTGATCGACGTGAGCGATTCAATGAGGGGTAAAAAGATAATTGGAGCAATTGAAGCAGGAATTGCGTTGAAAAGGGCAATTAAGAGGAGAGGAAGTGGTGAACTAGAGATAGTTGCCTTTAACCACAAAGCCTCAAGAGTGAAAGGTGCTGAAATCCTGAACCTCGAGCCAAGAGGTAGAACGGATATAGGTTTAGCTTTGAAGATGGCTAGAGAAATCCTATCAGAAAAGAGTGGAACTAGAATAGTTTTTCTTATTTCTGATGGTGAACCAACTGCCAGTTACAATCCAAATCTCACTCCTTGGCTCTGCGCCCTAAAGGAGGCAAGACTTTTGAGAAATATAAATGCAAGACTTCACATAGCTATGTTCGGAAACGAAAAGAGGTTTGTGGATTTATGCAAATCGATGGCCAAACTTTGTGGGAAGTCAAGTGTTTTTCATTTTTCAGATCCGTTAAATCTGAAAAAATATGTTTTGCACAAATTTTGAGTTTATATAACCTCTTCCTTTGAATATACGACTATTCCTCTGTTCGTTATCTCAAATGGATGCGTTTTTCTGCTGTGATTCGAACCCCTCATTTTGAATATCTCGAGGCTTCTTGCCCTCGTATTTTCGACTTTCGTATAGTACAGCACTATCGTGCCTTCAACCACAAAATTTTCAACACCAAATCTGCTTATTCTATCAGGTCCGTTCTCAATTACCTCACAAGTTAGCAAAGAGGTTAGACCAAGAATTTCCATTGTAGTGGATATTTTCAAAAGTTCTATTCTGAATTTAGCGGGATCGTTAATTATGAAACCGATTGAAGTCGTAGAGTCAACAGCAGCTCTTCTCGCCCCTATTTCATCCTGAATTGTTATTATTTGGTCAAGCAAGCTTCTTGTATCAAATGGACGGACATCGATATATTTCTCATCAGCCGGTAACCCTATTTTAGTAGAAGTTGCATCAACAATCGCAAGCATGTTTTCGTCTTCAAACTTTTCCAGATCCCATCCAAAGCTGATAAAATGCTCGCGAAGATGCTGCGGTCTCTCTTCTGTAGCTATAAATATTCCTGGTTCATTGAACTGCTGAATCCCGTTGACTATATACTGCATTGCGAATATCGTTTTTCCGGAACCAGAAGGACCTGAAATTAGATAACTTCTATCTCTTAACAACCCTCCATCACATAGTTCATCAAAACCGGGGATTCCAGTTGGAACTCTTTCCAACATAATCATCACTCTCACAAATTTTAAAACCTCAAAGTTTATATTATTTGCGCAGGATTAGACTCCATGAAAGTCACGGTTTCGCTTATAAAAGCAGACGTGGGTAGCGTAGCTGGACACTCGGTTGTAGCAGATGAATTGAAGACGATTGCTGAAGAAATGCTCAATAAGGCAGTTGAAGATGGAAAGATAATAGATTTCCGAGTTTTCAATGCGGGAGATGACCTCGAACTGCTAATGACTCATAGAAAGGGAATCGATTCAACGGAAATTCATGGACTCGCTTGGAATGTGTTCAGGAAATGTGCAGAAAAAGCAAAGGAGATGAAGTTATACGGAGCCGGTCAAGATTTGCTAAAGGATGCATTCTCTGGAAACATTCGCGGATTGGGGCCTGGAGTTGCTGAAATGGAATTCACAGAACGGAGATCTGAACCAATAGTCGCTTTTATGATGGACAAAACAGAACCGGGAGCTTTTAATCTACCCATTTTCAGGATTTTTGCAGATCCTTTTAACACAGCTGGACTGGTGATAGATCCATCGATGCATTCTGGATTTGTTTTCGAGATATGGGATATACTCGAGCATAGAAGAGTTATAATGAAAGCTCCCGAGGAAATGTACAGCATTCTCGCGCTCATAGGTTGCAAGAGTAGATTCGTCATAAAAAGAGTTTATCCCAAAGCTGGAAAATTGCCGACAGATGAGCCAGTAGCCGTTGTTAGTACCGAAAAGCTTTACCAAGTTGCTGGAGAATATGTGGGTAAGGATGACCCAGTTGCTTTGGTCAGAGCCCAAAGCGGTTTACCTGCAGTAGGAGAGATCCTCGAAGCATTTGCTTTTCCACATTTGGTCAGTGGATGGATGCGCGGAAGTCATAACGGACCAATAATGCCTGTTCCATTTAGATATTCAAAATGCACACGCTTTGACGGACCACCGAGATGCATAGCAGCTGGATTTCAGATTTGCAACGGAAAGCTTATAGGGCCAGTAGATTTATTTGACGATCCAGCATTTGATTACACAAGAATGAGAGCGATGGAGATAGCCGAATATATACGCAGACACGGCCCATTTGAACCGCACAGACTATCGGCTGAAGAGATGGAATACACAACACTACCAAAGGTTCTTGAAATTTTAAAAGACAAATTTGAGAGAATATGAAGCACTTTTTCTGGAAAAATCTGATGGATGAAAAGAAAATTGATCAAATGAAAAATTTCAGCGTCGGGGTGATTGGAAGCAGGCTAATCTTCGAAATTCTGTGGCGGAGCGGTGTTGGATACATAAAATATATTTCTGATTATATTACAAACTTCGATGTAATACTAGACTGCTCTATAAATCCATTGGAAGCTAATAACTACGATATCGTGCATCCCAAGTCTGATGATAGCTGCGTTATTTCCTACCTTTATCCTGAAAGCAAAAATGAGCTCAAAAGTCTCTTAAAGGGTGTAGATCTTGTAATAGCGCACAAAAATGTTGCACAGGTTGCAGAAGTTGCTGAGGAAGTTGGGTGCCCCTTCATTCCCGATATAGTCACCATTTTTCTTCCAGAAGGTGTTAGATTCAGGGAAGTGATATATCCAAAGGTTGAAAGAGATCCGATAAGCTATACGATTACATGCGGTTTGCAGGCATTGGAGGTAATTAGAATTTTTGCTGGAATGAAACCCATAACAGCTCCAGAAGCATTGATAGTTGACCCAAGGGAGGGAGTGAAAAAGATATGGCTGAAGACTACGGTTTGAAGATCGGTATAGAGATACATCAACAACTCGATACGAAAGAAAAATTATTCTGCAAATGCCCAACTGAAGGAGGAAAGGAAATACTCCAGATTAAAAGATTTCTTAGGCTTAAAAGAAGTGAAATGGGAGAAGAAGACAGAGCTGCTAAAGAGGAATTTGAAAGAAACAGACAATTTATATACAAGTTCCACGATAGTACATGTCTAGTTGAAGCTGACGAGGAACCTCCAACAGAAATAAACAGAGAAGCACTTAGAATTGCAATTCAAGTTGCAAAGATGCTAAAGATGCAGATAGTTGATGAAGTACACGTCATGAGGAAAATTGTTATTGATGGTAGTAACACAACCGGATTTCAAAGAACTGCCCTTATAGCTTTCGATGGAGAAGTGGAAGTTAGGGGAGAGAAAATCGGAATTGCAACTCTGTGTCTCGAGGAGGAGGCCTGCAGAAAGCTTGAGGAGGGAGAAGGTTTTGCAGTTTATTCATTGGATCGTCTCGGTATACCTTTGATCGAAATTGGGACAAAAGCAGATATAAAAACTCCATTAATGGCCAAAGAAGTTGCAAAAAAGTTGGGAATGATTCTAAGATCGACTGGAAAAGTAAAAAGGGGGATTGGGACAATAAGACAAGATGTCAACGTTAGCATTCGAGGGGGTGCAAGAGTAGAGATAAAAGGTGTCCAAGAGCTAGATCTGATAGACAAGGTAATCGAATACGAGGTAGAGAGGCAATTAAATTTGCTTAGAATTAGAGACGAACTTAGAGAGAGAAAAGCAGAAGTTTTAGAAAAAATCTTCGATGTCACAGAACTTTTCAAAAACACTGCCTGCAAAATATTGAGGGGAAAAAGTGTGAAAGCGATCGTTTTAAGAAACTTTTCAGGATTAGTTGGCAGAGAGATACAGCCAAAAAGAAGACTTGGAACAGAATTTGCAGACATTGCAAAAAGTTTTGGTCTGGGAGGAATTTTTCATACCGACGAGTTACCAGCTTACGGAATAACAGCCGAAGAAGTTAAAAGACTCAGGGAATTTGTTGGAGCTAGTGAAAACGATGCTGTAATAATTGCCGCCGGTGTAGGGGAGAGAGTTGAAAAGTGTCTGTTTAGAATAATCCAAAGAGCCAAATATTGTCTCTTGGGAGTTCCAGAAGAAACAAGAAAAGCAAACGAAGATGCGACCACATCCTATCTCCGTCCACTTCCTGGTGCCGCTAGAATGTATCCCGAAACAGATGTCCCACCCGTCCTTACAAAAGATCTACTCGACGTCGAAATTCCAGAATTAATAGAGGAGAGAGCAAAAAGATACGAGAAGTTCTTGCCAGCAGACCTTGCATTTGAAATTGCAGATTCTAAGTTTTACACAGTCTTTGAAGAGTTTTGTGGTTCAATCTCACCTACAGTGGTCGCTAGGATTCTTCATGTAATACCAAAGGAACTCAAACGGGACGGTTTCAACGTTGAAGTTCTCAGAGAAGATCATTTCAGAAAAGTTCTGGAACTAATCAGAGACGGAAAAATCGCAAAGGAGGGAGCTGAAGAAGTTTTGAAGCTCTTGATAGAGAAACCTGAGCTAAGCAAAGAAGAAATAGCGAGAGCTTTGGAATCAAAAATCGATGTCGATTCCTTCATAGAGAAACTCGTAGAAAGCAAGATTGACTTGATAAAGGAAAAAGGAGATTTGGCATTCAAACCTTTAATGGGTATTGTAATGGCCCAGTTAAGGGGGAAAGTAGATGGAAAAATCGTTGCTGAAAAGTTAAAGATTGCAATTAAAAAATATATCAAAAATAATTAATTCAATCTATTTTTTCAAATTGGTCCTTCGAGGCTCCACAGATTGGGCATACCCAGTCTTCCGGTAAATCCTCCCACTTTGTCCCGGGAGGTATCCCGCTGTCAGGATCACCTTCGCTTTCATTGTAAACATACCCACAAACTGAGCACTGGTATTTGGCCATCTGATCACCTAGCCTTGGTTTATTTTTAAAAAAAAGTATATATGCTTATTGGGGCATTGACAATTTCAGTATACCCGATCTGTTCTGGTCTAGCATTAACTTTCATCCCTTCCCTCCTCTTTTCATGAGAGGGCCTTCGGGGTGAACGGAAGCTCCTGCATCCATCTGGTACCTGCGGAGCAGGTTCTTCACAGCTACTGCACTTCATTTGCCTGTACCCATTCGGGCTTAATTTTTCCCCACACACTGGGCACAGGCTTGAAGTTCCCTTAGCATCAACGTAATTCAAGTTTATAAAAATTAGCTAGAAAGGAGCAGTTTCTAACCCCTCCCGCCCTGAAAGGCGAGACTTTCAGTCGTAAAATTTCTTGATAAACTGCTAATACCATGAGCTTATCCCTTAAAAAAGCGAGTTTTTCAGTTATAACCTAAAAAACTCGAGCAAAATCCTTAAATATCCTATAGCTGTTAATTTATTGCCGACGGTCATAGGAGCGGGGGAAACACCCGGACTCATTCCGAACCCGGAAGTTAAGCCCCGTTCCGTTCCGCGTTGTACTGGGTTCCGAGAGGGCCCGGGAAGCGCGGAAACTGTCGGCATTTTGAAACTTTTCAATAAAAACGCAGATGAACTTTCTATATTGTTTTTTTAAGTTGAAGAATCTGGTTCTAAGACATCAATAACATCAAGTTTTTCGATCCAAGCTTTGAATCTTTTCGACAGATTTGGCTCAGTTCTTCCTTCATCGCCACTTACGAGTTCCTTAACGTACAAACCTGCATCAGTTTCAAATTTTAAAACAGCCCATTTTCCGAAATGTTCTATTATTTCAGCTTTGTATACTCTCCTGATTCTAAGAATGTCCGCCCTTCTGTGTAAAACTCTTTTTGGTGTTTTCTGTTTAATCTCCCCAATTAAATCTCGTAAAGACTCCTCCAATTCTTCTCTGCTAATTTCCTTATCGAACACAACTTTTGCTCGGTAAACTTTCCTGTATTTTTCTCCCTTAATTTTCTCAATTTCATTTGGTTTGGCAAATCTTAGCTCTTTTACAGCAACTTTCCCCTTGCATAAGTTGTTTATAGTTTTCTCTACCTCTTCTATGTCTACTGATCTTTTTTTTGGTTCTAGAATTTCTAGAACAAATGGTCTCCCTCTTCCGAGCATTCTTGCATCCACATCTTCTCTCCCCGCACCGTGAAGAATCGCATCCTTGGCTTTGAAAATCTCGATAACTGGTGTAGATATCAGCTCCTCGACTGAAGTAAAATACCTTTTTCCAGTAAAGTTGCAGATATCGCAACCGGCCCCTTTACAGTATCCGCAAAGCCATCTTGTCTGAGAAATGTTTCGCACTCTTTTTATATATCTGCCATAAATAAATATTGGCTTCACATCGAGTTTAAAAGAAAAATCTTCGGGATTGAAAGTTATAAGCAAATCTGGATCGTTTGAAATCATCTTTTCCGTTATTTCCCCGATCTTTCTCTCTAAGATTTTTTTCATTTCGGTCTTGATATCGTAATCAGCAAGAAGCTCTTGAAGGGCTTTAAAACTCCCCTCGCTTTTTATGCCGACTTTAAAGCTTTCAAATTCGAATTGGATATTTTTCACAATTTCCACTGCTATCTTGTCAGCTTTCTCAAAGAAGTCACAGCAAACTACGCAATTTTCACTTTCTCCCCAACCCAATTTCGAGTTGCAAAATTTGCATAGCATAGAATGTGAAAGCAAGAAACTATAAATAAGCTTGACCGATGTTTTCTAAGGGATCTAATAAGGGAAGTTGCCATGATTTGAATTCAAATTACGCATAACACTAACAGGTGCGGTGTTTCTACCGAATCCAGAATACCTAACTTTCGCGGGCCGAAAAGGATATGGAGAACAAATCCCAATGCTGAATTTCTTAGAGATCTCCGAGAGTACTGGATAGAAGTTCGAAAATCTACATTTACCCAATCTCAGAAAAGGCGCAACCAAATCTGCGCATAAAGCCTTGCAGAACTTGAAAAACTGGGTACTAGCTTGTGTGATACCAAAACATGGATCGCACCAAAAAGTTGATACTCTCCACGGCCAAAGTCAGGAGATTCTTGCTTCTAAGGCTCTCATCCCATTCCGCCTTAGAAGCAAGAGGTGTGCTACCTCCATGGAGGTAGCATATCTAGTCCCCTTAGAGCATGTTAAACTTTTCGACAATTCATCCCCACGGTTAAAACCGTAGGCTTTTTTATCGGGTTTCATATAAGCAGAAGAGGTGAAAAGACTTAAATATCCAGAGGATTAATGGGATTGAGCCGCCGTAGCTCAGCTGGTAGAGCGGTGGCCTGTTAAGCCATTGGTCGCAGGTTCGAACCCTGCCGGCGGCGCTCTTTATTTTCCTTGAGCTGAAAGCAACCCTTTTAGAGAAGTCAGATAGAAAGAGTACAATATCGAGGTTTTATCGATCAGCTCTATTGCTGGATCTACTTTTCTGAGCTTTGAGTCTAGTTCTTCGATAGATCTTGCCTCTTTTGCTGTCTCAAACCAAAGCTTTAATCTCCTCTTGGACTCAACTATACAATCCTTCTTCGCTACACCAAAATGTGTTAAAGCAACGGTTTCTATATCCAACTTTTCGAACTTCTCCAGCGTTTCTATAGCTTTTTCGAAGTCAAACGGTGGTGGCGTAAGTGGGAAGGTTTTCCCCTTTATTATCATCCCCACGGCATCTGATGGAAAAAGAATTTTTCTTTTATTTAGATAATATGCAACCATATGGGGCGCATGTCCAGGTGCGTGAATTGCAATCATCTCGTCGTCTCCAAGATCTAATCTCTGTCCGTCATCAACTGAGATTATTTTATCCTCCTCAATACTCTCTGGCTTACCGTAGATATCTGCAAGTTCTCCTAGGACAGCTCTCGAGGCTTGCCAAAGTTTTTCGGGATTTGCTAGATGCTTGACACCTTTTGGATGCACAAGGATTTTTGAATTCATCTTCTTTGCAATTGTTGCAGCACCACCGCCGTGATCAATATGAATATGAGTTACAGCAATGTAATCAAGTCTATCAATTTTAAACTTTTGAAGACTGTCCAATATGTTATTAACTCCTCTAGCAACACAAGGATCTATTAATACTTTTTTTCCAAAATCTAAAAAGTACGTTGAGAAAACACCTAACGTTTCATACGGGTCAATTAGATAAACTTTATTTGCAATCTCTTTCATAGTAAAAAGAGTTTTATGAGAAAATATATAATTTTCGCACTCTTGATCTCTTTTTAAACTAATCTCCAAAAACCCAGAACTCAGTTCTGGATTGCAGAAATTTTAAAAAAGCGAACATTTTCATAGTTGAAGATGCTCAAAGCTTTAGAATTGCAGAAAACTGCACAAGTTATGGAAACGAAACAAAAATAGGATATACGAAAAGTATAATCACAAGCTCAAATCCGAAGCTTGCCAGTTAAAAGTCTCGATATAACAATTCTCTGCGCCTCGCTCGTGCCTTCGTAAATTGTTCCAACCCTTGCATCCCTGTAATATCTTTCAACATCGTATTCCTTGCTGTATCCATAGCCACCAAAGATCTGAACAGCTTCATATGTGACTCTAACCGCAACCTCGCTCGCAAAAAGCTTTGCA
>JAAOZI010000044.1 GCA_011605865.1 Archaeoglobales archaeon
ACCGTGAAGGCCTTCATAGTGCTAAAGCCTGAATACAGGGGGAAGGTTACGGCTGAGGAGATAATTAAGTTCTGCCGCGAAAGGCTCGCAGCTTACAAGGTGCCGAGGATAATAGAGTTCAGGGATGAGCTTCCGAAATCCGCTGTGGGAAAAATACTGAGGAGGATGTTAAAGGAGGAGGAGGCGAAGAAAAAGTAAGTTTCTCACCAATCAAATGAATAATTCCCTATTTATTAAAACTTCTTCTGCCGGTTTTTCAGATATCTTTTTGATGAGAACTTTTCCAAACTCGCTCCAAATTTCCTTTGCAAAAATAACATCGCTCCTATCTCCTATAGCAACAAAAGAGGGGCCATTTCCAGACAGGCCGCAACATATTCCCTCTTTCCAAAGCCTTTCAGCAATATCTATTGGATAACCCAACAAGCTACAGTAAAAAACTGTGTTTTTTCGCATAACTTCACAGAAATCATGCCTTCTCAACTTCTCCTCAACATTTCCGAGCTTCTGCGATTCTCTTTTTATGGTTTCCCAGTCCACTTTACCTCGCTGAAAGTTAGGAATCAGAACCGCAGCGTAGCCTTTACAAATAAACCACTCCCTTAAAGCACGCCTATAATTCTCAGAAATAACGAAACCCCCCAAAAGAGATGCTGAGGCATCATCAAACGCACCCGTATAGCTAATACCAGCTTTCAGTGAAAGATCCGCATTCACCCTAAGTATTTCCGAGGCGAAGAGTTTTTTATCATTCTTCTTCATTATTGCCGATAAGAGGGCGTTCAGGAAAGCGCTGCTACTGCCCAAGCCGCTCCTTTCAGGAATCTCGGATTTAACGATTACACGTAACTTCTCCGAAAAGAAGTTCAGAACTTTTTCAAGGACTTCCGTACCCCTTTCCTTTCCATTCACAATCAAGACGTTCTCATCAGAGGGCCTAATCTTCACTTCCAAAATTAGATTTATTCCGAAAGCACAACCAATTCCCGTAGCCAAAGCATTTAAAACGGTTCCTGCTGCATATGCCTTCGCTCTCATTTATTCACCGAGCAACGAAAAAAGAGCTATTCTCTCCCTTACAAGCAATGGGAGCTTTTTTATTCCAACTATTTCCAGCTCCTCTTCAGTTATCTCGTAAAGATTCATAACTTCCCTCAGATCGTATTCTGGCACAAAGTCCCGCTCTTTAAAATCGATCTTTGAAAATTCGTCTTCATCTATGACAACAACAACCGCTTTTTCTTTTGCCGTCAATTTTTTTGCAATTTCTATCTGTCTAGTTGCCGCGAAATATAGAAGTATCTCAACTGCAAGACTTTTTGATATTCTTCTACCATTTTCCCAGTTCTTAAAAGCTTTTTTCGCAGCAAACTCAACGGTCGATAGATCCACCACAAACTTCGGATCTATGAAACAGGCAAAATCACCAAAAATTTGTTTCGATGATCCAAATGTCACTCTCATATAACCCTCATTGTGGACTCCATTTTCACACCCTTATCCGTTAAATCGTACCTTATCACAACCCTCGGAACTATTATTCCTTTAAACTTTATGAACTTCATTCTCCTCTGGATTTCGTTATCGGCTTCTTTAAGAGATAACTCAATCACGCCATCACAGAGGTGCTTCATCATTGTTTCAATTTTTCCGTCAAGCATCCCTTTTGTCAGAAGTAGAAGATAGGCTGATTCCTTCTCTTTCGCATCGCTTAAGAAGAATCTCACCAGAGAAGAAACGTCTTCCACTGCATAATTAAAAAAGAAGTAGGTAAGATTATTCACCACTGTTCTATCAAATCTTTCATTTTTTATTATAGTTTTGATTCCCCCTAGAGGGTCGTGCATGGTTTTCTTCAGATACCCCCTAGCATCACCCTCTTCTCTGTTTTTCAGGCTTATCAGGGTAAATTCCCGATAATTCGGAAAGTATAAATTTATGTTTCTCTTCAAATCCTTTTCACTGTCATCTGTTGCTATATACAGCACATTTTCCCCAGAATTTGATCCCTCAATTGCGAAATGGTATGAGAAGACTTCTCCTCCAGCTCCTGGCTCCTCCAGTATCAAAACAACAGAACCGCCGGGTATCCCACCACCAAGCTGAACGTCCAGCGGATGAACACCGGTTTTAAATATCCTCATTAAATTCACTCATAAGACCACTATATATATGTTTTTCATCTCTTTCTGACTATTTTGTAGAAACCCAATTTCGGGGAAAAAATTTCCCCGTTTATTTTAAGCTTTGAAAGAATTTCCCTGGCTTTTGATTCTTCAATTCCCTCACTTTCGGCCCTCTTTATTATCTCCTCTTCAGGAGCTCCATGCTGATTGGTTTCCTCTAGCTCCTCTATGATCTTCTTTATCGTCCAAATTCTATCCCTTTGTCTCTTAGATGTTCCGGCAAAGGCGAAATCTATATCCAGTTCCCCTGTTTCTGGATCTACCGCTATTTGCGCAAGACTCTTCTCCATTATTCTGGTCACCCTCTCGACATCCTCAGCGGTAATGATTTCGCTGAGTCTAATTCTTGCAGACGCTTCTGCAAGTCTTACAAGACTCTCAAGCTGCCTTGCTGTAATTGGCACAGGAGAATTTTCCTTTGCCTTCGATCTTAATGAAATATAGTATTCCCCAATTTTCTTCTTAGCCTCCTCGCTCAAAACTGGATTTATGTTCTTTGCATATGCGATGTACTTCCTAAACAGATCGGGATCGATTGCTGGCTCTATTTTTTCCACTTTCTGTCTTAGATCTTCGGTAATGGAGCTAGATTTTTCAATGATTTCCCCAAGCTGATGGATGCTCAATATATGTTCCGCAAGCTTCCTGTCCCTTTCAACATTTGGTTCGTCGGTCATAACAAATATCAGATCAAATCTAGACAAAAGGGTTGGAGAAAGTTCTATTTGCTCGGCAATCGGAGAATAGCGATCAAATCTACCGTATTTTGGATTCGCCGCTGCCAGAAGAGCGCATCTCGCTTTAAGAATTGCATTTATTCCAGCTTTCGCGACGCTTATCGTTTGCTGTTCTAGCGCCTCATGCAGAGCAGATCTATCTTCTTTCCTCATCTTATCTATTTCATCAACAAGAGCTATTCCCTTATCTGCCAAAACCAAGGCCCCCGCTTCGAGGGTCCACCTTCCATCGATTTCATCTCTCACCGCCGCTGCCGTAAGTCCTGCAGTCGTTGTGCCTTTTCCGGTTGTATAAATGCTCCGAGGAGCTATTCTGTGCACATATTTAAGCAATTGAGATTTTGCGACACCCGGATCTCCAACTAGGAGAATATGGATGTCCCCTCTGATCTCAGTTCCATCCGGGAGTTTTTTAGGAACTCCACCGAAGAGCTGAAGAGCGATGGCCAGTTTAACATCTTCGTAACCATAGATGGATGGAGCAATAGTTCCCACGACCCTTTCATATATATCATCGCTTCTTGCAAGCGCCAAAATCTTTTCTTTATCCTTTTCTGTTATCTCAAACTCTTCATACTCCTGCTGAACAATTTCAATCGAGTTCCCTTCCACAAACAAGTCCAAATGAGTAAGCTTTCTTTGCTGAATTCCTCTTGGCCTTGCCCTTACTATTCCGTTGACAATAATCCTGTCTCCAGGATTGACGGTTCCAGCTATGTCAGCTTCCAGTATTACATCGATGCTCTGCGGTTGCTCGCCTCCTCTAAGGTTTTCCGGATATTCTTGTATTCTCACCCTCTGGCTATCAACGGAAATGCTGTTTTCCGGCATGAATACAAACCTCTTTCCACCACAAGCGCACTGGTTAGGATACCTAAGCAAAGACTCATCCTGGGAAACATAGGAAAGGGATCCACATTCCAGACACTTGAATGCGGCAGAAACTACTCTCGGTCTCACTTCTGTAACTTTTCTGACTATTCCTTCTATTGCAACAAATTTCGAAATGTGGATGCTTCTGAGATTCCTTATCAATACTTTCTTCGTAGCTGGAAGGGAAAATATCCTTGGCTTGCACCCATCAAGCGAGACACCATAGATGTTTGTCGATCTTGCAAGTCCCTGCTCGGCATGGGTTAAAACAACATCTGGATGCTCGAGCAGTTCTTCACCAAGTCTACCTTCCTGAAAAACAAGCAAATCACGAGTAAAATTAATGTAAATGGACCTTTTATCTCCACCCTCCATTATACGGAAGGCCAACTTATTCAACTCTTCCGAATAGTACTTCTCAAAAAACTCTGTCCAAATTTCTGGACAGCTGATCACATCACACTTCTGCAAAAAGCTTAAAAAATTTATCCTACAAATCCATTTGATGCTCACAGAGAAACTGGTTAAGAGAGTAGTAGGGGAATTGCCAAAAAAAGTTCCCATAAAAGTATACCACGATCACAAGATGCTTGATTTCATAAAAAACTTGAGCCAAATGATTCCAATGGACTACGAATTCGAAAGCGAGAATGAAAAAGAGTTAAACTTACCAGCTATCGAAATAAAAGGAGCTAATTTATTCTTTCACACAGTACCGAGGCATTCTGATCTCGAATCTTTTCTGCTTGCCTTAAAGATATCATCCGAACTTGAGGGTAATTTGAAAAAATCGGAAGTAAAAATCCTTACATTTATATCTCCACTCTGCCCAAACTGCAAGCAAACAGTGGATTCTTTGAACAGAATTGCAATAAAACATGGATTTGAACACCACATTCTTGATGTAACTCTATTTCCGGAAATTGCTGAAATGAAAGGTGTTTACGGAGTACCAACAATTATCGTGAACAAAATTATAATTAGGAGCGCTCTGGGTGAGAGATATTTGGAAAGATTGATACTTTCGAGTCTTAAAGGAAATTACTACGATTACGTTGTTCACAAACTCGAAAGAGGAGAAATAGACGACTTGAAAATTTTGGAGGAGGCAGAGATTTTCGCTGAGCTAATTGCGCATGAAAACTTCTTTATCCGCCTTGGTGCAATGGCTCTAATTGAGAGCATCCTCAAGAACGGAGGAAAGATTAGTAAAAAAGCAAAGGAAAAAATAATAGATATGCTCAATCACAACGACGGAAGAATAAGGGAGGATGCAATAATGATGCTAGGTTTGATCGGGGATAAAGAGGATATTTCACTTATCGAGCGATTTCTAGGAGATTCGAACCTTTCAGAACCCGCAAAAGAGGCAATTGAAATGATAAGGGATAGATATGGAGATTGAAATTGGCGGAATTGAAGCAAGTTACTGCCTTTCAGGAGAGAAAGCTGTACTTCTATGTCCCCCTCACCCACTTATGGGTGGAAATAGATTTGATGTCAGACTGGTGAGAATCTCGGAAGAGCTGAATAAACTTGGTTTTTCTACACTCTCTTTTGACTACAAAGGTTACAGAAATGGGATCGGAGAGATTGAAGATGCAAAGACTTGCATAGAGTTCTTAAAATCGAGGCATTCAAACGTATCGGTTCTCGGATATTCCTTCGGAAGTGTCGTCGCCTCGAATGTTGCAAATATCTGCAATTCTGCTATCTTCATCTCCCCCCTACCATCGATTGGATCAATAGTTTTTAAGGATGCAAATGTACCGAAACTCTTTATAATTGCAAAAAAGGACCAATTCCTACCTCTATCTGAGAGTTTAGATCTTTTTTTCAAACTCAGTGAACCTAAAGATTTTGTAATACTGGATACGGATCACTTCTACTCGGGAAAATTTGATATCCTAGCGAAGAAAGTCTGCGAATTTCTAAACATAGAAAGAAAATAGACAGATTTCCTTTGGCCAATGCCATTAATTCATGACTGGTTTTGTGAATACCCCCTTTATAAGATCCGGCTTTAAAAATGCTCCGGCCGGGATTTGAACCCGGGGCGCGGGCTCGAAAGGCCCGAATGTTTGACCGGGCTACACCACCGGAGCGCAAAATAAACGTTATGAGAAGATTTAAATCTCTTTCGCTCATCGAAACCAAAACAGTTATATTTAGCGAGAATATAACAAAATAGGGGGTCGTGGCGTAGCCAGGAAGCGCGGCGGGCTCCAGTGGTGTGATGAGTTGTGGGTCTACTGAAATGTGATGACCCATTGGAGCGCTGACCGAAGAGACCCGCAAGTCGTGGGTTCAAATCCCACCGGCCCCATTATTTTATAACTCAAACTATCGAGCTAGTAGGCGAAAAACTTATAAATCTGCAAAACTAGGAGCTTTTATGGAGATCGCAGAGATGTTCATCGGGACTCAAGAAATTATCCTAATCGCTTTAATAGTCCTCATTTTGTTTGGTGCACACAAGATTCCAGAAGTTGCAAGAAGTCTGGGAAGAGGTGTTGCCGAGTTCAAGAAAGCTCAAAAAGAAGCCGAGATGGAACTAAGAGAACTTGAGAAAAAAATGGAAATGTCAAAAGAGGAGAGAAGGGCAAAGCTTGAAAAGATTGCCAGAGATCTCGGGATAAATCCAGAAGGCAAAAGCGACGAGGCTTTACTTGATGAAATAGAGAGAGCTTTGCCAAAAGTAGAAAAGTCAAAGCCTTGATTTTATGAATTTAAGGAGCGCGATAAAGGAAATAAATCCCATAATCCTTGATGTCAACCTTGAGCACGACAAAGTCGTTGATTTTCTAAAAGATCAGGGATTACTTAATACCCCTCTGATTCTGAGGGTTGAGGGAAAGAAAGTTGCAATGAACTTTTTGAGCTCAAGAGAAATTTTAGCAAGATTCTTAAATGCGGATCCAAAAAAAATAGCCGTTGAGCTCGCCAAAATCTATGAAAAGCCAGAAAAGCTTGATTTTAGAAATTTCGAAGAAATAGAGCTCAAAAAGTTGCCCAAAAATCTTTATGAATTACCCATACTTAAGTTCTTCCCAAAAACAGCAAGATACATTACTGCTGGAATTGTGATTGCAAAGCGGGAACATTACAACGCGAGCTTCCACAGAATGATGCTCATAGATGAGAGAAGGCTGGCTGTTCGCCTTGTTGCTCCTAGGCACACATATTTGATGTGGAAAGATGCTGTTGAGAACGGAGAAGAACTAAGAGTCGCTGTATGTATCGGAGTCCATCCACTTTTCATGCTTTCAGCGGCTACAAGAGTGCCGCCGGGCGAAGAATTCAGCTACGCTTCAAAACTAATGAATGGACTAACGGTCTACAAAAAAGATGAACTGATAATCCCGGACTCAGAAATTGTTTTATTCGGAAGATTAACCGCTGAAACTACCGCTGAAGGACCTTTTGTCGATTTAACCGGTACATACGATGATGTAAGAAATGAACCGATTCTGGAAGTAGATGAGATCTTCGCCAAAAAGGATTACATATACTACACCATTATTCCCGGTGGGATGGAGCACCGAATTCTCATGGGTATACCATATGAGCCGGTAATTTACAGATTCGTATCAAACGTCTGCAAAGTTAAAAACGTTGCAACAACAACTGGAAGTCGAAACTACTTCCATGCGATAGTCCAAATAGAGAAAAGAACCGAAGGGGATGCTAAAAATGCCATTCTTGCGGCTCTCGCTGCAAATCCAAGCTTAAAAGGGGTTATAGTCGTGGATGAAGATATAGACATATTCAGTTATGAAGACATAGACTACGCAATTGCGACTAGATTCCAAGCCGATAGAGGTTTTGTAATAATTACTGGTGCGAGAGGGAGCAGTTTAGATCCATCAACCGGTGAGACAACTGCAAAATGGGGTATAGATGCTACAAAGCCATTAAAAAATGCTGAGCAATTCGAGAGAGTAATATGATCATCCTAAGTATAGTCGGAAAATCGGGATCTGGAAAAACGAGCCTGATAGAAAAGTTAGTTCCAGAGCTTATGAAAAATGGTCTTAGAGTTGCTGTGATAAAGCATGTGCATAGAGATTTCGACTTTGAAGAGAAAGATTCCACAAGAATTTTCAAAACAGGGGCAGACGTTGCATTAGTTTCAGACAAAAAGTTTGCAATAATACGAAAAGGTGAATTAAAAGAAGTTATAAACTTTTTCAAAGACTACGATATAGTCCTCACCGAAGGCTTTTCAAAGGAAAGTTATCCGAAAATTGCTTTAGATGATGGTGTATACGAAAACGTTGTCTTCAGATATAACGGAGACTTTGTCTCCCTAGTCAACTTCATTCTCTCTATTTTTACCTCCAAAGAGGGAAAAAGTTTATTTGAACTCATGCAAAAATAGAACAAATGAGCGAGAAAGAAGTTGAACTCAAGTATGTCATACTTCGGCCACTGGGATACCCTCTAAAAGCAAGTTTTGTTGAATACCCGAAAGTAGATAACCCGAAAGTCTTCAATGTCTATGCTAGGGAACAATGGAGAGGTGAAATAGTCTATAAGGGAAAATTGATCTTTGACATGAAGATGTTTCCCGACTTCGCCTTTGAAGTCGTCGAAGCTGTCCCACCCTCTGGTTACATCTCGGATTCCACTAAAATAATAGTCGAATCCGAAAGCAGAGTTATCGAAACAGAGATAGTCAAAAATGTGAGGCTCGAAGACGTTGTAGGGCAGGAAGAGGCGAAGAAGAAAGCCAAAGTGATCCTCGAATACTTAAGAAATCCGAAAAAGTTCGGTAAATGGGCTCCAAGAAATATATTGTTCTACGGACCACCCGGAACCGGAAAAACGATGATGGCCAAGGCACTGGCAAATGAGGCAAATGCGCCATTTATCTCGGTAAAATCGACCAAACTAATAGGGGAGCACGTGGGGGACGGTGCTAGAAAAGTTCACGAGTTATATGACAGAGCGAGAGAACTTGCTCCATGCATAGTCTTTATTGATGAATTTGACGCAATTGCTTTAGATAGAAGCTACCAAGACCTAAGAGGAGACGTTTCTGAGATAGTCAACGCCCTCCTGACCGAACTCGACGGAATTCAGAATAATGAAGGTGTTTGCACAATTGCTGCGACAAACAGAGTGGAATTCATAGATCTATCAATAAGAAGTAGGTTTGAGGAAGAGATAGAGTTCAAACTTCCGACTTATGAAGATAGACTGGAAATATTGAGAAGGAGTGCAAGAGAGTTGCCACTAAAAGTCTCTGCAAGACTGGAAACAATTGCTGAGCTATCGGAGGGTTTAAGTGGTAGAGATTTAGTTGAAAAGGTTATAAAAGCTACACTACATAGGGTAATAGTGGAAGGAAAAGAAATCATCGAAACAGAAGACTTTCTAAATTCGCTGGAAAAATTGAAAATAACTTCTAAACAACCGCCAAAGCATATGTTTGTCTAAAAAAAAGCGGCTGACTTCAAAATCATCGCAAAATACCTGCGATTAGGATTCCAAGGAATATTGAACCGAGCTTAATGCTGGCAAGCTTGTACATTCCTCTGGCCTTCGATTTTTCTGGTCTCAAGGCAAAAAATATCACTTTCAACAAAAAGTATAAGGTTATTGGCATCGAAACCAGGAAAAAGATCGGGTGCATCGGAAAAACCAGATATAGTGCAATCAGAACCCAAATCATTAAAAAAGTGGATAAAGATATTACTTTCGCAGTTTTTTGAATTCCAAATACCAAAGGAAAAGTCGGAATATTTGCCTTTCTGTAATCTTCCTCAAAGTAAATTGCAATAAACCATATATGAGACGGGATCCACAGCAAAACGATCGAAGCTATTAGGAAACCTGGAATCGTAAACCCCTGAACGGCTACCCACCCGGCTAGGGCCGGCATAGCACCGGCTAAGCCACCAATGACTACAGAGTAAGGACTTCTTCGCTTTAGCATCAAGGTATAAACGATTATATCAAAAAATAAACCCAACAAAAGAACCACTGCAAATTCGATCTTTGTTAGAAGGGCCAAAAAGAGTCCGATGGAAAAAAGAGTAGTTCCATAAATAAAACATGCCTTCGGACTTAGTGCCCCAGACGGGAGAGGTCTTTTTCTAGTCCTCATCATCATAGCATCTATGTCTCTATCAAGCCACATGTTCAGGGCTGTAGTACCTGCAATTGTTAAGAGAGTTGCAACTGCTGGTGTAATTTCTCTTCCACCAGCAACCAAAAAAGATATAAGGAATGTGATCATAAGCAAAAGGGTCTGTTTAGGTTTTATCAATTCAGCAAAGCTCATGAGCTTCATGAAAAACGTAAGCTGTGGCTTTTTAAAACATTCTGAAATGAAAAATTATTTATTGGGCCCTTGCTTCTAAGGTGGGAACGGGATGAGGTGGGAGCCTAGAAGGGCTGTGAACAGCCTACCGATGAACACCTTAGAAGCAAGAATTTCCCGGCTTTAGCCGTGGGAGAGTGTCAATTTGAAAATCTATTGTTAACCGATGAAAGCCTAACAAAATTCGTCGAGTATTCCTCAAAAGTTGATGAAGAGATAATTTCAGACTTCTTTATAGTGAGGAATGTAGAAGAAGCTATTTCAAAAATAGAAGAGTTCAGAAGAGCCGGTGTTAGACATTTGATGATAATAAACGTCGGACCAGATCCAAAGTTCGTAAACAAAGTTTATTCTGAAAAAATAATTCCGGCCTTTGCGGAAAACAGATGAGCAATCCAAGTGGTTTTAAACTATCTTTTGACCAATCCTTTTCTCTATCTCTGCAATCACTTCCTCGACTTTCTTTTTCGGAACAAAAACAGTTAGAGATTTCAAGGCTTTCCCAATAGCTCCAGCATTTTGAATCAAATCTCTCTCGCTCTTACAGGACTTTACTATATCCACAGCCTTTTTTGCAGCTTTTCCTAACCTTGAACTTATTGTCTCGACAATCTCGGCCTTTAAAGCTTCAAATTCTGGCTTTATTTCCTCTTCTTCATATTCACCCAAGACATTGGATATTATTGCATCTATCTCTTCTTCCCTCGGTCTTTTGATTCCGTACTTAGCAAGAGAGTCATGCTTCTCAATTTCGGAAAAAAATTCAGAATTTTCGAGCGAGTCTCTGATTATTTTCTGTATTTCCCATTCCTCAGGGGGTTTTATACCATATTTCTCATACAGAGCCTTTTTTTCCGGTTTGACTTTGGTGTCAATTTCAACCTTTGCTTCTTTAACTTCGAGACCCCTGTTCATCTCCACAACTTTTCTCAGCTGATCTGTAGTCATGGTATAAATCTCCGCAACCACGTATTCCAGATTTTCGAGCTCTCTTATAGCTGCATCTCCCGATATGCTCGTTTTGCTTTTTAATTTTGAGACTTCAGCAATTATAGGTTTTCCATTCTCAAAAATAATCTCTCCTAAACTCATTTCTCCTTTTTTAAATCCAACCCTAACGTATCCTGAAAATTTAGATTTTGACATGATTTCCAGTATTTCCTGAAACTTCCCTTTTTCCACTTTTGTAAGTGTGAGTTTTGGAACTATCATATCATATCACTGTGGTCATCTTCTCGAGCGCTTTTTTAAATTCGATTCTCAGAAGACCGTAGTTGGCCTTAATGTCCGCCATTACACCAAGTATGAAGTCCCCAATCTTAGATATAAGTATCCTCCCTTTCTTGCCCTCAACGATTAACATCTCAACCGAATCCGACGACAACTTTCCCAAAATTTCTGATGCCCTATTAAACATTTCAGAACAAAGTGCTGCACACATTTCGTCATCTGATTGTGTAATTGACTCGGATTCGACTAAAGTTCCGTCTACATTTGCAATATATACCCCCGTAACTCCAGGAACGCTCAACAAGTCGGCCATCACAGTTTCAAACATACTCATCTCCTCCTCACAATAATTGTGAAAATGGATATATAATACTTATGTTCTGAGTTAATCTATAGAAAAATTTTATTTAAAAAATTCAAGTTAAACCCATTACATCAAGCATGGTATATATTCCGGGTTTTTCAACTTTTGCAATCCACTTCGCGGCAATTATAGCCCCTCTTGCAAAGCAGTCCCTGCTCGTTGCTCTGTGTATAATTTCTATTCTCTCCCCTTCACCAAAAAACATCACAAAGTGTTCTCCGACTACGTCCCCCCCTCTTATCCCGAAAACACCTATTTCGTTCCCCCTTTTGCCTTCTCTACAAAACTTCAGCTCCAAATTCCTACCTCTCTCTGCAAGAATCTTTTTCACTATTTCAGCAGTTCTTATCGCAGTTCCACTGGGAGAATCTTTCTTGTGCTTATGATGAATCTCGAAAATTTCGACATCATATTCATACAGAAGGGATGCTGCAAACTCCACTATTTTAAAGAAGGCATTCACCCCCAGACTAAAGTTTGGAGATATCACCGAAGGAACCCTCTTACATACTTCCTCAAGTTCAATTCTCTGTTCTCGATTGAAACCAGTCGTTCCGATGACCAACTTAACCCCCTTTCGGGATGCAACTTTTGCATTTTTTAGACAAGCTTCAGGATTGGTGAAATCTATTAATACGTCAGCATCCAGCTTTTCTATATCTTTTTCAATCTTTACACCAATACTTCCAATTCCAGCTAATTCGCCTGCATCTCTCCCCACTTCGACGATATCGAAAGCTTGAACCACATTCAACCCTTCATTTATCGCATGCTTTACAACCAGCCTTCCCATTCTACCGGCAGACCCAGCAATTGCCAATTTCATATTGCGCTACCTCCGCCCTAAGGGCAAATTTTCCAGCGCTAAGGAGACTTTAGGCCTTGGAGTCTGTCAGCATCGATTAAAGTTAAATTATCCAAAATTATTTAAAGCTTTTGACTATCTACCCTAGAATTTCTTTTCGTGAACTGCCTTCTATCATCTGCCTATCCACAAAGAGAAGAATTAGTGAAAAGTTTTAAAAACCTTGAAGAATAGCAACGATGGGCTCCGGTGGTGTAGCCCGGTCAAACATAGGGGCCTCTCGAGCCCCTGCCCCGGGTTCAAATCCCGGCCGGAGCATTTCAATACGTGAGCTACCGCCTTTAAAGACGAGGTTTCCGGCGTTAAGGGAGGCTTTAAGCTTTTTATCTGCCGTTCAAAAGCTAAGCTCCTCTTCCGACCCCATTAACTAGACTATGTTGATCCTTCCACTTGGGCAACATGCCCGCATTGTTAGTTTTACATGAAAATCGAAGAAAGCCTACGGTTTTAACCGTGGGATGAATTGTCGAGAACGAACATGTTCATAATCGAGGACTGCTGCCCTATGGAAACTTGCTGACAGCTGCGCCAAGCTGTACAATGAGCTGAACTTCGAAAGGGGGCAGGCTTACATACGCTACAGGCGTTTCGAAATGAACACCTTAGAAGCAAGAATCTCCCGGCTTTAGTCGTGGAGAGTGTCAATGTTTTAGTTCATCATAGAAAGAAAGAGAAAAGAAGATGGAAGATATAAGAAGAAATAAGTGCGGGAACCACAAGGCTCAACAAAATTCTATAACACTTTCCAAGTTCGGCTCTAAAGAACTCCACAGTTAAGGCATAGCATAAATGAAACGGAGATAGCATTACACCAAAAAATCCGGCAGAAATCGCGAGAAGTAGATTTCCTGGCTGTTCTGCAAACTCCCGAAATATCGGTAGGGCAATAGAAGAGTAGCTCAGCTCTATACCGGTTGAAAAACCAACTAAAAAGAATAATACAAAAGCCGTCAATTCTACTGGCATGAAGCTAATCTCCTCGTAAAGTGCTTCGGCAGACTTGCTGAACTCGATTATGTTCTTATAACCTATTACAGCAAACACAAGAGCCAAAATTCTTAAATCGAACGCTTTTTTGATAACCAACTTCAAATCTTCAATACCTACCTTTTTATGAAGTATCACAATAAGAATTGAGACTATAACTGCCACTATAAGGTTTCTAAAAATCAAATAGATCAGTAAGAGCGCCAAAATTGGATAAATGTTAATAAAAGCATCTTTCAGCCCTTCTGCTCTAAATTCAAAATTTAGATCCTTCAGTAAGGTTAAACCCAGTAAAAAAGAAACAATAGCTATTGGAAAAGTTGAAAGAAGATATTTTTCATATTGCATTCCCAATACCACTAAAGCGATAATTACGGAAGGATAAAGAGGCCAAACTGGAGTCCAGATATGACGGAACCAATAATTTATAATCGTTATTCTTTCTGGACCGATTTTTGAGTCTTTGGTTAGAGGTGAAAGCATTGAAGCTGAAACCAGTGCTCCAGCAGGCATTGGGATGAGTCCTATAAGCAGGGGAATTAAAGAAATGCTGATCGATCCAAAAGACTGCTCAAGAGATCTCGATAGCTTTTCAAGCATTCCGAGTTTGTCCATTAGATTTGCAAGTGTATACGTCAAGAAAACCAGTAGCATAATCTCAAAGCTTTGGATTTGAAGAAAGCAGGTAAGAAGTTTCCAGCCAATTCCAAGCGTTAAAATTCCCAAGATAAGAGATGCTATCAGCAAAGATAGCCCAATTCCAATTTTTCTCGCAAGTGTCAATGCTAATACTATTGAAACGAATAAATACAATACCTGTACAATCGCAAAAGTCTCTGGAGATAAAAAGTTTAATCTATTCCCCCTTCTAATTTCATGAGACCATACGTTATCGTAAACGTCGCTTCAAGTATAGATGGCAAAATTAGCAACGAACAAAGAATTCAGCTCAGAATTTCATGTGAGGAAGATTTAAAAAGAGTGGACGAGTTAAGAGCGAGCGTTGATGCCATAATGGTCGGAATTGGCACCATTTTAGTAGACAATCCCAAACTTAATATTAAAAGTGAGGAATTAAGAAAAAAAAGGATCGGAGATGGATTGAAACCCAATCCAATAAAGGTGATAGTGGACAGCAAGTGCAGAATTCCAGAAGATTCGGAAGTTCTAAAAGGAGAAGCTATTGTAGCAGTTGCTAAGATTGCCAATAAAGAAAGGATTGAAAGAATTTCAAAAAAGGCCGAAGTCGTCGTTTTTGGTGAGGAAAAAGTTGACCTGAAATTACTTATGGAATATCTCTACGGAAGGGGTATAAGAAAACTTTTAGTCGAAGGCGGTGGAACATTAATCTCTTCCCTAATATCCGAAGCGCTAGTGGATGACATATTCATTTACTTTGCCCCAATTTTCATTGGCGGCTCAAATTCTCCAACTATATGCGATGGCAGGTCATTTGAAAAACCGGTAGAGATGGAGCTCGTTTCAATCAAAAAGCTGGGAAAAGGAATTTTAATCCACCTCAAACCAAAAGTTCCATTATCTCCTTAGCGATCCTCTCACCCTCCTCTCTGCTCGAAGCTTTAGTTACTATAAGTATTTCCTGATTAGAGGAGCCATGAGAGAGAACTGCTCTTATGTTTCCTTTCAAGTCGATTCTGGTGATTTTAAATCTCAAACCATGACCCGATCTTGAACCTTTTGCCTCAATTTGTCCAAAAATGACTCTTTTCACTTTTTCATGTTTAAGTATTCTGCTAATTATTTTTAAACCCTCCCTCCCACCTACAACTGTTTTGTGCCTACCGCTGAAATGCACAAAAATACTCTCGAAATTTAAATTTTGGGTTTAGCAAAGTTTTAAAAATCTGAAAAATTCTTTCCGACGTGAAACTCAACATTCTTGTAGTTGGAGTTGGAGGGCAGGGAGCGATAACTACTGCTCACCTAATAGCCAGATCTGCTATGAAAGCCGGTTTAAACGCAATAACAGCCGAAACACATGGTATGGCCCAGAGAGGAGGTAGTGTGGAAGTCCATGTCAGAATAGGCGATGTCTCATCCCCTTTGATTCCCGATGGTTCGGCTGACATAGTTTTGGCACTTGAACCAGTAGAGGCACTTAGATACGCGAAATACATAGGAAGAAAAAGCAGCGTAGTTCTAAACTCAAGGAAGATAATACCTCCCTCAGTCACCATTGGCCTCGCTAAATATCCGGAACTTGATGAGATTGCCGGGAACTTGAAGAAAATTGCAAAAAATATATATATAGTTCCAGCCTCGGAGATTGCCACAAAGCTCGGAGATTCTGTTGCGGCGAATGTAGTAATGGTGGGTATTCTTCTAGCCTTATTTGACATGCCATTCAAATTGCAGCACGTTGAGGAGGTAATAAAAGAAACTATGAAAAATCCCGAAATGAACTTAAAAGCCCTAAAAATGGGATACGAATTCAGATCAAACCGGCTTTCTGAAGTATAAGCAAATCCTCTGTGTCTATCTTTTCTCCTCTCTTGAACATTTCGTAGATTTCCTTCGCTTTTCTTATCAGTTCTTCTCTTTCAAGCTGCTCTTTTGTCTTATATTGCCTAGATTTGAGGGTTTTTATTACTTTTTCAAGATCCCTTATATCTCTTTTTCTCTTCAAAGCTTCTTCATGGCACTTATCGGCTTCTTTTCTGCTCTCCAGGAACTTCGCATGCATCTCATCTGCAAGCTTTCTTTTCTCATCGAGCTGATTCACCAAAGCAGTCATTTCGGCGTGATATTTATCAGCTTCATCGCTATAGGCCTTTATTTCACTGGCCAGAACTCTAACTCTATCTTTAAGCTCCCTTATCCTAGAGATTAGTTTTCTGAACTCTTCATGTTTCTCGAGCTGGGCCTTTCTTTCTTCAAGCTCTTTTTTCAATTTTGATATCCTTTCTATAAGTGCCCTTTCTTTCTCTATGGTCATAACTGTTGTCTGTTGTCTGAATTCCAGCCTCCTTATTTCCTTCTCAATTTCACCCAAAGGTCTGCCTCCCTTGTCTATGTTCTTCCTAAGCTCGTCCAACTCCTTGTAGAGTTTGTCAATTTCTTTATAGAGCTCATTTTTCTCCGCTTTCAGCTCTCTGACTTTTTTGTTAAGTTCATCTCTTTTAGACCTTAGCTCCTTCACTTTGCTGGCAAGTTCCTTCACTTCCTTGTTGAGTTCATCCCTCTTATTTGCACTCTCTCTTGCTATTTGATTCAGTTCATCCCTCTTTTTTATGAATTCCTGAAACTCCTTCTCAAGCTGATCCTTTCTCTCCTCCAGTTTCTCTATCATCATGGTCTCACAACAGCAAACTTTTGATATGGTGAGCATGTAGTCTGGATTTAAATTTTTCTCTACTCAACAAGAATTACTCAAGCTCTTGTAATAGAGATTCATCTGGGCTTTTATCATTTCTCAACCTCACAAATACAGGGGCGCGTAACTTCAAATCGCTCGTAACTTCCAAGTATTCCACCTCGCATACATAAACAGGCTTACACCAGTGAACCCCTTTCGCCCTAATTTCAAAAAATGGCTGGTTTGTTTCTATTTCCAAAAGTTTTTTATAAAACCATTCAATAAATTCGGAAGTAAATCCCGTCCCAACTTGTCCTACATGTACATAAGAATCTCCGGATTTCAACGCCAAAATCAGAGAACCGAAAAATCCCTCCCTTTTTCCTTCCCCTTCCAACCATCCGACAATTATGCAGTCTATCGTTTTTCTTTTCTTCATCTTTATCCAAAACTTCGACCTTTTTCCGATTAAGTAAGGGCTTTCTTTTTTCTTTGCAATTATTCCTTCAATTCCGAGCTTTACAGCCTTTTCATAAAGATCTTCCCCCCTTTCTTCGATAAAGTCTGTTAGAGCGATTCTCTTTGAATTCAAGGCAATCCTTGATAAAATTTCCTTCCTCTTTTCTATCTTCTCAGAAGTCAGCCATCCCAAGGATTCAGTGTATAGGACATCAAAGACAAAATAATTCGCGGGATACATTTTTGACAAAATTCCTATCTTCAGCTTGCTGTCTACATGTTCCCTTTTCTGCAACAGGTAAAATGATGGCAACTTCTCCTCGAAGACGACGATCTCCCCATCCAAAATTGCGCTTTCTTTAACAAAATCGAGCAGATCCAGCTCGGGATATCTGTATGCTATCTCCATCAGTCTGCGATTTTGAATTCTTATCCTTTCATTCTTGAGATCGACAAATGCTATTGCCCTAGTTCCATCCCATTTTATTTCGTATATATATTCGGGACTACTAAAGGGTTTTCCTCTAACTGCAAGCATTGGACTTATTCTTTCTTCAAACCAGCTCATTTTACAGCTTCAAGACTTGCCTTCAAAGCCTCCATAAGAGATTTTGCTGACGGAACTTCTTCAGCAGCGGTTATTATCTCCCTTCCAGCAAGCTTCGCATCTATTAGTTTAAGCAATGCTTCTTTATACTCATTTCTAAATTCTTCAAGATTTAAAGGCTTCTTCATAGCCATTATCAGCTTTTTTGCCAAATCCAATTCTTCTTCGCTAATTTCAACATCAATTCCCCAATTTGGGATTTCTTTTGGATTTCTTATCTCGTCGACATAATGCAGACCCGCCATTACAATCCCACCATTAAACCATTTAAGAGCTACTATTCCCTCCCTTCCCCGCATTCCAATCTTTCCAATTCCCATCAAATTCGTTGCCCTCATCGCTTCCCTGAGAAGAGCATAAGCCTTCTCTCCACCCCTATCGGGAACGACATAATAAAAACTGCTATAATATATTTCCCTAAGCTCAATTGGATCGAAGAATCTCTTTATTTCGATGCTTTTTACGCTCTTTAATGGTATTTTTTCCAAATCCTCCTCCGTTAGTATTACATACTCGTTTTTCGCAATCTCGTAACCTCTAACGATTTCTTCGTCCGAAACGTCTTCTTTACACTTCTCACAGAATTTCCTATACCTTATTTTCCCTCCATCTTTTGAATGAAGGAGAGAAAATCGCACTTCTTTCGGATTGGTAGCATTATAAGCCTTCACAGGTATGGAAACCAGCCCGAAACTTATCGAACCTTTCCAGACTGCTCTCATAATGTTACTATACAAGAGTGAATTAATTTCTTTCGTCAAGTATTTTAATAATTTATTTAATATTTATTAATGATATTTTAAGTTTTAGTCTAGAATAACCAGAATACGTTTTTGATGAACTAGACAAAAGTTTTAAATATTCCTTTGGGTAATCACTTGAACGTTCCCGCGCAAACCAATGGTATTTAGAATAGCCGCAGAGACCCGCGGGAATGAGCTTAGCCCCGAATCGGCAGACGAGGGATGAAAGGTAATGCTAGACCGGAAGTGTAAATTGCATGTATTAAGAAGAAAATAGGAGGAGGATGAAATTGGCGGAAATAACTGAGGTTAGAATATACAAAACGAGGGGAGAGGGTAGTGTGAAAGCATACGCATCGGTTAGCCTAGACAATGAGTTTGTTGTGAAGGGTTTAAAAGTAATCGAGAGTGAAAAAGGTCTTTGGGTAAGCATGCCAAGTAAGAAAGGTAAAGATGGCAGTTATCAAGATCTTTTCCATCCCGTAAGCAAAGAAGCGAGAGATAAAATAGTAGAAGCCGTATTAAAAGCGTATAAGGAGCAGGAGTAGTTTAGGTATTAAGTGTATTTTCTTGTTTAAATATTTTCTTCAATTATTTTTGCAAAGCTGAGGAGTTTATTTTCTTCAAAGTAATTCCCGATTACCTGCATCCCTACAGGTAAACCTCTAATAAAGCCTATTGGGATGCTCAGCGCTGGGAGACCTGCCAAGTTTACCGGCACAGTATTAACATCCATCTTGTACATAGTCAGCGGATCTTTCAATTCCCCAATTCTAAATGGAAGGGACGGCATTGTTGGAGATACAAGAACATCAAATTTCGCGAAAGCTTTTTTGAAATCTTCTATTATCAGAGTTCTCGCTCTCAAGGCTTTCAGATAATATTTCCCATAATACCCGGCAGACAACGCATAACTTCCCAACATTATCCTCCTCTTTACCTCCATTCCAAAACCTTCTGCTCTAACTCTCGAATAATAGTCGCTCCAAGAAGTTAAAAATGGAGAAAAATGACCGTATCGAACTCCATCGTATCTTGCGAGGTTCGATGATGCTTCGCTCATTGCTATAATGTAATAGGATGCAAGGGAATACTTTAGAGATGGAAACTCAATTTCTCCGTATTCAAAATTGCTCATAACCTCATAAAACTTGTTCATAACTTCCTCGCTGGCATCCATGTTTTTTATTATCCCAATTCTTTCAACTTTCTCCTCTCTAAAGATAAAATCCCTTCCCGAATTGGTTGAATCTCTTTCATCCCTTCCAGCAATTACCTCTAAAATCAAAGCAAGATCCTCTATACTTTCAGCCATCGGACCTATTTGTTCAAGCGAATTTGCATATGGGATTAAACCGTATCTCGAAACAAGCCCATAAGTTGGTTTCAAGCCATATATGCCACAAAAGCTTGCAGGACACCTTATACTACCCCCAGTATCACTTCCAAGAGCCAGAACAGCCTCATCATTTGCAACCGCCGCTGCGCTACCACCACTGCTCCCCCCGGCAACCCTGTCCAGGTCATATGGATTTCTAACAACTCCAAAATAGGAAGTTTCGGTTGTAGTCCCCATTCCAAACTCGTCCATATTCGTTTTCCCGATTATTATAGCTCCTTCGGATTTCAATTTTTCAACCACATGGGCGTCAAAAACAGGTATATAGTTCAGGAGCATTTTGGATGCGCAGGTAGTCCTTATTCCCTTTGTCGTAATGTTATCCTTAACAGCCACGGGAATTCCCGCAAGTTTTCCTTTCAAATTACCCCTATCGTATTCTCTGGCCAGCCTCAACGCCTCATCCTTGCATATGGTTATGTATGCGTTGAGTTTGCTCCTCTCAATTCTGTCTATAAGCTCACTTACTGCTTCAAAACATCCTTTTTCGTCTACTAAGTTTTTCCATTCAAAAACTTTCATTCTACCACCTTTGGACCAACAAAATACCCTTCCTCCTTCCTAGGGCTGTTTAGTAACGCTTCGCTTTGTTCAAGACCCTTTTTTGCTACATCTTCTCTAAAAATGTTGCTAATCTCGAGAACGTGGAAAGTTGGAGGAATGCTTTCATCGATTTCGTCAAGGATATCGAAGTACGAAAGTATCTCTTCAAACTCTTTTCTGAACCTCTGGGCTTCTTCATCCGTGATCATCAACTTTGCCAATCTGGAAACGTGGTAGACTTCTTCAATCGAAACCATATCTTGACCTCCCCTGCAGGTGAGCTGCCCCGCCTTTAAAGGCGAGGTTTCCGGCGTTAAGGGGGCTTTACGCCTCCTTTATCTGCAGGTTTAAAGCCAAGCTCCCCATCCCATGCCTCTCATTAAGGCATTGGCCATGTTGCAGCTCATCTTGGGCAACATGCCCGCATTTGCAATTTTTACATGTTTTATTTATTTAAGCTTTTTCATCCCGCCCTAAAGGGCGAGGTTTTTCGGTTATAAATTTATATGAAAATCGACAAGAAAGCCTACGGTTTTAACCGTGGGATGAATTGTCGAGAACGAACACTTTCATAATCGAAGACTGTCTGCCCTATGGAAACTTGCTGACAGCTGCGCCAAGCTGTACAATGAGCTGAACTTCGAAAGGGGGCAGGCTTACATACGCTACAGGCGTTTCGAGATGAACACCTTAGAAGCAAGAATCTCCCGGCTTTAGCCGTGGAGAGTGTCAACGCGACGCAACCTTACGCGCAGCTGTCTCGATTGCTCTAATCAAATCTTCCCTTGGTAATATTGTAACTATTGGTATGCTAACTATTTTCTCGATGGTGGGACTCAAAATCGGTGCGCATACTATTGCCCTAGCTCCATCTCTTTCAGCTCTTATTGCAGAAATTATTGCCTCCTCAAAGGAGTTTGCCGAATACTCTCTTATAGCGATTTTCTTTCCGTCGATATCGATCTCATAGGTCGTTAAGGCATTCAATACAGCTCTCGAAGCTATAACAGCCACAAAATAATCTTTTTTGTGTAGTATTTCCTCAATTCCCCGAGCAATTTGCTTTAAAGTCCTCAAATTCGGCTTTCTTTTGCCCGAAATCAACTTATAAACAGTACTCTCGGATAAACCAATTCTTCTAGCAAATTCTCTTACATTCATCCTTAGATCCTCTTTTATCAGCCTTTCCAGTCTTTTTCCAAATTCGTCATCCAAGAGAAGTGAAACGATCAAGTCCTTTGAGTTCATGATACAATTGGGAAAAAGTATTTTTAAATTTTCCTATAAAGGAAGATTTTTTGTGCAATAAGGAAAAATTTTTATTGATAGTACCAACCTAAACTTATGAAAAAGCTGATCTTCCTAATTGTTGTTGCAATGCTTCTGCTTTGCGTTCAGGAGAAGGGAGAGATAAGAGTCAGCTATCAACCCGGATGGCATCACACCGCTCTCTTCGTTATAGTTGAAAAAGGATGGGATGAAAAGATTCTGGGTAAAAAAATCGAGCTAACATCCTTCCCATCCGGACCCCCACAGATGGAGGCATTTTCCGCAAAACAGCATGAAATCGCCTATGTTGGTGCAGCGCCGCCACTGTCGATATTTTCAAGAGGTTTTGATGCAAAGATAGTAGCAGTTGCCAACGTTGAGGGCTCATCGCTGATTTCAACACCCGAATTTGAATACACAGGACCAAAGTCTCTGGAGGGGAAGAAGATAATGACTTACCCACCAGGCTCAATTCAGTGGACTGTGCTGAACAGATGGTTAAAAAATAACGGGGTAAACGCAGAGATAATATCGGTAACCGGAGCGGCGGAGATAAGGGAAGCTTTGAGAACGAAATCGGTAGAACTGGCGTTTGTTCCCGATCCCGCTCCATATATAGCAATTCAGGAGGGCTATGGAAAGATAGTAATCAATTCCAGTGAAATGATGCCAATGCACCCCTGTTGCGTCCTGCTTATGAGGGGGGATTTCATCAGAGAGAGAAGGGATCTTGCGGTAAAATTTGTCGCTTTGCATATAATTGCGAGCGAATACATAAAAAAGGAGGGGAACAAAGAAGAAGTTGAACAGATAATTAAAAAATGGTTAAAAATCGATGAAAAAGTTGCAAAAGAATTTCCGGGCTCCACAAACTTTCAGACTGATCCAAGAAACGAGACTTGGTTAAACGGACTTGAGGAGCTGTGTGAAATTCAGTACAAACTTGGAATGACGAGAGATTTGAACGGAAATATTGTTAAGTTAAATGCTAGGGATATAGTTGATACAACGATCTACAGCGAGGCCCTAAAAATCGTTCCAGAAATAAAGAAGAAGCTAGGACTGCTATGAGATTTCTCACAATCATTTCTATATTTCTTTTTTTGAGCTTTTGGGAGGCGTTTTACTGGTTCTTTATAAAAGATCCATTTCTGTTTTCTCCACCTTCCAAAGTGATACCAACTTTTCTAAGGCTAATTCTAGGCCAGGATCCGAGCTTTTATCTCCCTACTGATATCCTATACAGCATCTACCACTACTTTCTTGGATTTTTCACCGCATTGGTACTTGGAATCTCAATAGGGCTTCTAATGGGATATTCAAAAAAAACTGAAGCTCTACTGTTTCCCATACTCGAATTATTGAGGCCAATACCTCCAATTGCATGGATTCCAATCGCAATTCTATTACTTAAGCTGACACACGCGGCAGCTGCCTTCATAATTTTCATTGGGTCTTTCTTTCCAATTTTGCTAAACACAAGAAATGGAGTTGCTAATGTTGAAATCAAGTTCATCGAAGCGGCCATGACTCTGGGAGCGAAAAAAAAGGATGTATTAACGAAGGTAATAATACCCGCCGCCATGCCTTCAATCTTCACAGGAATAAGAGTTGGTTCGGGAGTTGCATGGATGTGTGTGGTCGCAGCTGAGCTATTCGGTGTTTCTGCATATGGTCTTGGATATCAAATAGAGATTGCAAGACTTTACCATGCCCCCGAAATCGTTATATCGTACATGCTTGCAATAGGTTTGATAGGAATGCTCCTGGACAGATTTTATAGGATTTTAGAACAAAAAACTCTGAAATGGAGGAGGGGATTGGTATTTGAGTGAAATTCTGTTAATCGAGGGATTGAGAAAAAAATTTGGAGACATCCTTGTTCTCGATGGAATTGATTTCTCAGTAAATGAGGGTGAATTTTTTTCTATAATAGGTCCAAGCGGCTGTGGAAAGACCACCCTTCTTAGGATAATTGCAGGACTTGAAAGCTATGAAGGAAAGGTGTTGCTGAGAGGTAGAGAAATAAAGGGACCGGGTGCGGATAGAGTGATGGTTTTTCAAGATTATGCGCTCTTCCCATGGAGAAATGTCATAGGAAATATTGTCTTCGGTCTCGAGGTAAAGGGGTTAAAAAAAGAGAGACTCCTAGAAATTGCAAAAAAGATGATCGAAATCGTTGGACTTGCTGGTTTTGAATATAAATACCCTCATGAGCTTTCTGGGGGGATGAAGCAGAGAGTGGCACTAGCAAGAGCCCTAGTTTGCGATCCGGAACTTCTTCTAATGGACGAGCCGTTGAGTGCCCTTGATGCCCAGACTAGGCTGGAAATGCAAGAGGAAGTTGTGAAGATTTGGCAAGAAACCAAAAAGACTGTAGTATATGTCACCCACAGCATCGAAGAAGCCGTTTATTTAGCAGACCGGATATTGGTTTTATCAAAAAGACCCGCAAAAGTAAAGAAAATCGTCGAAGTCCCAATTAAAAGACCGAGAAATAGGTTTTCCGATGAATTTTCAGAAATTTGTTCGAAATTGTACAATCTACTGAAGTAACTCCCGTTCTGGTCTAGCATTAGCTTTCATCTTCCCTCCTCTTTTCATGGGAGGACCTTCGGGGTGAACGGAAGCTCCTGCATCCATCTGGTACCTGCGGAGCAGGTTCTTCACAGCTATGACATCCCTATCCTCTTCCAATCCGCATTTTCCGCACTTCATTCGCCTGTACCCCATTCGGGCTTATAACCCCTTGCTCTTGGCATACTCGACAAGTCTTTGTTTCTGCCTCTCCAGATCCTGAGTACTGCTATCCTATCCTTCCTCCATACCACATTTAGACATCTTAGCGGGCTGGCTTTCAGTTGCAATTTCGCATTAGCTAAAAAGGAAAATTTTTAATTTTCTAATCCTCTAAAATTGACATGGAATTTTCAAGGGTAAACTTTTTCAGATGGAGATATGAAGCGGGCTTTGAGCAAAAGATGTTATTAGCTCTCGCATTCGCCGCATTTACAGGTATATGTGCCCAGATCCGCATACATCTCCCATGGACTCCGGTTCCAATAACTATGCAAACTTTTGCAGTCTTTCTAACTGCAATAATCTTAGGAAGAAACTGGGGAGGCATATCTCAGACGTTCTACGTTCTCTTTAGCGCATTAGGGGTTCCATGGTTTGCTGGATTTAAAGGTGGTTTTTCAGCCTTTTTCGGGCCAACTGGAGGCTATTTAGTAGGCTTCGTAATCTCCGCCTTCTTTATAGGCTATTTCGTTGATAGATACATCGCTTCAAGATTTCTGCTAACACTATTCCCCCTATTGCTGTTTGCAAATTTTGCAATAATCCACGGACTGGGCTGTCTCTGGCTATACCTTTGGACTGGAATGAGCGTTTCGATAATAGAACTGTTAATTATCGGTTCTCTGCCCTTTATACCGGGAGATATTGCAAAAATATTCGCGATTTCAGCTATTGGAAAAATTATTTTGCCCAAAGCTGCTTACAACGGTGAAGTGGATGCCGGAAGAAAGTACCGACTATTGTGAGCCACCTCCGCCCTGAAGGGCGAGGCTTTTTATAAATCAAAAATCTTTATTTTTCTGCTAGGGTAAACTGGACATGGACCTAGTTGTAGGAGGGGGAAAATTTGGCCTAAAGGCTGCTGAATACCTGCTTTTAAGAAAGAGGGATTTTATAATTATAGATCCAAGTGATGAATGTGCAGCTGCAAGAAAATTCAAAGAAAAGTTTGTGAAAGCGGAAGCAAAAGATTTAGAAAAATTCGTGAAAAAATTCGAACCTGAATGGATTTTTCCAACAGCTCCAATACATGTAGCAGCGGAGGCTTTGAAAGACAAATTCATACCCTGGAATGAAAAAGTTAACGAAATTCTCTCTGGTATTCCTGCAAGGGTAATAGTTTCAGTGGGAATGGGAAGTATAGTTGTCAGCTACAACAGGGATAAAATCTGCCTCGATAACTGCTCTTCTCCAGAAACCTGTCCGGTAACAAAAATAAAAAGACCTTGTCCGATGTATGAGCTCCTGAGATTCGCTTGTCCAGAAGCAAGGATTCTAATTAGCCACCAACTTTCCCCAGGAATTGGGGCAATAAATGGAAAAGACTTTGCATCTTTGTTAGAAGAGGCAAAAAAAGTTGAAAAAATAGTCGTGGCCACCGCATGCAATTGCCATGGTGTGATCACCGCCCTCATGTCTTCTTAGTCTGAAGCTCATACAATTTCTCGATTCTCTCAATTGTATCGGCCTCGTTTACATCTTTGTCATCCCTGAGTCTTATGAAGCGGGGGAACCTGAGTGCATATCCACTTTCATATTTCGGACTTTTCTGGATCTCCTGATAAGCAACCTCAAAAACGTATTTCGGTAGAAACTCCACAATCTTGCCGTGTCTGTAAACTATCATCTGCTTAAATATTTCCGTAAGTTCTTCGAGATCTTCATCCGTAAAACCTGTTGCAACCCTTCCAACTTTCAGGAGTTTTCCAGTGGTGGTATCAAGACATGCAAGCTCATAGGAGCTGATAAGATGACTCCTCTTCCCCTCCCCCCATTCTCCACCGACAACGACCAGATCAAGCGTTTCCATAACAGATTTCAGTTTTAGCCAGTGCTTTCCACGCTTTCCGGGGATATAAGGGGAATTAGGGTTCTTTAACATCACGCCCTCATGCCCAGCATTTACCGCCTCATTAAAAATTCTCTCTATCGTCCCCTTTTCATCGGTTATAATCTGTTCGGCTATCTTTAGTCTTTCAGATTCGTTTACATATTCCTTTAGTATATTCCTCCTTTCCTTCAGCGGCATATCTATTACTTCCCCATTGGCATACAGTACGTCGAAAACGTAAAGCTGGAGTGGAATCTTCTCCACCATCTTTAAAACGTCATGTTTTCTCCTGAACCTCCTAAGAACGTGCTGGAAAGGCATCGGTCTTCCATCCTTAACAGCTATTACCTCCCCATCCAGAATAACGCCCTCCTTTACATTCTTCTTCACTTCCTCAACTATCTCGGGCAGAGCATTTGTAACGTTTTCAAGTTTTCTGGAGTATATCTTCAGAATCCCGTTCCCCCAGTGAATTTGAACTCTGCTGCCATCGAACTTCCACTCAACAGCTATGTTCCCACTCCTTATAGCCTCCTCGAAGCTTTCTGCAACTTGGGCAAGCATCATTTTTACTGGAATTCCAAGCTGAACCTTTAACTCTTCCAGTCCCTTTCTCCCGTACTTTTTGGCTATTACTGCAACTTTTCCTAGGTCGTTTGTTATCATATAAGCCCTTTCAACGATTTCCTCGCTAACTCCAAATGCCCTTGCAATTGCATCTCTTACAATCCCTTCTCCCACTCCCAAGCGCATCTCGTTCATTATGAGTCTGGTTATGTACTTGGCTTCAAGGGGTGTTGACTGCCCGTAAAGACCGGTTAGAAGTAGAATTTTTCTCTTTCTGCTGCCTTCCCCAGTAAGACCAGATATCTCATCAAATATCTCCCTCAAGCGCTTTATTGTCAGCTCCTCGAACTCAAGCGTTAGCATGCTTCTCTCGCCAACAAGTCTAGCGCTTACAAGACCGAGATCCCCTAATTCCCTGACTAAGTCCTCTATTCTTTCCTTCTTTTTTCCGCTAACATTTTCTAAAGCTTCGTACAATAATCCAACTCCAACCCCGAGCTCTCTCTCATCCCAAGTGGGATAAATCCTACCCATTATGAATAGAACGACATTGTAAAGATCCTGTTCGTCTTCAATTTTACGAATGAACTCTGATATTCTTGCAGTTAATTCAAGAGTTGAGGTTATCTTTTCGATGCTTTCACAGAATTCGGCGAATTCTCTGAACTTCATAAAAATCTTTCTTCAGGATACTAATTAACTTTTTCCCAACTTTTCATCGCCAACACAGCAGCTCCAAGTGCTCCAACGATCTGCGGTTCCTCCGGAATCTTTATTGTCAACCCTAGTTTCTCCTCAAGTGCCTTCTTCACACCCAAGTTCTTCGCCACACCGCCTGTAAGTACAACGTCTTCCCTTACACCAACTCTGCTGGCCAAGCCAACGATCCTGCTTGCAATCGCGTCGCAGATACCGGCAACTATATTCTCAATTTCCTCTCCCGATGAGATATAGCTTATAACTTCTGATTCCGCAAAGACTGTACAGGTAGAAGAGATCGTTATTTTCTTTTTTGCTCTTAATGCAATTTCTCCGAGCTGCTCCAATTTCAAATTCAACGCATTCGCCATTACTTCGAGAAACCTTCCAGTTCCGGCCGAACATTTGTCATTCATGGCAAAACTTAAAACTCTCCCTTCTTCGACTGCTATGACTTTACTATCCTGTCCGCCTATGTCAATTACAGTTCTAACAGTCGGAATCAAAAAATGCGCCCCCACTGCATGGCAGGTTATTTCAGTTACAGCTCTTTCGGCAAATCTAACCTGATATCTACCATAACCAGTTGAAAAAACTTTTGAAACGTCTCTTCCCTCCAAACCAGCAATTTTTAAAGCCTCTTGAAAAACCTCCAGTGCCGTCTCTTCCAGATTTGGTTTCACTTTCTGAATGCTATAAGCCAAAATCTCGGAGTCCTTAATCACCACACACTTTGCTGTGAGGGAACCTATATCTATTCCCGCGAAAATCATAAGCTCTCGAGAAAGGCCTCAAGCCTCGTAAGAACTTGCGCTTCGCTGAATGCTCTCTCGTCTACCATATCTGCCTCTATTATAACCGAGGGGACACTAAGTTTCTTTTGAATTTCATACTGGCCAAATGAATAGGGCTTGCAGCTTCTATTGGAGTGCATGACAACACCATCAACCCCATAGAAATCTATTAGTCCTTCTATTATTTCCACCATTCTATCGATTCCGATGTTCAGATACGATAAAGTATAAACTTCTGCGAGACTTGATATTACATCAGAACTTTTGACAGTCCCAAAACCGGTCCAAGCGTTCGTATAAGTGTCAGCAACAAGACAAGCGTTTCTCTTTTCAAAGAATTCTCCAAGCCACCTGAGACGGTACCAAATAGGAATGTTGTCCCACAGCAACCTTATTCTTTCGTTCTCTATCGCAGAAACTCCATTTTTAACCCTATCTTCCAATTCCCCTTTCATTTCTCTATAAAAGTTTACAGCATGCTCCGTCCCTCGAAGGCAGACTATTGGAGCCATGTTTATAAAAGCATCAAAACACGTCATCGGTGAAGGTCTGTTTTTTGCCATTCTCAGACATTCACCGTAAAGGTTAACGGCCTCTACCGATTTGGCTGCAACTTCTCTCAGTTTTGAATCATCCAAAGGATTACCCGTTAATTTTTCCACAAACTTTATAAAATCATACAACTGCTCCTCAACATAAAGTATATGGGATTCCTTCAACTCCTTCCTTATAAAGGGCATATCGAGGACAAAAAGTGGAACCTTGAAGATTCTGCTCAAGACTTCATACCACTTCACAACAGTATTGCATATATTGTTACAGGCAAACAGAAAATTTGGTTTGGGCAATCCGCCAATTGGGCTCGTTCCAGCAAACACACAACCTATATCGCATCTAGCATACGAGCAGAGATCCCGAGAAAATCCTCTTTTTTCGGCAAATTCGGAAAAGTGCGAGCCCAACTTCGCAGCTCCGATTAGCGCCCCATGGTTTTCTGGATAAACTGGATATACGTCCATTGCATAAAGAATCTCAACAGGAGCTCCGCTCGTTATCCAAGCCCTGAATTCTGCGGTATGGCCAAGCATGTAATAACCAGCCATCAAATCTCTCATTCTTTCGGATATCCTCAACCTTTTCATTCGATCGCCTCCCTTAAAGCCTCAATTCTTGTTCTTATTTGTTCGGTGGATACCAAGGGAAACTCTATCTCGATCAAAGCAACTTTCTTTCCCAATTCTTCAAGTTTTTCCTTCAACTGCGGAAAGTCAAAAAAGTGCGGCTCGCAGAATTTTACAAGCAAAAAGACTACAGCATCACAATCTCTTGCCAAATTTAAAACGTATTCAAATCTGTAATCCTCACTGTAATGCTTTGTGGGACAGGGTGCCTTGTGAAAATATTTCTCAGCAATATACTTTAAAGCGCTATCCAAATCTCTGGGTTCGAATTCCGGATATCTGAAATCAAAAAATCTCCTCCCCGTACACAAATCATCCTTAACAACAAAACCGGACTTTCTAAATAACTCGTAGACTTCCGGATACGGGCAAACGCTTCCAGTTATTAAAACTCTCCTTCCCGACTCTTTCTTCGCTCCCTCCAGTTTTTTATCAACAAGTTCTATTGCCTTTCCAACTTCAAGCTGCTGAACTTTTGTTGCAACCTCATAATCAGCGTTGATTTCAAAAAGCTTTTTCATTTTTTCCTCAAGTATTCTGTAGAGCCTAATACTCTCCAAAATCTTTTCAAAGCTTATTTCCCCTCCCCAGTCCTCTAGGACCGCTAAAAAATCTTTTAGCTCGCGCATATAATACTCAACATTCCCTATTTTTGTCGGAAATTCGATATTGTACGCCCTTTTTCCAAGAAATTCCAATATGTCAGTTAATCGCATCAGAGTGTCGCAACTTCTTGTTACCACGAAACCGCAAAAATCGTTACTGAGAGCTTCTTCGATTGCTCCTCTCACCTGGGAGCAGGAATAGCTTTGTATATAACTTGACGCCATACATATAGGTCTATTCGTTGCAAATATCCTGTAGGGTAGAAATCCGGCAGAATGAATCAATTCCTTCGGCGTGAAACTACAAAAGTAGCCAATTTTCACGGATTAAAAACAATCTCAAAAAATTTAAAAAATTTTCTCTACTTTGCAATTGTTATCTCTATTGTTGAAACGTTTACTTTTCTTCCGTCTTGCGACTCTAGTTCCTCGGTGTCTATTTTTATGTTCTTCACCTTAAGCCCCTGAACAAACCTGTTTCTCACTATTTCCACGACATCGACTGCCCTACTTATTGCCTTCCCTCTTGCCTTAACCGTTATCTCACTTGCCCCCTCATTTAACTGAGTAAGTGTCGCAAGCACATAATTCATAACTGGTTTTTTGCCCACCAAGATAACGTTCTCCGCCATGGCGCATCACCTGAATGCAGATTGCTCATAAAATTTAAATCTTGCTGCAAAATAAATCTAAAGTAATAAACATTAAATTAGCATGTTAAGCCCCTCTATAAATGCCTCGACAGATGCCATTACAATATCGGCCCTTGCCCCGCGGGCTGTTACGGTTTTATTTCCCCTCTTGAGCTGCACTACAACATCTACAAGTGCATCTGTACCTCCGGTTATTGCTTCAACATGGTAACTTACAAGCTCTATATCCGCATAACTTTCTACAGCCTTCCTTATTGCGTTGATCGCAGCATCTACTGGCCCGACACCCAATGCGGTTTCAACTCTCTCTTCTCCATTTATCCTAAGCCTAACGCTTGCCATTGGTGTTATATTCTTCCCCGTTACTATTGCAAAATCTTCTAGCTTAACTTTTCTTTCGCTCTTAACCTGCAAAACGGTTTCAACGATCGTTCTTACGTCTGCATCCGTAACCCTTTTTCCTTTATCACCCAGCTCCTTTATTCTTGAGAGTATTTCCTCCATCTGCCGCGGAGTAGCCGTATAACCCAGTTCCTTAAGAATTGCTTCAACGCTAGCCCTACCAGCATGTTTTCCCAACACTATTATTCTCCTTCTTCCTATAACCTCGGGAGGCAATGGCTCGTATGTTCTAGAATCCTTGAGCAGGGCTGAGGTGTGAATTCCGCTTTCATGTGTGAAAGCGTTCCCCCCTACAATTGGCTTGTTTGGGGGCACAACGATTCTCGTAAGCTTCTCGACAAGCTTAGAAGTTGGATAGATTCTTTCCTTATTTATTTCCAACTTTATTCCGTAAAGGAACTCCAAAGCCATCACAATTTCTTCAAGAGCGGCATTTCCAGCTCTTTCTCCTATTCCGTTTATTGTCGCATGAAATTCATTGGCTCCATTTTTTACAGCACAAATTGTATTTATAGTTGCGAGACCGAAGTCGTCATGGCAGTGAATTGCAATTGGGCTCTTCAACTCACTTTTAAGTCTTTTTATTACCTGTTCAGTTCTCTCTGGGGTTAAAACTCCAACAGTATCGGCAAAAGTTAGTCTTTCCGCTTTTGCTTCTTCTCCGGCTTTTAGCAATGATACCACAAACTCTAAATCGGCTCTAGAAGCATCTTCAGCCCCAAATTCAACCAATAAACCTCTTTCCCTTGCGTATTCAATTGCTTCTACACTCTTCTCGATAACGTAATCCTTTCCTTTTCCCGGAAACTTGACTTGAATGTGGTAGTCGGAAGAGGGCGCAACCATAAATACCGAGTCCGCATTGGCATCTGCGGCTGCATCTATGTCTTCCTTCTTTATTCTTGCAAAGCTACAAATTTCAGCTTTCAGACCCCTTTCGGATATCTGCTTTATTGCCTCAAAATCACCTTCAGAAGAAATTGCAGTCCCCGCCTCAATTATATCGACTCCCAACGAATCCAAGGCTTCTGCTATCATGACTTTTTGCTCAACCGTGAGCGAAACGCCGGGCGTTTGTTCACCATCCCTAAGCGTTGTGTCGAGCACCAGCACTTTCACATGGCCACGTTGAGGGAAGATTAAAAAAGCTTGTGCACACATCTCTTGATGAAAGTCGAGGACTTCATAAGACTTGCAAATTCTGGAGGGGGAGATTTAACAAAACTCTGCGAAATCGGAGAAGATCTTCTAAAAAACGCAAATGATCATGAAAGAGGCAGAATTCTTGGAACACTCGGAAATTTGAACTATATGTTAGGAAATCTAGAAAAAGCTGAAAAATTTTACCGAGAAGCAATGGAAATCTATCTGAAACTTTCCCAGGAAGATGAAAGCCTGATAAGATACGTTGCAGGTTGTCTTTTCAACCTCGGAAATCTGTACCATAGCTCCGGAAAACTTTTTGAGGCAAAAGAATGCTACATCGATGCTTTGAAAACAATGGAATTCTTTGAAGATGAAAGATTGAAGGCAGAAACACTATCTGCTCTTGGTTTGCTTGAAATAAAGCTGGGAAACTATATCGATGCAGAAAAACTGTTAAAAGAAGCTATTTTAATTAGAAAAGACGTTAAAGATTTAAACAACTTAGCTGTTGCACTACTAAAGCTTGGAAAGAAAGAGGAGGCGAGAGAAGCGCTTAAAGAGGCTTTGCTCATCGACAGAAACCTATCGATAATTCAAAACTTAATTGCACTGGGTGACCTAGATGTTGAAGATTTTGATGAATCCGAATTCCCACTAGAAATCAGGGTGAAATTCAAATATCTCAAAGCAAAAAAGCTCGAGAAGGAAGGGAAAGATGCCAGCAAGGAGTTTTTTGAAACCGGTTGCTTGGCCTTCCTGGCAATTAGGAACGGTTTAAGTAGCATAAACTACATGCACTGTTTTGACAAAGTTGCTGAGAGCAATTCCGAGCTTTCCAAAACAGCAGAAGAACTAAAAAAGATCATCCTCCGCTTTTATTACGGGGCGGGTATAGAGGTAGAAAATCTGGAACTTTTTCAAAGGATAAAAAACCGCAATTTTGGGTCAGGAGTTCTATCTGCCGTTCTTCAAAGGATTGCTGAGGATATCAAAGGACTTCTTTAGTTTATCATAAGTCTCCTCAAGCGCTTCTGGAACTATCTGGACGTCTGCAAGAACGGGCATAAAAGAGGTATCTCCATTCCATCTTGGAACTATATGAACATGCAGATGTTCGGCAATACCTGCACCGGCAACTTTTCCAATGTTTATGCCAACATTGAAGCCATCTGGATTCATACAGTTTCTTATGGCTTTTATCGAGAGAGTCGTAAGTTTCATTATCTCCAAAAGCTCATCCTCCTCCAGATCTTCGAGGTTTGCAACATGACGATTTGGACAAACCATCACA
This sequence comes from Archaeoglobales archaeon, assembly GCA_011605865.1. GTDB lineage: Archaea > Halobacteriota > Archaeoglobi > Archaeoglobales > Archaeoglobaceae > WYZ-LMO2. The sequence continues at coordinate 33,875 of JAAOZI010000044.1, forward strand.
TGACCCGGATTATATGGATTCCTGTTCATGATCACAAAACTCTTCTCGGCCTTGTATACAACGAGAGCGGCTTTTTCGTCGCTCTTTAAAGCACTGCAGAAAACACAATTTTTGGGCTTTGGAGCAAGGATATACCTTATCCGCCAAGGAGCAAATATCCTCTCCATATTAGGCGTTACCCAGCATTTTTTCTATTTTCAGGAATTCCTCCAGTATCTGGGTCTTTATTTTTTTAACAACTTCCCTTGGTTCTTCCGCCGCATACCTGTAGCCAAGCCATCTTTCCTCGACGAGCTTCCTTTTCACTATTCCCCTTTTTGTCAGCTCCTTAAGCCTTTCCCTTACGAACCTCGTAGATAGACCAAGCTCATTTGCTATCTCTCTTACCCCTAGCTCCCTGTTAAGGAGAAGTGAGTATATCTTAACATCAGAGGGTTTTAGTTTGAGCCTTTCAAAGACCTTCACTAGCTCGCCCAGCATTTATCCACCTCCAATGTGGGAAGTTTTTAGATCACAATCTATTTAAACATTGCGGAAGTATAATTACTATGATAGATAAAATAGCCATGTTTTCATACTTCCTCAATCCTCTCACCAGACTTGGTCTGAAACAAATTTCCTGTTATTGCGAGGACTGCAAAAAGAACAGATTAGAAGTTGCACTTGAGCTTTTTGTTGGGAGTAGAAAGGATGCTTGCTGGAAGTGCAAAACTGCAGAAAAAATCATAGAACCTGTTCTTTTAAAGGGAGCCGAAAGTTTCAACGCAACGGTTGAAGAAATGAAAATGAAATTCAAGGACCCATACTGGCGAAAGGGTCTTGCAAGTGTGATAAAAGGTCTTGCAGAGTTTGGCCTCCGAAAACCCTTTGTTCCGGGTGCACCTTTCCAGGTTGTATGGGATATAACCTATGCCTGTAATCTCAAATGCAAACACTGCTACGCAACTGCGGGAAAAGCTTTAGAGAACGAATTAACAACAGAAGAAGCATTAAGAACGATAGATGCCCTAGATCGGCTTGGTGTAACGATAATAGCATTCTCTGGCGGAGAGCCGCTAATAAGAAGGGATATATACGACCTGACCAGTTATGCTGCAGAGAAAGGGATTTACGTTGCAATTGCAACAAATGGAACACTGATAAGCGAAGAAGTTGCTAAAAAACTGAAGGAAAGCGGTGTAAGCTATCTTCAGATAAGTCTTGATGGAACAAAAGAGACACATGAGGCTTTTCGTGGCATTAAAGGGATATTCAACAAGACTCTAGAGGGTATAAAAAATGCGGTGAAATATGGTTTCTTCGTAAATGTTTCGATGACAGTTACAAAATACAATTACGCGGAAGTCGAGGAAGTAATAAAAATTTGCGAAAAACTCGGAGTAAACTGGTTCATGCACTACAATTTCATCCCCACAGGAAGGGGAAGGGATATAGTTGAAGCGGATATAACCCCGGAGCAGAGAGAGAAGCTGTTGAGAATGCTTTATGAAAGGAATTTCAAGTCAAACATAAGCCTTCTCTCCACTGCTCCACAGTTTGCAAGGATTGCCCTGCAATGTAATGGCGGTATAATTCCTACCCATTTCTACAACGTTAATGCTGGAGAAAGGTTTAAACAGCTCGCTGAATTTATCGGTGGCTGTGGAGCTGGAAGATTTTACTTTGCAATAAAGGCAAACGGAGATATAACCCCATGCGTATTCTTCCCGCTCGTAGTTGGGAATGTAAGAACTGACGATCTCGAAGAGCTTTGGAAAAAGAATAAAGTTTTTGAGGATCTAAGAAATAAGGATAAGCTTGAAGGTTGTGGGGATTGCAACTACCGATATGTCTGCGGCGGTTGCAGGGCAAGAGCTTACAACTATTTCGGGGACTATCTAAAGCCAGATCCGGGTTGTATAAGGAACAAGGCCCTCTGGGCAGAATTGGTAACATGATAACCCTTGTAAATCCGAGTGCAAAAGTTGAAGTCGTAAAAACACTTGAAATATCCACTCCTCCCCTAGGTCTAGGCTATCTCGCATCCGTCCTCCGTGAAAGGGGATTCAAGGTCAGAATAATCGACGATCTTGTGGAAAATCTGAATTTTTCCGATTTTTTGAAAAAGATAAAGGATTCGTTGATCGTGGGAATTACATCAACTACTCCAACCTTTAAATCAGCGCTTGAATACGCAAAAAAGATAAAAAAGGCTTTTCCAGACATATTTGTAATACTCGGTGGAGTTCACGTTTCTTTTGAACCCGAAAAAGCGCTTAAAAACGAGTTCGTAGATGCCGTCTGCATAGGAGAGGGGGAGAGAACAATTGTTGAACTTGCGGAAAGGGTAGAATCCGGAAGGGATCTCGAAGATGTGAAGGGAATATATTTCAAAAAAGAGGATAAAATAGTTAAGAATCCGCCAAGAGAATTCATTCAAGATCTGGATTCCATTCCATTTCCGGCATTCGATCTGATGCCACTGGAAAAGTATTCCCTTCTCGGAGAGAGGCTCGAAGTTTTTCCCATGATAACATCAAGGGGCTGTCCATTCTCCTGCAGATATTGTAGTTCTTCGCTGTTCATGGGTAGAAGATTTCGTGCAAGGAGTGCAAAAAATGTTGCAGATGAGATCGAATGGCTTGTAAACGATTTTAATGCAAGACACATAGCATTTGGTGATGACACGTTTACCTTGAGCAAGAAAAGAGTTGCGGAAATCTGCAAGGAGATAAAAAGCAGAAAGCTTGATATCACATGGAGCTGTTCTTCAAGGATAGACACCATAGACAGAGAACTGCTTGAAATCATGAAATCTGCAGGCTGTTCAGCAATTTACTACGGAATAGAATCGGCGAGCGATAGAATTCTAAATTATTACAACAAAAGATTGTCGCTTGAAAAAGCAAAAGAAGTCATTAAAATCACAAAAAAGTTAAAAATATCTGCAATTTGCTCCTTTATAATCGGAGCTCCAGTTGAGACAAAAAAAGAGATGGAAGAGACACTAAAATTTGCGATAAAACTCGATCCAGATTATGCTCAATTCTCAATACTGACCCCCTATCCGGGAACTGAAATTTACAGGGAAGCGAAAGAGAAGAATCTTCTATTAACCGAGGACTATGAAAACTACACAGCGGGGAAACCTGTAATAAAAACATTAATCCCTGCTGAAGAGCTTGCGAGGTTTCTGAGAAAATGTTATCTCAAATTCTATCTCAGACCGAAATTCATATTGCGAGAAATAAAAAAGGGCCATCTACGCGTGATTTTTAAAGTGATGAGAAAGGCTTTTCAAACTAAAGCTTAATCCTTGATATTCGAATTGCCAGATAAGTTGCCAGGGAACAAAGAACTGCAAACAAAAATGATTTTGAGCCAAATCCAGACAGATAGAAAGCAATGAAGCTAATAAAAAAGACTGAAACCACAGTTGAACTAACGGATATCCTCCAGCTGAGCTCCTTTATTCTCTCCTTATTGCCCCCTTCCTGCATATCTGGCTACAAACACCGCAACCAACGCAGACTTCCTGATCTATCCTAACCCTCCCATCATAGATCAGGGCAGGGCATGAGAATGTGTTTATGCATTCCATACACAGATCGCAGTCCTGAGTTACCTTCAGCGGAATTATTCTTCCTTTCCTTCTTCTCTCTCTAGCCCAGAGTATCGCACAAGGCTGTCTAGCGATTACAACCGCAACCCCTGGATGGGCTAAGGCTCTTTTGAGGGTTTCAATTGTCCTTTTAATGTTGTAGGGGTTCACAACTTCCACAAAATCGACTCCGCAAGCTTTAACTATATCTTCTATGATTACCTTCTTCCCCATCTCCCCACAAGCTCTCACCCCTGTTCCCGGATGCGGCTGATGCCCTGTCATACCCGTTGTTGAGTTGTCTAGGATTACAAGCACGAATTTTGCCCCATTGTATACGGCATTTATCAAAGCCGGAATTCCAGCATGAAGAAAAGTTGAATCGCCAATTGTAGCGATTATCTTTTCTTTTAAAACATGTGCCAAACCATTGGAAACCCCGACACTGGCACCCATGCATATTGTTATGTCCACCGCCTCGAATGGTTTGTTTATGCCGAGAGTGTAGCATCCTATATCGCTCGGCAGGCAAGCATTTCCGAGCTCATTGACAACCCTTCGAATTGCGTAGAAAGTAGCTGTATGCGGACAACCGGCGCACAAGACGGGTGGTCTTGGTGGGGCCAATTTCTGGAGCTCGTCCTTTAAAGGATCTGATTCGAAGCTGGGATTCAATCCAAGTACCTTGGCAATTCCGGCCTCTACTATTGTCACGTTATATTCATAGTCCATAGGGAAATATCCGTTCATTTTTCCGTACGTCTTTATACCCATGGCTCTCAGGTGAAGCTCGATAAATGGATCAACTTCCTCAACAACAATCGCCGCGTCGAGATCTGAGATGAACTTTTCCACAAGCATTTCCGGCACCGGATGAGCAGAAGAGAGTTTCAAAACCGGTAATTTTAAGTTTAAATTTTCCAAAGCCTCCTTAGCATAACTATAGCCCAGACCACAGGCAACTATTCCAATTTTTCCATCCCCATCAACTATCCAATTCATCTCCCAGTCGTTGAAGAATTTCTCAACGTCTGAGAGTTTTCTGTTCAGAATCTTTTTGAGCTTCCTCGCATTTGCTGGCAAAACAACATCCGTATCTGGACTTCTTTTCCAGCTTACCTTTTCCAGCCTCTTCTCGGGCAATTTTCCAAGAGTGACAATCCCGCTGGCATGACTAAGCCTTGTGTAGCTTCTCAGAATCACCGGAATCGAAAATTTTTCCGAAATTTGGAAACACTGCTTAGTTATCTCCTTCAATTCAGCAACGTTCGAAGCTTCTACAACAGGAATCTTAGCAATCTTGCCATACCATCTGTTATCCTGCTCGTTCTGACTGCTATGCATCGTCGGATCATCGGCCGAAACCAATACAAGTCCACCCCTTGAACCAACATAGGCGAAACTCAAAAGAGCATCGGAAGCTACATTTACACCAACATGTTTCATGCAAGCCATTCCCCTTTTCCCAGCCAATGAAGCTCCAATGGCAACTTCAAGCGCAACTTTTTCGTTCGTGGAGTATTCAACGTGGAACTCCAATTTACCCTTGAGCAAAGGACAGGCATTGCTAAGAGTGTCCAAAATTTCCGAAGATGGCGTTCCCGGATAAGCTGCACATACATCTACCCCTACTTCAAGTGCTCCCCGAGCAATTGCTTCGTTCCCAAGCAGAAAGACTTTTTCCCCAACGCTGTCCTTTATGACGTCCTTAAGCATGAAAGCAATGCTTGGTCAAGTTAAAAATTCTTTTGAAAATTTTTTGTAACTGAAAAACCCTCGCGACTGGCGGAGATTGAGAAGGCAAAAGCTTTAAATTAACTCCCGAACTAGGCAAATTAAAGAAGGCTAAAGCCATAGCTCACAGCAAATGAAAAGGGCTGAAAATATGTTCGATCTAGTAATAGAGAACGGCATTTGCTTCATTTCTGGAAATTTCGTTGAAAGCAATATAGGGATAATAAACAACAAAATAGCCTATGTTGGAAAGGAATCGATTAAAGGAAGGGAAAAAATAAATGCACGGGGCTGTTTAGTTCTTCCAGGATTCTTCAACGCCCATACGCATTCCGCAATGACAATATTGAGAGGTTACGCAGAAGGCTTACCGCTTGACAAATGGTTGGATAAAGTTTGGAAGATTGAGGCAATGCTAGATGAAAGATCTATTTACATCGCATCCATGCTTGCCTGCATTGAAATGCTGAAAAACGGAATAACCTGCTTCTCCGATATGTACATACATATGGACAGCGTTGCAAGAGCTGTAGAAGAGACAGGGATTAGAGCTGTACTGGGTTACGGAATGGCGGATCGTGGAAGTGAGGAGAGAATGGAAAAAGAGCTCAAAATCGCATTAGATTTTATAAAAAATTGTGAGAACAAGGAGAGAATCAAACCGATGCTAACGCCCCATGCAATCTACACCTGCTCACCAGAATTTCTTTCAAGAATAAATGATCTTGCAAACGAAATGGGGCTCATAAAGCATATCCATGCTTCCGAGACCTTATGGGAAGTTAAGGAGTCCAAGAAAAAATTCGGTAAAACCCCCATAAAGCTTCTGGATGATATAAAGTTCCTGGATCAGAGAACTGTTCTAGCCCACTGCGTTTGGCTCAGCGATGACGAAATAAACCTGATCGCTAATAGGAGGACAAGTGTTGCGCATTGTCCGTCGAGCAACTTGAAACTGTCTTCCGGAATTGCAAAGATTGCTGAAATGACTGAAAATGGTGTAAATGTTGCAATTGGAACTGATGGGGCAGCTAGCAACAATATGCTGAACATTTTCAGCGAAATTAGACTTTCCGCTTTACTTCAGCAACTCAGAAAAAAGTTCTTGAGTCCTGTGAAATACTTGGAAATGGCAACAAAAAACGGCTACAGAGCATATGGAATCGATGGCGGAGAAATAGAGAAAGGAAAAATTGCGGACATAATAGTAGTAGAACCGAAAATTCACCAAATGCCAATTTACAACTATGCGAATTCTCTTGTTTTTTCCTCCAACGGTTGTGAAGTGAGAGATGTAATCGTTAACGGGAAGATAGTTGTCGAGGATAGGACTCCAATAAATGTTGATGATGAGAAAGTGGTGGATCAAATTTCAAAACTGAAAGAAAAAATACTGGGAAAAGCTTAATTACCCCCAAATTAATAAAATTATTGATGGTAAGAGTATCTATATCAATACTAAAAAAAGAGGCAAAGAAAAATATTGAAGAAGGGCTAGAGAAATTCGAAGAGGAAGCAATTGAGACGATAAGAAGAGCCAAAAAAAGACGAGTTCTGCTTAGAACCAAGAAAGAGAAGAGAATATTCCGTGAAATAACAAAAGAGTACAAACCAGAAATTCACGGACCCCTAATAGAATTTACACCTCCCCCCGGCTGGAAAGTTATTGAAGAATACTGGATTGAAGAGCATTTTTGCAAGATTTTCATTCTATACAACGAAGATGAACAGGATTATTGGTATTTTGTTGCTGAACCCAAGCTTTCACCGTATGAGATGGAAGTTTACGCCCAAATGTATCTCCTGATGCGAGATGAACTGGAAAGAATTTCAATTTCCGACGGCATGGAAAAAGAAGCAATTTTACAGAAAATTTATACCAAAGTGCTGAATGAATTGGGGATAAATCTAGATGAGAAAGGATACGCAAAAATATTCTATTACCTAGAAAGAGACCTAATCGGCTACGGAAGGATCAATGCAATGGTAAGAGATAGAATGCTGGAAGATATATCCTGCAATGGCTACAGGAAACCTCTATATGTCTACCACAGATCCTACACAAATCTTAGAACGAACGTGGTCTTCGAAGATGAGAGCGAGCTTGATTCCTTTGTAATAAACCTGGCTCAGAAGTGCGGGAAGCATTTGAGCATCGCTGAGCCCATGGTTGACGCCACGATGCCCGATGGGAGCAGG
>JAAOZI010000014.1 GCA_011605865.1 Archaeoglobales archaeon
ACCGTGAAGGCCTTCATAGTGCTAAAGCCTGAATACAGGGGGAAGGTTACGGCTGAGGAGATAATTAAGTTCTGCCGCGAAAGGCTCGCAGCTTACAAGGTGCCGAGGATAATAGAGTTCAGGGATGAGCTTCCGAAATCCCTTGTCGGCAAAATACTGAGAAGAGTTCTTAAAGAGGAAGAGTTGGCGAAACTAAAGAAGTGATTATCCCTGAAAAAGGCATTTTTTCTAAAAACCCTTTATAACTGAAAAAAAATCGCCCTTCAGGGCAGGGTAGCTGGGGGAGTGGTGGTAGTAAGCCCCCTTCTGTTCCGACGGCATCAGTCTGAGCGGCCTTGAGCCTTGCACCCGGTGGCGGGCGGCTTTTTTCAACCAGCGGAGGTGATCTAGGCTTTTCAGCTTCATCGCATATCCCTCCGCCGGGGATTTTCTGTTCCACCCGATCCCCTCTCGGGGATGCCCCTTGCGGGACCCACCTTTTATGGGTGGGGGGACTTTCCTCCTTACGGTAAGCCGTCCACCACCTCTCCCCCCAAGGGTTAGTTGCTCTCCCCCCAAGGGTTAGTTGCCCTGCCCTGAAGGGTAGGTTTTCATTAAATAATAAGAGCCCTTATGCATAAAATCTTTAAGGCGAGTCCACAAGTTGAACCCATGATATTTCAAGGAAGGAGTAGGAGGAAGCCAACGGGAGGACTTTACAGACCACACAGGAAGAAGAGAAAATATGAACTTGGTGGAGAGCAAGTGATGACTACTGTTGGTGACAGGAAAATTAAAAAAGACAGAATGATGGGAGGAAGCTACAAAATAAGGCTTTTTGCAGACAGATTCGCAAACGTTTACGACCCGGAACAAAAGAAAGTAATAAGAGCAGAAATAAAGGGTGTACTGGAGAACCCTGCAAACGTCCACTATGCACGCCATGGGGTTATAACGAAAGGAGCGATCATACAAACCTCGATAGGAAAGGCAAGGGTTACGAATAGGCCGAGCCAAGAGGGTATTATAAACGCAGTACTCATTGAAAAGATCGGGGAGGCGCTAAAAATATCATAGATTACACATCGGCGGCGGGACAGTTACCAATGCTGTTACAGCGCCCCCTTATTAATGTTGTATTTGAGACTAATAAAATTTTCTTGACACTATTTGTCAAACCGGTCAAGCTCGTAATGAGCAATGGTGATGCACTGTTCAGCCATTAAGGAAAGTTTAGAAACGCTAATTATTTTCTCAGCAAATTCAAGAATAACGTCTTCCTCCGTTTTTCTCACTCCCAGATGATCCCCAACAACAAAAAGCGGATTTTCTATGAAGGTTATTTCCTCCTTCAAATCCTTTCCATCTTCTCTCAAGTAGTAGATTTTGTATTTTTTTGATAATTCCTCCAGTATTTCCCTTATATTTCTTCTGGAAACAAAAATTCCCGAATTCGTCTCAGTCCAGTCTTTAGATATTTTAAAACTAACAGCTTTTCTTAAGTGACCGGCTATATTTCTTTCATCGGGCGACATTCTTTTCAATTCGTTACTAACTATTTTTATGGCTTTAGGAGGGTCGGGCTTGCCGAGTAAAAGTAGATAAACCTCCACATCCCTCCTTATGGAGTGGGAAAGAAAGAGTGCCTGAGAAACGCATCTACAGAGAATATCAATCCTCCCAGCTCCTGGAAGATCGTTCAAATTAAAGGGTTCAGTTACAGCTTCGTTGCCAATAACCAAAAAGCCCCGCATCAAAACTCGCCCCTTAAAATCTTAATGGCTAGCTCTTTGTTATTTGCTAAGCCAATTGAGTAGTTGTCCCAAAATACACAGGTTCCCAAAGCTAGCACTCCACCTGCCTTCGAACCAAAAACTCCTCTACCAACTATGAAGCTTTCCCCACCACTAACTGAGGCAGAACACGGCATAACAACCTCAAGATCTCCGCATTTTGCCATTGGGAACATCGGATCTCCAGCATTTCGCTCTTCATCTTTTATGAGATCATAGTTAACCCTTAGCCCAAAAAATCTAAGAACCCTATTCACGTTCTCGGCAACTAGATCTGTGTTCAAATAATATGCTGCAAGAACTATCTTTTTCCCCATTTTTACCCACTTTTTTATCTTAAGTAGATCGCTAGCGCTGAATTTTATTTCCGGATAATTGAATATAATTAAATCGTAATCCCCGAGTTTACTGAAAACTTTTTCCTCAGCAAGTTCCAGCCCTTCATTTTCTGCAATCCTTGTCAATTTTGAAAAGTAGTAGTAATCTCCAATGCTAAATTCTCCCCTACTCGCACTCCATACAACTCGCATGTCGAAAGTTAATCCCCAGAATAAAAACAGTTTCTAAGCGATGAGTCTCATTCCCTTTGAACTTTCTCAAAATAATAAATTTATTAATAAAAGGTCGTCTCTCAAATCATTTAAGCCATGGTATCATTTTTCTCATTTCTTTTCCTACTTTCTCAATCGGGTGATTCGCCTCCATTTCGAGTAACTTGTTGTAAACCGGCCTTCCAGCCATGTTCTCCAATATCCATTCTCTCGCAAATTCTCCAGTCTGAATTTCTCTAAGTATCCTTCTCATTTCCTCTCTAGTGTTCCCGTTAAATATCCTCTTACCCCTAGTCATTCCACCATACTTCGCAGTTTCGCTGACGGCCCTCCACATGTTGAATATTCCTCCCTCGTAAATCAAATCAACGATGAGCTTCAACTCATGCAGAACTTCGAAGTATGCAACTTCTGGCTGATAACCAGCTTCGACAAGAACTTCAAAGGACATCTTTATCATTTCAGCAACTCCGCCGCATAGATCAACCTGCTCTCCAAACAAATCCGTCTCAGTCTCCTCTTTAAAAGTAGTCTCAATAACCCCTGCCCTGGTTGCTCCAATTCCCTTAGCATATGCCAAAGCAATCTCCAGAGCTTTTCCGCTCGCATTTCTATGTACAGCAACCAATGCAGGAACACCCTTACCTTCAAGAAACATTCTTCTAACTAATGGTCCCGGACCCTTCGGAGCGACCATTACAACATCCACATTCTGAGGGGGGACGATCTGGTTGTAGTGAATGTTGAACCCATGTGCAAACAGAATTGCTGAATTTGGTTTTAGTTTATCCCTCACGAACTTTCGGTAAACTTCCGGTTGCACCATATCCGGGATTAGCATTGCTATTAAATCTCCCCCTATTTCTTCAAGTCTGACAACTCTCATACCGTCGCCTTCGGCTTTCTTCCAAGTTTCTTTGTCCCATTCTGGTAAAGCAACCACTACATCCAGCCCAGAATCTCGCAAGTTCAGCGCATGTGCATGTCCTTGGCTTCCATAGCCAACAATGCAAATCTTTTTGTCTTTCAAAAACCCTAGATCCGCATCTTGGTCGCGATATATTTTCGCCATCGGATCACCCATAAAAGTTCATTCAAGTTTCATATTTTTTTTGCTATAATCCAAAAATCCACTCTCTTTGTAACATGCTCAATTTTGAATCCCTCTCTTTCAATGATATTACCAATTTCTTCAACGCTTTTGAGGTCTTTCCACTTTTTCAAAAGATTTTCGGCATATTCATTACCGAAAATTATAGAAAGAAGAGCACTTGAAAGAATTTTCACGGAATCGGGAATTTTTGGGTTTAGATCTGCAATTGCTATCGCTCCTCCCTTTTTTAAAACCCTTCCCGCCTCTTTTATTGCCCTTTCTGCATCAAGCTCATGCAGCGCAAAACAGAAGATGACTAGATCAAAAACTTCGTTTTTGAAGGGTAAATTCAAAGCATCGCCGAGGATACCTCTGGAAATTCTGCACATCTCAATTGACGAGTCTATGTTTACAACCTGTGCATCCAATATCTTCCTCAATTCTCTTCCAAGTACCCCGGGGCCACTGCAGATATCAAGCACGAGTTTTGGCTTTGAGATTTTCAAGATCTCGTTTGCAAAAATTCTGTAGTACCAGCTGTTGATCTCCGCCCATATGTGATATTTATTCGCTATCTTATCCCACATACTCAGCTAAATATTTCCTTAGCCATTTCAACCATTTCCGATCCTCTCTTTCCAAAAATTTCTTGAACTCTCTTGCTTTCTTTTATTAAGTCGTTGCAAAAAGCAAAACCTCTCTTTAGAAGTTCTTCTATCTCCTGATCACTTATTCTTAGTACAGTAACAGGATAAAGTCCCTTGCTTTCGAGAAGGTATTCAATTCCCATTTTATCCGGATACCTCCAGCCGGTAAGCTTTATTCCTCTGCATTCTGAAAATTTTATAGCTTCGCTTGAAAACTTTGTATTTGTGAAAATCCAAAGACCATCAAATTCTCTAACCTCCGCAATATCCAGAAATCTTGCGTATGAGTAAAGAACTTCCTTTATCCCAGTATATATTGGGGTGTTGTGAAACTTGCATTCAATCAAATACTTCCCATCTTTTTCAGCGATGACATCGATTTCATGCTCCACGCACTTGCCCGGCAAAAATTCGTTCAATCTTGTCCTATAACCGTGGTGTTCTAAAAGTACAGCGACGAATTTCTCAAATCTATACCCAGCAGGTCCGAGACGCAGGAGTGAAGATTTTAACGAGTATTTAGCTGAAGCTTTTCTTGAAAATTTCTCTATTTCTGTCAGAGCAATTTTCAAGATTTCTTCCGTAGAAATTCCATCATAGGCAGCGTTTTTAACCCTTTCAGCAACTATTTTTGCCGAATTGAAGTCTAGGCCCGCTCGCATTGCAGTGTTAATGATTTTATCTTCTCTGAATTCTTCCAATCTTCCGTCCCTTTTCCTGACTTTCATTAAACAAAATGATTCAATGTAAACTTAATTCTTATCTTTTTTCAGCGAAATTTATTAACATTTTTATTGGTTTTTATGACTGAAAACCTCACCTTCTAGGGCTGGGAGGATTTCGAGACGAGTTTGGTCTAGAACTTTTGATTAGAAAGTTCATAAATTTTCTCCCTTGTAAATTCCACCATACTGAGTGGTTTCCGAACACAGCTTGAGGAATACTAACTGAATTATTCTAGCATTCCTCCTGAGCCAGACTCCATTGGGATTGTGGACAACTATTAGGACTTCACTTCTACCCTCGTATCCAGCATCCCAGACCGCTGTTTCAACGGTTACACCGCATCGGAGAAGACTGCTTCTTGGCTTTGCAATTGCAATTATGTCTGTTCCAAGTTTTACAATTTCGTTCAGAACAGCCTTATAGACACCTGGTCGAAGGTATACCCAGTCATCGAACTCAATCTCCTCACTTTCAGATAGAACCCTCTCCTCATTGCTGAAATCTATTTTGCCAGCACTTTTCAACATTTTTATATTTCTCAACGTGCAGTCAAAACCATTGGGCTGCAGCTGGGTTTCAAGGTCTATATAGTCCCTGAGTAGCCCTCTTTTTATCCTCTCCCTTATCTCTTCCGCGCTTAAAACGCACATGTTAGGTTCTCAACGTCCCCAAGCTTTTTAATCCTTCGATCTGCATATTTAGTGAATAGAATGACAGTGCTGCATAAACAAGAACCGGTATTGCGGAAACCGCTGCTGCTCTTCCAAAGCTCAAATTCCTCGCATTTTTTACCGCGAATACCCAATAAACATATTGCCAGAGCATTAGAGCCAAGGAGAAAATTGACAGGGATAAGAAGGCATCTAAACTCCTCGATTTAAAGACTTCAATCGTCAAATAGGATGTCACTGGGCTACATATTATCGATGGAATAAAGCTGAAGGCTGTAAACTTCAACAAAACAGAAAAAGATCCCTTGCCTCCTGCAAGGACTGAGAGAGCATAGAGAATTGCAGTTATAATTAACCAATTCAGGAACGATCCCAGAAATGCGCTGATAAAAGCTAGAGCTCCCATAACAGCAATAACAGTTTCAATTTCTTTTCCGTATATCTTGACCAGTTCTTCAGCAATCGTCTGGGAAACAAAATTCGCAGAGACTGCAGAAACAATTGCAAATGCTATTACAACCATTATAGGAGTTCTAAAATCCCATTCCAACCCTTTCTGAAAAGAACTTGTCTGGATTCAGGAGAACGTTCATAACCAAAATCCGAAGTTGATTATATATTTTTGCTAGCCCACCCCTTAATTTCCTGTGGAACGGGGCAAAAAAGTTCAAATGTAACATTTTATTTATCACGACTCGGATTTGAGCTGCCAAATGCGAGCAAAATAGGAGAACAATCCCCTTTCAATCTCAACGGCTATTAAAACGGTTGAAGCAACTGAAACTCCTGCATTGAACCATTCACTGATTACCTGATGTCGTGATGTTTTCAGGCCATATTTCGGCGAGAGAGCCGTAAATTGCTGAAAAAGTCCTTTCAGTTGCAGAATCTTATTTCAATATCTCCATAAAACTCTTTTTGGTATATTTGGATTTTTCCCTTCCTTGCCAAGTGTAAAAGCGAGATGTAAAAATCCAGCAACTTTTCCTTACTGTTTGCAATAGAGAAAAGAGTGATAACCCCTTTTCTTTTCAAAAGATTTGTCAAATAATTCTCCATTTCTGCTATTTTTTCTTCCATGCTCTCATCATGCGGAATAGAGACAACAACATTTAAGTCAATTAGTCGATTTCTTTTTCTCTTTCTCTTCTCTACCGCCTCTGCTCTCTTTAACTCTTCTATCAGGTCCTTCAAAGTACAGAATCTCCTCATCCTCCTATGCATTACTGGTAGCTCCTCTATTTCAATGTCTACTGGAGGCTCCTCTTCGACATTTTCCTCGATTATCTCCACATCAAATTCGTTTGGTTGCATCGACTGCGTTATTGCATCCGCTTTCATTCTAACCAGAATCGCAGCATATAAAAGAACCCTTCCAGAAACTCTCAAATCTAATTTTCTCGCTTCCTCTATCCTCCTCAGGAATTTGTCTGTAACATCGATTACGTCAATGTTCCAAGGATCTATTTCTCCCTTTCTTGCCATGTCTATTAGGATCTGGATTGGATCTGAGAGTTCACCTTTATTCCTGTCACTATCGATGAGTTATCACCTCCCATGGAAACGCCTATGATAGCATCCGCATTTTCTATCATTGGTTTTCTAAGCGAGACAACTATGAACTGCGCATCCTTTGACCTTTTCTTTATCATCTTTGCAACTCTCTCGACATTTATTCCATCAAGAAACATGTCTATCTCGTCGAAGGCATAAAATGGAGCTGGTTTAAACATTTGAATTGCCAAAATGAATGAGAGAGCAACTAAACTCTTCTCCCCGCCGCTGAGAGCCTCAATTCGTTGCATAGGTCTGTTGTTGAGTTTTACCTTGAGATGCAATCCGCTATTAAAAACGTCTTCGCTGTCAAGGAATAACTCTCCTTCACCCACACCAAGCTCCTTCAGAACCTCCCTGAAATTCCTGTTAACTGCATCGAAAACTTCCATGAAAACTTCTCGCTTTCTTTTTTCGTATCTATCAATTCTCTCCAGTATCTCCTTTCTCTCCTTTTCAAGAATCTCCTTCTTACTAAAAAGTTCCTCTCTTCTAGCCTTTACATTCTCGTAATCCTGAATTGCCTTAAGATTCACATCCCCGAACTTGGATATTTCGCTCTCTAATTCTTTAAGCTCCTTTTGCAGGGTTTCTAGATCCCTAAGCTTTTCGGGTATCTTCAGATCTCCGTATTTCTCTAAATCTTCAGTTACCGTACCCAGCTTTTCTTTAAGAGAGATCAGTCTGTCCTCACATCTCTTCAGTTCGAACTCAATTTTACTTTTCTTATCCTCCAGAACTTTAAGCTCTCCTAACAATTCGTCTCTTCTCTCTCTTAGCTCTTTAACTTTTCCTCCGATCTTCTTCTCCTCTTCTTTAAGCTCCTCCAGTCTGCTGAGCAACTCTCTAACTCTTATTTTTCCTTTCTCAATTTCATTGTTTAATTCTTCCCTTCTCGAGCTAAGTCTAGATATCTCGGCTTCAATCGATTTAACGGAATTTTCAAGTTGTTCTTTTTGAAAACTGAGGTTTTCCAGCTTCTTTTCAATTGTAATAGATATCTCTCTATTCCTTGAATATTGCTCCTTCAGAGAATCCAGCTCCGAGATTAGTTCCGGTATTTTGCTGCCCCTAAGCAGAGTCTCTAATCTCCTCACTTCTCCATCGAGCTCATTTATCCTTTCCTCATTTTTTTGAAGACTGGAATTTATCTCCTTCAACTCTTCCACTTTTTTAGTTTTCTCTTCATTCCTCGCTTTAATCTTCTCATCTATTTCTCTAATTTGTGCTGTACTGTATGAAATCCTGTCCTCCACTAGTTTGATCTCATTTCTAATTTCATTTATTTTTGCATTCAGCGCTTCAAGTCTATCTTTCAAATTCTTTCTTTTTTCCCCAAGTTCATTAAGTTTCAAAATAAGAGATTCTTTCTCGGATTGTAGATTTACAATTCTTGCGTTTATTTCTCTTTCCCTCTCCAAAAGCTCTTTCGATATTAAAATTCCCCTTCTTTCTCTGCTACCACCAACCATCAATCCGCTTTTTTCAATTAAATCCCCATCAAGAGTGACGATTCTCAGGTTTTTGTCCATCAGTTTTCTTGCACTCTCAATCGTGTCCACAACAACCGTGTCTCTGAGCAGAAATCTGAATACCGGCAAGAACTTTTCATCACACTTTACGAGATTTACTGCAAAGTCTACAACCCCCTTCTCGTTTAAGATTGATCTGTTAAGCTCAACCCTGAAATCTCTTATTCTTCTTAGCGGTATAAAGCTAGCCCTTCCTGCTTGCATAAGTTTCAGGTACCTTATAGCTTCCACTGCAACATCCTCGTTTTCCACCACTATATACTGCAGAGCCCCACCAATTGCTGCCTCTATCGCATTGACGTATTCCTCGTCAACGTCTCCGAGTTGCGCAACGGTGCCAAAAATTCCTTTTAGCTCTCCTTGGTTTTTAGCGTTGAGCACAACCTCGACGGGTTTTGAATAGTTGTGCAGCGCGGTAAATTTTGCCCTGATTTTTGCTATCTCGACTTCGAGGTTTTTCAGTTCCTCCTCAACGTCAGAGAGTCTTGATCTTAGAGAGAAAATACCTTTATCAGCATTAAGGAATTCAGAATGCACCTCTTTCTGCTGTTTTTCATATTCTAGAAGCTCTCTTTGAAGCTTATCGATGACTTTTCGATCCTCTTCGGTTTTTGAAGAGAGCTTTAGTCTCTCATTTTTTAGGTCTTCCATCTCAGTCTCTATTCTCCTCAGGAGCTCTATTGCTTTATCTCTCTCCAATATTAGCTTTGATTTTTCCTCTTTAAGCTTTTCAAGCTGTTCTTTTTTGTTTAAAAGCTCATTTTTCAATTCTTGATGCTCTCTGTCAGCTCTCTCTAAATTGCTCTTTAAGGCCTCTATTTTTTCACTCAACCCATTAAGAACTTCATCTAGGCTAACTTTTCTCAGTATTTCATCTTCTAAGTTCTTTTCAGTCTTTTCCAGTTCATCCTTTAGCTTTATAACTTCGCTCTTTCTCCTAAGTATCTCATCCTCGATTCTTTTCAGTTCTTCTTGGTATATCGCTTCTGATTTTCTTGTGACTTCCAATTCAGATGAAATCCTTAAAATTTCCGTCTGAACTTCGCTGAGTTTCTCGTCTCCAAATTTCGATATTTCTTCAGCTATTTTCTTAAGTTCATCGTTTATCTCAATTATCTTTCTTGAAATATCTGGTAGAATGGCTGATAGTTCATCCTTCTCCTTCTCAACCTTCTCAATTTCCCTTTCAATTTTTTCTTTATTCGATTTCAGCGAAATCATTTGATGGACTCTTATTTGTGTTTCGCATTCAGCTTTTCTACTCAAAAGCTCTTTGTATCTCAAGGCATCGTTTCTATCCTTTTCCAGTGATTTTAGCATTGCCTCAACTTCCAAGATGACAGCTCCAATTTTTTCTATATTTTCCCTAACTCTATCAAGCTCTTCAAGAGCTTTCTCCTTCTTTTCATCAAATTCCGAAATTCCGGCAATGTCTTCTAAAACTCTCCTTCTCTGAATTGGTGACATTTCAACGATTCTCGTTATGTCCCCCTGCAGTACTATATTGCAGGCATCGCTGTGAATTCCAAGTTGGGAAAGGAGACTTTGAATCTCCTGCAAGCTGGCTGGCTTATCGTTTAGGTAGTAATAGCTATAATAACCTTTTTCGGTAACTTTAATTTTTCTTGTGATCTCATAATTTTTTCCATCATCTCCAAGCGTTATCGATACTTCTGCATCTCTTTTACCATCGGATACTAGATCCGAGAGTCTTTCAGCTCTTAACTGTTTGGTAGAAGTTGACAGACCCAAACAAAAAAGAATGGAATCAATTATATTTGACTTTCCACTTCCGTTCGGTCCTGTAATCACTGTAAATCCTGGTATGAGGGGTATCTCGACTTTTTTGCCAAAAGATTTGAAATTCCTTAGGGTTATCTTTTTGATTAGCATTTCAGTCGCAAATTATCAAATCCTCTTCTGCCTTTTTTTCTACAGTTTCCAATTTTCTTTCTTCATTTACTTGTATTTTTGTATCCTTTTTCTCGGTTACTGTAGTTGCTTTTTGCTCTTTTTCGGTCTTTATTTCAAATGGTTTCTTCTTGTCACCTCTTAACTCTCGAAGTTCATCTTTTATATACGTTAGCTCTATAACGACGCTTTCAATGGTCTTTTTCATTTCAACGAGTTTCGAGTCAAGTTCTGTTATTTTCTTCGCAATCTCAGAATTTTCTATCTCATTTTTTATTAAACCTACTATTTTCTCAATCTCCATTTTATCCGATATCAATATCTCACCCCCGCCGCCGTTTGATTAATGGTGTCGAACTATTTATAAATTTTTCTATTGTTCTTTTTTGAGGTTGCAACTAAAGGTCCGCCCTTTAGCGTGGGGATGATAGAAAAGCCTATTATAATTGCAATCTAACTGCGGAGTATTCTTAGGACAAATTTTTTAGGATGCTGGATGCTGGTAACAGCTTATAGATTCTGAACAAGAACAACGAAGCTGCGGAAAGAGGATTAAGAGAGGATTATTTAGTGCACAAAGCTGAACAAGGTTTTAAACGCAGATCTGATAGCTGTTCGCACATTCTCATAAATCCTAGTCCTGAAGGGATAGAGATAATGGCCAGAAAAACTAGCTAGGGCCCAATTCTCGGGAAGAAGGAATGTAGCTCCAGACTTCTCCTCTCTCGCAACGAAATTCGTCCTTTAGGACGAAAGGAGATCAGATTCAGAAAAATATAATGCAGATTTTTGGGAAACATGGTTTTCATGCATTTCTAGCTTTTTTTGAACATTTGGATAGCCTTTTTTCCTTTTTAGAAAGTCTTATCCTTTTGATTGCAGTTCTCCACAGGAAATGGATGGGGGGTTAGAAACCGCTTTTTTCTAGTTTTTATAAACTTGAATTGAAGATCACATACGTTGATGCTAAGGGAACCTCAAGCCTGTGCCCGATATGTGGGGAAAAGCTAAGCCCGAATGGGGTGCAGGCAAATGAAGTGTTCTGAATGTGGATTGGAGGAAGATAGGGATGTTACAGCTGTGAAGAACCCGCTCCGCAGATACCAGATGGATGTGGGGGCTTCATCCGTTCACCCCGAAGGCCCTCCCATGAAAAGAGGAGGGAAGGAATGAAAGTTAATGCTAGACCAGAACGGATAGGAAAAAGAAAAGACAATCCGCTTGAAATCAGTGATGAAGATGTTGAGTTAATAAGAAATGAAATCGCTCCTTACTGGGAAAATCGCAATCTTGGGGCCTTTGCTGAAAAGATAACGCCAAAATTCTGCCTCGAACTACTATACAAGGGAGCCTTTTATGTTGCAACAGAAATAGCTGGAATCTCGCATTTTAGCGCGGATTATCCCTTTTTGCTTGAAGTAGGACTGGAAAAGATAAAGGAATTTGCTGAAAAAAGAATATACGAATTTGAAAATCTAGAGCTAACAGAACCTGAAGACATCGAGAAGAACTTGTTCTACAAAGCCGTTGCAATTGTATGCGACGGAGTAATTAACTTTGCCAAAAGATACGCGGCCAAGGCAAAGGAATTGTCAGAGGAAGGTGAAGGTGAAAGAAAGGAGGAGTTGATTAAGATTTCGGAAATATGTGAGAGAGTGCCAGCAAAACCACCGAGAAATTTCTGGGAGGCATTGCAGTTTATTTGGTTTATTCAAATTGCATTGCATATGGAAAGTTACGAACAAGGAATTTCGATGGGCCGAATTGACCAGTATCTCTATCCGTATTACAAGAGGGATTTAGATTCTGGAAATCTGACCTTTGATAAAGCAGTGGAACTTGTTGGATGTCTCTGGATAAAGACTAACGAAATAATTCCTCTTTTCGATGAGCTGCTTACAATCTACTTTGCAGGATTGCCAACAAATCAGGCGGCGACTCTTGGAGGGGTTGATGTGGATGGAGAAGATGCCACAAACGAGTTGACTTTTGTGATGTTAGAAGCGACAAAAAGGGTTGCTTTGAGACAACCAAATGTTCATGTCAGAATAAGCGAGAAAACTCCAAAAGAATTGCTAGAGAAGTGTGCCGAGATAATTTTATCAGGAAAGAACACAATCTCTCTTTTCAATGATTCTGTGATCATCGATGGCTGGTTGAATTTGGGTGTTCCAATTGAAGATGCTAGAAATTACTCCACAGTGGGTTGTGTAGAACTCTCTCCAGGAGGTAAAAGCTACGATTCTACTGATGCTGCCCTCTTTAACATTGCAATTTGTCTTGAACTGGCATTATTCAATGGGGAAACAAGCTTTGGGGACAGGGTAGGATATGAATTTGGAAAAATTGAATCAATGGATGACATTTTGAGCAGTTTTAAAAAGCAAGTTGAAAATCTCGTTAAATGCATGATAATTACCTGTAACTGCTTTGAGGTTGCAAATCAGTAATTAAACCCACTCCGCTTATCTCTGTTTGCAACTCAAATCTCGAGATCGGAAGAGACATTACTACGGGTTCTGCGAAGTATAACTTCAGTGGTGTGCAGATGGTTGGTTTGTCAGATGTAGCAGACTCTTTTGCAGCCATAGATGAATTAGTTTTTAGAAAAAGAATCATATCTTTGCAGGAGCTTTTAAATGCGCTTAGGAGTAATTTTGAGGGTTATGAGGAACTAAGGCAGATTTTGCTGAATAAGGCTCCGAAATATGGCAGAGATGAACTGGCAAATCATTATGCAAAAATCGTTGCAGAAATCTTTGCTAGCGAAGTCATGAAGTATCGAAATTCTAGAGGCGGAAGATATTTGCCCGGAATTTATTCAATGAGTACGCATGTAGGTTTTGGCATGCTCACCGGTGCTTTGCCAAGCGGTAGAAAAGCTGGAGAGCCCCTCAGCAACGGTATCGCACCCAAGAATGCGAGGAGCTTAACCACCGCTATGCGAAGCGTTGCGAGCATAGAACAGAAGAAATTCATGAATGGGGTATCCTATGTTGTTAACATTTCTCCTGACGTATTTAGAGGGAGGGAGGGCAAAGAAAAATTCATTGCATTGCTCAGGGGCTACTTCGAGCTTGGTGGTATGAATTGCCACTTTAATGTGGTCGACGCATCGAAGCTGATTGAAGCACAGAGGAATCCTGAAAAGTACAGAGATCTAGTAGTTCGAGTTGCGGGATTCAGCGCGTATTTTGTAGATCTCACAAAAGAAGTACAGGATGAAATTATCAGAAGAATCCTAGAAAAAGTATGAAGAGGGATGATTTTTGATATTCAACACTTTTGCACGTATGATGGTCCCGGAATAAGAACTGTGGTCTTTTTTAAAGGTTGCCCCCTTCGTTGTGTTTGGTGTTGCAATCCAGAATCGCAGAAAGCAACTCCCGAGCTGATGTTTGATGGGGAAAAATGTATTAGATGCTTTAAATGCATTTGCCCAAAAGGAGCATTAAAACACACTGATGAGGTATTGTTAGATCGCGACATTTGCAACGTTTGCGGGGAATGTCAGGAATTATGTCCAACGAACGCTTTGAGAGTAGTTGGAAGGCTGTTAAGCGTAGATGAAGTTATGAAGGAGGTGTTGGAAGAGAGAGTCTTCTATTCTGAAAATGGCGGGGTAACTTTTTCTGGCGGTGAACCCTTTATGCAGTCAGAGTTTTTGCTAGAGCTCTCTAAGCTCTCAAAATTAGAAAAATTGAGTGTTGTAGTTGAGACTTCCGGATATGCTAAATGGGAGAAAATAGAGAAGACCCTCCAATATGTGGATCTTATTTTTTTTGACATTAAATCCTGTGACAGTGAAAGACATTTTGTTTTAACCGGAGTTAGAAACGAGCTAATTCTTGAAAATCTGAAAAAGATTGCAACAGAGTGTGAGACCGTTGTTAGAGTCCCAGTAGTGGAGGGCTATAACTTCAAAGATGAAAGTGACGTCTTTAAACTTGCAGAAATATGCAGAAATGCAGATGTGGAGAAAATAGATCTTTTGAGATATCATAGGCTTGGGGAGAAGAAATACAGAATGCTGGGGAGAAAGTATGACCTTGAAGTTGGAGATACAAGGTTTATCCATTACATGAAGAAAATTCTAGAAGAAGAAGGCTTTAAAGTAATGATTGGTGGAACTAATTATTAAATAAAAGATTTGATGAAGATTTGCGAATGCGCTATTTTTGTAACCGAAAACCTAGCCTTTTAGGACTTGAGGAGAAAAGCTTAAATATAGAGCCATTTTAAAAATTACAGATACGGGCATGTTGCCCAAATAGCCCACAGGTTAACGAGATCTGTGGGATGAGGGAGCCGCGTTCCTGAACCGGCAGATGAAAGAAGGTGTAAAGCCCTCTTAAAGCCGGAAACCCCGCCTTTTAAGGCGAGGGTAGCTCACAATCTATGAGCTCGCAGGTGTGCATATATGTATTACGACCTTATAGGATCTATACCCCCAATGTTAACTTTCGCAATACTAATTGTTACAGGGTTAGTGCTTTGCTTTGCTGGATTCAAACTTTTTAGGCTTTATTCGGCAGTTATGGGGTTTATTATTGGAATAATTCTTGGTCACTATGTCTCCCAGTACACTCTTGAGAGTTTTTGGACTCCTTTGGTTTTAGGAGTAACTTTTGCGGTTGTTTTTTGGCTATTCTATAGAGTGGCGCTGTTTCTGACAGGGTCAATGATAGGTTATATGTTCTCGGATGCCATATTGCCGGGAAGGATGATATACACAATACCAACTGCAGCATTTTTCGGCATTGTTACAATATTTATTGAAAGAGCTCTTTTGATTATTTTGACTGCTTTTTTAGGATCAACTGCAATAACCTTTGCCGTTTATGCGTTGATAAGTGGCGAGATTTTCAATGTATCATACGATCCAAAAGTTTTAATTTCCGCAGCCTTTGCCTCGCCGCTGTATTTCCTGCTGTGGCTAGTTTTGGGAATAATAGGAGTTACATCCCAGATTATCTTGGCTAGAGAAGGTAGCACTGAAAGTTGATTTTTTAACACTGGAAAACCGAGTTGGGTATATCTAGTTTAAAATCTAAATTTTCTGGGTGAAAGGATGTTTGAGCTAAGGAAGGGTATATTCTTGGACGAACTTCGTAATATCAGTGTGAGGATTGGAGAGATTGTTGAGGAAGAGGAATGGGAAGAAGCCGGACCAACGCCTAAACCCGGAATCATAGATTTAAGAGAATGGGATCACAAGCTTCTCGAGCGTTATGAGCCATTTTATGCACCAGTGCAAGATTTCTGCAACCTCTGTACAATGGGACCATGTGATTTATCATTCAACAAAAAGGGAGCATGTGGAATTGATTTAAGAGCGGCAAAAGCAAGACTTGTTACGATTGCCTGCTGCATCGGCGCATCGGCGCACACAGCACATGCGAGACATCTTGTGGATCATTTAATCGAGGAGTTTGGTGAGGATTTACGAATTGATCTTGGTGGAGACGTTAACGTTGAAGCTCCTGTAATAAGAACTGTAGTTGGCATAAAGCCGAAGACATTGGGAGACTTGAAAAAGGCTCTGGAGTGGGCAGAGAAGGAGATCGTCAAAGTTCTGCATTCAACGCACATCGGTAATGAGGAGTCTATTATAGATTACGAGAGCAAAGCGATGCACGTTAGTATGGCGGATCACGTGGGTATGGAGGTTGCTGATATCGCCCAGATAGTTGCTTTCGGTTTTCCAAAGGCTAAACCGGACACGGATCTAGTCCCAACAGGTTTTGGTATAGTGGATGTGAAGAAACCAGTTATAGTGGTTGTAGGTCACAACGTTATGTATTCTAGACCGATAATTGACTACCTAGAAAAAGAGGGAAGGCTGGACGAATTTGAGATCGCAGGTCTTTGTTGTACAGCGCACGATATGACAAGGTATAATAGCAAGGCTAAAATATTCGGTCCGATAAGCTACCAGCTCCGGGTCATAAGGGCAGGATTGCCCGATGTTTTGGTGAGCGATGAACAGTGTATAAGGGCAGATTTAGTTGACGCTTGCAGCAAAATGGGTATTCCGCTGATTGCAACTAGCGATGCTGCGGTAAGAGGTTTGCTGAATGTGAGCGATTGGGAAGTCAAGGACATAGTTGAAGCTTTGGTTAGTGGGAAACTTAAAGGAGTTTTCCTGCCGATTCCAGAAAAAGTTGGAGTAGTGGCTCCGTTGGTTGCGAAGGCCATATTTGAAAAGAGTAAGGACAAGAAATACAAGTTCTTCCCAAGCGATGAGGAATTAAAGGCCGAGATTTCCAAATGCACGCAGTGTATGAGTTGCGTCTTTACTTGCCCGCATAATCTACGGATAGACCAGGGAATGGCTTTGGCCCAGAAAACAGGCGATTTGAGTAAACTGGCAGTTCTTGAGGAGCACTGCCTTGCTTGTGGAAAGTGCGAGCAAGTGTGTCCTAAGGGGATAAGAATTGTGAATGTTATAATGAGAAGCAATTTTGAGAAGCTATACAACAAAACTGGAAAAACGAGGGTAGGCAGAGGCCCAATCCAAGACACGGAAATTCGAAAAGTCGGTCAGCCAATAGTATTTGGACAAATCCCCGGTGTTATAGCTGCTGTAGGGTGCATAAACTTCCCAGATGAAATGAAATCAATTGTCGAAATTCTGGAGGAATTCCTTAGGAGGAGGTACATTGTAGTTACATCTGGCTGTCATGCAATGGACATTGGGATGATAAAGGACGAGGAAGGTAAGACTTTGTACGAAAAATATCCCGGAAACTTCGATGCTGGCTGCATAGTTAATGTTGGAAGCTGTGTTTCTAATGCGCACATAGCGGGGGCTGCAATAAAGATTGCAAATATATTCGCAATGAGACCGCTGAGAGGGAATTATGCGGAGATCGCAGATTACATCCTCAACAGAGTTGGTGCAGTAGGTTTTAGCTGGGGTCCGTACAGTCACAAAGCTGCCAGTATAGCGACTGGATTCAACAGGCTTGGAGTCCCAGTAGTCGTTGGACCGCATGGAATGAAGTATCGGAGAGCCTATATTGGAAAGCCATGGAAAAGGGAGAAATGGTGGGTATACGATATAAAGAGCGGCCAGAAAGTTTTCATTGAGCCAGCTCCAGATTCGCTGCTAGTTGCGGTTGAAACGAAAGAGGAAGCAATTGTCCAGCTTGCAAGACTTTGTATCAGACCAAACGACACGGCTATGGGTAGACAGATAAAGCTCACACATTACATCGAGCTAAGCAAGAAATATTATGGAGACCTGCCTGATGATTGGCATCTTTACGTAAGAAGCGAGGCAGATCTTCCACTGAGGATGAGAGAAGAGTTGCTTAGAATATTAGAAGAACAGCATGGTTGGAAGATAGACTGGGATAAGAAGAAGATTTTGGAAGGACCAATAAGAGGCTACGACGCCGGATTCAATCCTACGATAGTTGAAAAAGTATTTGCAAAATACAGGAGGTGAATGGGATGATAAGCAAGGAGGAGAAATTCCCGGTTGCGAAGCGCTACAATGTCGCTGATATCCAGGTTTCAAGAGAAGCGACTGCAGTAAAGCCTGCAGTTGTAGCCAATCTGATAAAGAAAGCAAGTAATCCAGTCCTAATAACCGGTGGCACCCTGCTTAAAGATCCGAAGCTTGTTGAAATCGCTGTTAAATTCTATGAGAAGGGCATTCCAGTGATTGCTACAGGCGGCTCAAGCAAACCTCTGATCGAGAGGGGCGTGAAGCCGCTCTTCAAGACATTCACCTTGCATCAGATAACTCAGTTTTTGCTCGACGAAGATTTCAAGATAAACGGAAAGAAAGTAGATTTGGCTGTATTTCTTGGATTTCTCCCGTACTATCTCTCAAGAATGCTTTCTGCACTGAAACATTTCTCTGAAATAAAGACAATTGCAATCGACGAGTTCTATCATCCCCATGCAAGCTTCAGCTTTACAAATCTGACGAAGGACAGGGAGCTTTATTATTCGATGCTTGAAGAATTGATCACCAAACTATAATATTTTTTTACAAAATAAAAAAATTAAAGCTTTCAGCCGTATGCTGATTCGTATACGAGCTCTATAATATCTAGGACCTTTATTCTATCTTCAAGTTTCTCGCTTTTAACACCGTCTTCGAGCATTATCATGCAGAATGGGCATGCTACAGCCAGTATCTCGGCGCCGGTTTCAGCTGCCTCTTTAGCCCTCAAATTGTTTGGTCTAAACTCACCCGGATACTCTCTAACCAAATTTCCACCTCCAGCACCGCAGCAGAAGCTTCTGTTCCTGTTTCTTGGCATTTCAACTAGTTCTATTCCCGGAATAGACTTTAGTATTTCTCTGGGCAACTCGTACATTCCATTGTACCTGCCAAGGTAGCAGGGGTCGTGGAAAGTCACTTTTTTCTTTATTTCCTTCTTTAGCTTCAATTTACCACTTTTTATCGCATCGTGGATGATTTCGAGTATGAATTTGACATCGTAGCCATCATATTCGTTTTTCAGCGTGTTATAGCAGTGCGGAGAAGTGGCAATTATCTTTTTTACTCCATATTTTTCAAAGAGTGCAACGTTCTCCTCTTTCAAAACTTGGAATAGCCCTTCTTCCCCAACTCTTCTAACGTCGTTTCCACAACAGCCCTCCTCCCTTCCAAGTACAGCGTAATTGATTCCTATATCGCTGAGGATCTTGGCAATTTTTGCTGTGATCGGGATGTTTCTGTTGTCGAAGCTATGCGCGCAACCAACAAACCAAAGCCAATCAAAATCACCATCCTTTGCGAGTTTTACAGTCGTTTCGGCCTTTTTAATCCACTGATCTCTCTTAAACTTTGCCTCGCCCCATGGATTCTTCTGTTTCTGTATATTAGTAAGCAGATCTCTTATATCCGGGGGCGCCTCGCCGCTCTCTATTATACCTCTGCGCATCTCTATTATTATGTCCATCTGCTCAATGTAAACCGGGCACATTTCCATGCAGGCTCTGCAAGTCGTGCATGCCCAGACTGCATGCATGTCCAAAAGGGTATCCAGCAAACGCACTTCTGTTTTTGCTTCCTCTTTTTCTCCAGCCCCCTCTCCCCCATTCTCTTCGACTTTTACTTCGTAGGGTTTGAGGATCTTCGCCTCTCCTTTTGCTATTTTGTCTATTCTCCTAATATTCTGAATTAGGAACATAGGTGAAAGGGACGTTTTAGAATTGAAAGCTGGGCAAGCGTCTTGGCATCTGCCACATCTCATGCAGGCAAGGCTTGAAAGCAAGTCCCTTTTGGTTAAATCCTTTCTAGTTACCAGACCAACATAATCTTCTCTGTTCTGGGGCGGTCTTGTAATTCCCGGGTGCCTGTTTGATTTAGTAAGAATGCTCAGCGGGGCGGCAATTATGTGCATCAACTTCGAGTACGGAATGTATGCAACGAAGGCAAGTATAAGGATGGCATGGGCGAACCATAAAACCTGGGTAACGTAACTGTTTGTGTATTCCGAAAATCTGAAAAACTCTTTCAAAACGAATCCAAAGATTGCTGCAAAAAGCAAAATCAAAAGGGCCAGATTGTCATCCTTTGCATCGTATTTCTTTTCAAACCTTGGAGGTCTTAGGGCATATCGGTTAAAGGCCATTATTAAAAGTCCTAGTGTGAAAAGGATTCCCCCAACAGTCATGGAAAGCTTGAAGAATATGTATGTTGTTCTGATTAGCTCTGGAAAAGCGTAGAGGATTGTTATGAACAGTATGTCAATCAAAAGAATTATGAAGCCCCAAAGTACAAGAAGATGAGCAATGGAAATTTTTCTCTCCCTGCGATAGAGCCTGACTAAGGCCAAAGAATCCTTTAGCATTATTTTAATTCTTTTTCTGAGATTGTCTAGCCTCTCTTCAGAACTCTTTTGCCCTGAATTAACGAAGTCTATATTTTTTTTGACTCCTATTGCAAAAATTGCAAGGGAAATTATCAGGATCGCATAATATGCTAGCTCGAGCAAACAGCATCACCTCCAGTTTGCCTTTGCATGTATTTCGTTTACACTTTCAGTGTGGCATTTCTGGCAGTCGCCTTGGTGAACTTCAACTATGTTTATATGGCAGTTCTCGCATACAGCATTCTTCTCTGGAGGAGGGGTTAGAATCCTTGTATCACTCGGAGCTGAATGACAGAGAATTGTCAATGGTTTTTTTGAGTGACAAGCCTCGCAGCTAAAGCTGTGTATTTGATGTATCTCGCCATGGCATTTCTGGCAGTATTTTCCACCGTCTAGATGGCTTTTGTATATACCTGCATGGCTGTGACAAGTATCACAAGTATAACTTTTCTGAACTTCCCCTCTAACGCTCATCGGATAAAATATTGCCAATCCGACGATAATTAGGATAAAAAGCTGTTTTTTCATTTTTTCACCTCTTTATATATTTCTGTAGAAACTTTTCATGTGTTTCTTTTATAGATTTGTGGCAGGTTTCGCATTTTCCTCCGTGGTTGGCTAGAAGCGATGGATCGTGGCAAAGTGTGCACGACACTTCTGCAACATTTTCCCATTTCCAGTCTGCGAGACTCTTGTGATAAGGCAGTATTTCATTTCCATGACAGCTTTTGCAGCTGGTTAAATTTGCGTAGTGTTTTTCGTATTTCCAAGGCTCCTCGTGACACTGACAGTTAGAAACCAGATTCCCTCCACTTGAAAGGCTCTGTTGGACGCAGCACAAAAGAAAAATTGCTGCAACCACCAAACCCAGCTTTGATCTCATTCTGTCACCTTTTTGTCTTTTTGAGCTCTGATTCTTGAATTTTAATAAGCTTTACTATCTTGACTTACATAAACAAAGATTGTCTTCCATTTTTGAATTCTTTTCAGCTCCGTCATCATGTGTTGCTTTAGATCAGGCGAGCCTAGAGGTTCATCTAAGAGTAGAACCGCGGGCTCTTGGCTAGAACTCTGGCTATTGCAACCAGCTGAATTTAGAAAATTAGAGATTTTCAATCGACCTTTATAAGCTTATAACTCTTCTCTCCTATTCCAAGTTCTTCCGCATAGCTTAGCATTCTTTCTGGGTCTGTCCAGGGCCAGAATTTTTTTCCTTCTAGAATATCACTAATCAACGGTAACTCCCTGTAGATATCGTAACTCGCGGAGTCTATTGAAACCATGTCTTTAGAAGCAAGAACTCCAAAATCAGGAACTAATGCGTTATCGCTGTATGGATGACAGTCGCAGTGGGGAGTGACATCGACTAGAAAATTGAGAAACACCATTTCTTTTTTCAGCTCACTAACTCCCTTTGCGCACTCTACAATTCTCTCTCCAACGTCCTTTCCCGATAGCCAGTTTATTCTTATGGCTTCAGAATCGCACACTTCATAGCAACCGGTACATTTTAGGCATTTTTCCTCTAGTATCTTGTAATCTGATGTTATCGCTTTTGCAGGGCAAATTTCGGTGCATTTGTTGCATTTTGTGCATTTATCTGAAATTATTTCTGGAAATCCGTTGGCATGTACGTCAAATTTGGATGGCTTGGCAACGCAGCCTACGCCAACGTTTTTAATGCTCCCTCCGATTCCGGACTCCATATGAAGCTTGAAGTGTGTGCAGAAAACAATTGCATCGCATTCTGCTATAGCTTTTGCTACGTAAACCTTTTTTAAATATCTTCCATTAATAGGAACCTCCACGAAATCAAGACCTAGCAGACCATCGGCTATTACTATAGGTGCTTTTAGTGTTTGTTGAGTATATCCATTTTCCTCGGCTATTTGGAGCCTACCTATTGCCGAAGCTCTCAACCTTGTGAGTCCTAAACCTGTTGTTTCCGTTACAAATGGTCTTGCATTCAGTTCAAGAAGTTTCTCTACAACTGCCCTTATGAAGGAAACTCTAAGAGTCTTCGTCGTTCCTCTCTCGCCGAAATGAGTTTTTACTGCAACTATATCTCCACTGCCTATAGAATCGAGCATTTGGGTCTCATCAAGAAGCCTTTTTAGCTTGCTTACAAGACTGAGCCTTGGCTGATACCACTCTTCCGGGTTCAAAACTATTGCACGAGAATCGACATAGAACACTTCCATGCTAATTTTCAAGCAACTTAATTAATATCTCTTTTGCCCTTTCGACTTCATATTCTCCCTTTTCTATTTCGCGTTTAGAAGACTTGAGCACCCGAACACTTCTCTCAAAAAGCTCAACAATGTTCGGAAAGAAAATCATAGTTCCGATCTCGTATTGTTTATCTTGCGCCCCGCTCACGAGGGTAAAAATCGCTTTTGCCTTATCGATCTCTATTTTTGTGATAAGAACCCGGAGCAAATTTGCTACCTTTTGAAGTGGATTATATGCCGCAAGGCCGGAAATAGAGTTCAGGACTACAATGTAGTCCCCCTCTATCTTATCCAGAACTTTAGAAAAGGCTAGGCTGATCTCGTTGAGATTTACTGGGTTTGTTAGGATATAATCTTTTTCCCTTATCTCTATCTTTGGTCCCCAGCTAAAAGCATCGATCACCCAAATTTTGTCTCCAAGCTTTTTTCTGATTTTCTCGGCAGTATAAGTTGTTGTAATCCAGACAACATTCTCATAATTGTTTACAATGCTTTCAATCAGCCTGCACTTTCCAACTCCTGGCTGTCCTAGGAGTAGTAAGAAGGACATTTCAGTTCCATTACGAGAAAGAAATTTAAATTTTTCTGCAAAAATGTAACTGTGCTCAGAATGCTTCCGGAAAGGGCTCTACTTCTTAAAAAGACTGCAATAATTGCAGATCTTCATTTGGGGATAGAGAATGCTATGCAAAAAGCCGGAATAGCGGTTCCGAGGATGCAGATAATGGATGTTATCTCAAGGACGAGAGAAATAATAGATGGTTATGATATTGAAAAGCTCATCATCGCTGGTGACTTGAAGCATGAATTTGGTGAAAATCTTCCCTATGAATGGGACGATGTTAGAAGTTTTTTGAACTCCTTAGACGTTGAAGTTTCGGTGGTCAGAGGGAATCATGACAATTTTCTTCCAGCGATTCTTTCGGAATACTCCATTGAACTCAAGGAGATGGAATTCGTTGAAGACTACACAGTGGTTCACGGTCACCTAGATTGCGAGGGGGAAAAAATAATTTTGGCCCATGAACATCCTGCAATTAAAATTCGCGTTAGGGGTGCAAGCTACTCTTTTCCATGCTTTTTGGTTTTGGACGGGAAGAAAATAGTTTTGCCAGCTTTTTCGAAAATAGTGGCCGGAAGTGATGTTTTGCAGGGTGACTTTCTTTCGCCGATAGTTAAGAAGTCAAAAAAGATCGAAGTTTATGCAATAGAGGATGAAGTTTTTTACCTTGGGGAGCTAGAAGTTCTAAGAAACGTACTCTAGACCTATGCTTTTCCTATACCTCATTCCAGGAAAATTTATGAGTTTCAGAGCTCTATAAGCTATTTCTCTTGCCTCTTTTACCGTTTTTCCCCTTCCGACAACTGTTAAAACCCTCCCTCCAGTTGTTACGTAACCATTTGGCTTTGCAATTCCGTTCGCGTATATTTCCGCAATCTCTCTTGCTCTCTCTATCCCTGATATGGGCTGGCTAGTGTAGTGATCGGCAGGATATCCTGGCTTTAGCCCCTCTCTACCTTTTAAAGCTCCACTAACGGCACAAACTGCACAGCAAAAGTCTCCACTGAATTTTATCTCAATATCTTTTACATTTCCCTCAATTATCGCTCTCGAGATATCTAGGAGATCGCTTTCAAGCCTTGGAAGTTTTGCTTGTGCACCCGGATCGCATTCCCGGATGTTTATTTCTAGAACTTTTGGTTCCCCGTCTACGAGCATTATTACTGGGTAAAGCACACCTTTGAATCCGGTTACCCTAACAATCGGTTCGACAACTTTTTTCATTATCGTCTTCTCAATCTCCTCGTCAACTTCCGGGTGTGGACTTATGGCTCCCATTCCTCCGGTATTTGGATTTATCAGCTTTCCTTGTCTAAAAAGAGCTTCAATTTCTTCTCTTTTGTAAAATCTCTTCCTGAGGCCGATATAGAAGTCTCTTAAACCTTCGAAATCATCGCTATCAAATGCGGCCTTATAATCCTTTGCGTGGCTGAAAGAGACGGCATTTTTTCCGTCACATACTGCTGTAAAAGCTATTTCTATCCCGCTTAGTTTTTCCTCTATAACTATTCTATCCCCCGCCGATCCAAACTTTCTCTCTACCATTATCTCATCAACAGCTCTTATAGCTTCTTCAATGGAATCGCAAACGTAAACACCCTTTCCCGCAGCTAGGCCGTCTGCTTTTACCACCAGTTTCCCCGAGGAATTCAATATGTATTCTTTGGCCTCTTCGGCGTTATCGAAGTTTTTATATTTTGGAATCGGGACACCTATGCTTTTTAGGAAATCCTTGGTTCTACACTTGCTTGCCTCAAGCCAGGTGATTTCTTTTTTCGGTCCAACTGTGGGTATGCCTTCTTCTTCAAGTCTATCTACAATGCCTAGACTTAATGGTTCCTCAGGACCAATAAAGGCGATATCGACCCTGTTTTTTGCAAATTTGACTATTTCATCAATACTTCTAATAGATTGAATTTGCTTTCCGTCGATTTTTGCCATTTCACACTTTCTGAAAAACTCGCTTCCAGCATTTCCTGGGGCGACATAAACTTTCTTAACTTTCTCGCTTCTGGAAAAAGCGTGTGCAATCGCATTTCCTCTTCCACCCGCATCAACGACGAGAACATTCATAGTTTGAGTCGGGATTTTGTATTTGTATTTTTGCCTTTAAGCTCTAAAATTTCGCAAATTTTGCAAAGGTACTGGTTTTCATCATTTATGCTGGCTTTTCTTTGAACTATTAGCTCGACTAGTTCAAGTATTATTTCTCTAGCATTTTCGCTTCTTTCAATAATTTCTAGTCCTTTTTGCCCTCTTTTACTGCTTAAATATTGTGAAACTGCTGCCTGTGTCAATCCAAGCATTTCTGCGATCTCCTTTATTTTAAAACCTTTGTTAAATAGCTCTTTCGCCAAGCTTGCACGCAAAGCAGGCAAAATGTATTTTACAACATAAACGCATCGGGGCATTAATTAAAGCCTCTCTTCTAAGACTTTAACTTTTCGAAAATTCATCTTGTTTTAAATTGAAGAATTCGATTGAAAAATTCTACTTCAGGTGCTTAGCCCGGTCACCCTTTACAATGAAAGACTCGCCCTTTAGGCGGGGAGGAGGTCAGAGTTTTCCACAGTCTAGCTTTCAGCTTCAGAATCTCCTAGCTTTAGCTACCACTTCTTCTCGGATGCTATCACAGACATCACTCCCAGAAAATGTGCAATGTAACAGTAGGGACAGTAGTAGCCAATTGTGATTGAATAGCTAAACAGCCCAGCAGCTCCGGCTAGACCGAGGATTTGCCACGTTCTAAGTACTTTCTTTGAATTTACACTGCTCGCCAAAAATCCGGCCAAAAACCATAAGAGACCGATAAAGGCGAATAAATAACTTGGAACGGGAAGATCTGGCGGGATGCATGCATCAATGGGACAAAAAGGTGAGTTGTAGAGAATGTAGTGTGTGTAGAGCAGGTAAGATGAGTCCAGAACTCCAGCCAAAAGTAGGAGAATCAACAGTTTCACGAAACTTTTTTGTTTCAGTAATTAAATCTTTTTTAGTTTTTAGTATGGGAAGAACTCAAAGTAGTCGAAATCGTATTCTTCAATTCTACCCATTTCTGCCAGTCTTAGAAGCTCGGGATCGAGAGGTATATTAACTAGGAATTCCAGCCTGTACTTGCGATATAGTATTTCGGTTTTTCCCTTGCCAAACAGATAAGTTCTCTCTCCGCACTTTGGGCAAACAAAATAGCTCATGTTCTCCACAATTCCTAGAACTGTTGATTTAAGTTCTTCTGCCATCTTTATAGATTTCTCAACAATGGAAATTGCTAGATCTTGTGGTGTTGTTACTACGAGGATTCCATTCGGTTTTATATCTTGCAGGACTGTCAAAGGAGCATCTCCGGTTCCCGGGGGGAGGTCAATGATAAGGTAGTCCAGTTTTCCCCAATCAGACCTTCCAATCAGTTCCCTTATCATTCCTCCAATCAATGGCCCCCTCCAAATGACCGGTTGATCAGGGTATGGTAGCAGAAATTGGATCGATACTATCTTTATCCCGTATCTTGTAGATATTGCGGGTTGCAGTTTATCGCCAACTAGAAAAATTTTCTCTTTTTCCAGCGAGAAAAGTTTTGGTATGCTTGGGCCAAGGAAATCAGCATCGAAGATACCAACCTTCTTCCCTTTTTTCGCATAGTGAAGCGCTAGCAAGGCTGCTATGGTGGACTTTCCGACCCCTCCCTTTCCGCTCATTACCGCAATTTTGAAATCAACCCCTTCCAAGTTCTTCTTTATTTCTTCATCGCTTATCCTCTGCATAGAGGAGGTTTTGGATTGCAAGTTTTAAAAAATTCATAGCCCGAGCCTATCAAGCATCTCTTCAAATTCATCATCGTTATAATCTGGCTCAGCCATAAAGCTTCGACAGAGGATAGAATAAAAATCTTTCTATTTTAAACTTGCTTTGCTATAGCAAGCTAATTAAAGTCGGATTATGGCGAGAACTCAACGAAAAGAATTTAAATCCTTTGCCCTGTAATTTTTGGGGGCTCGTAGCTCAGCCAGGTAGAGCGACGGGCTTTTAACCCGTCGGTCGCGGGTTCAAATCCCGTCGAGCCCGTGATTTTTTGATCTCATTTTTCCATAAGCCTCATCACAGCCTTTTCGACCTCTCTCTTCACGAACTCTAAATCCCTCTCAGCGTTAATGATCACTGTTCTTTCGTCTGCTATTTCGCGAAACTTCTGTCTGACGTTCTCGAGGTAATCTTTCTCTTCAAAGATGCTGAGTTTTTCCCTGTTTTTTATTCTCTCCAACGCCTTCGATGGACTCAAATCGAGCAGTATAACCAAATCGGGCTTTGGAGCTATTCTCTCATTCAGCTCCCTTATCCTATCAGCATTCAGGCCTCTAGCTGACTGATAGGCTATGTTAGAGTAATAATATCTGTCCATTATAACAATTTTTCCTTCCTCAAGCGCGGGCAGTATCCTATCTTTAACATCCATTTCCCTATCCTTCAGAAAAAGTTCCATCTCTGTTTCCGGATCTGGCCGGCTTTTTAAGCTTTTTATCATCTTGCCGTAAATGCTCTCCGAGGGCTCTTTTAACACGACACACTTATATCCTTTTTTTGATAGAAAATCGCATAGGTGATTGGCTATCGTCGTCTTTCCTGCTCCGTCTATCCCTTCCACTGCTATCAACAACCCTCTCATTCAGATCTTCCCTTAAATAGAAGGGACAACTGTGGATTTTTTGTGAAAGCCAAAGCATTCTTCAGAGCTCTTACGGCCCTTTCTGGTGTTGTGTAAACGGGGAAGAATTTCTCTATCTTTAACCTAATCTCCCTCAGAATCTCTATGTCCTCCTTGAGAGTGAAGAATATCGGTTTTGAGTACTTCTTAAGCCATCCCAAATCGAGGTCCAAAGTTAGGAGACTTGGAATGAAGATTCCGGAAACTATAGCATCCACGTTTTCGTCTTCACATATAATTTTGAGTACATTGAAAAATATTTGGTCTCCTGATTTCTCGATAATTGGATATAAATCCACCGGGTTTCCTACCGAATGCCATTCTGGAGCGTATTCATGTAGTTTTTCCATGGTTTTTTCGCTAAAGTCCGCAAGTCTGAGCCCAAATTCTTCCACAGCATCTGCAGACATAACGCACTCTGCTCCCGATGGTTGAATGACCGCAACTCTCTCTCCCATTGGAATGGGATTGAGCGCTAGGGCCTTAACAGAATCGATCAATTCCTCGTAATCTCTAACTTTCAGAACATTTGCTTGCTTACATGCAGCTTGGAAGATCTCGTGTTTGGTCGAGATAGAAGCCGTGTGACTCATCGCGCTCTTTTTTCCACTTTCAGTTCTACCGGCCTTTAGAATTACTACCGGTTTCTTAGCATTCTTCAATAACTCAAAAAATCTTCTACCATTCGTTACGCCTTCAAGGTACATTGCAATTACCCTCGTCTTTTCATCTCTGAGCAGAAAATCTAGCGAATCAATCTCGTTGACGTCGCATTTGTTCCCTATTGCAATGACTTTGCTGATCCCTATATGATGCAGGGACAGTAACATAAAATTCGCAAATGCGCCGCTCTGCGAAACCACTCCTATGATTCCCGGATTTATTTTTCTGAGCATCGAGAAAAAGGAGGTAAAACCGCTTTCGGGATTAAGAATACCCATAGTATTCGGTCCAATGATTCTCACACCTTTGGCTCTTGCAATTTGGACTATCTTTTCCTCGATCTTCCTTCCCCCTTCCCATCCTTCTGCAAAACCCCCGCTGATAATGATTATGCCCTTTACGCCTTTTTCTATGCATTCGTTTACGACTTCTATCGCATTTTTCGAAGGAACAGCAATTATTGCAACATCTATCTCATCCGGCACATCCCTAACGGAGGGATAGCACTTGAATCCGTGTATCTCATCAGCATTCGGGTTTATCGGATAAACCTTTCCCCCGAAGTTGAAGAGCTTCAAAT